>NZ_JAEHBI010000001.1:0-338329 GCF_016483705.1 Bacillus cereus group sp. N6
GAAGAAGAGAAAGCAAGAGAAATAGCAAAGTCTAAAGAAGAAGAGAAAGCAAGGGAAATAGCAAAGGCTAAAGAAGAAGAGAAAGCAAGAGAAATAGCAAAGGCTAAGGAAGAAGCAAAAGCAAGAGAAGAGTCTAAAAATAACATACAGTCTGCTAAACGTGAATTAACGGTAGTTGCGACAGCATATACTGCTGATCCAAGTGAAAATGGTACATATGGTGGTCGTGTTTTAACTGCGATGGGGCATGATTTAACGGCTAATCCGAATATGAGAATTATCGCAGTAGATCCGAAAGTAATCCCATTAGGATCTAAAGTATGGGTAGAAGGTTATGGCGAAGCAATTGCTGGTGATACTGGAAGTGCTATTAAAGGAAATCGTATTGATGTTTTAATGGGCTCAAAAAGTAAAGCTATGAATTGGGGAAGACAAACTGTTAAAGTTAAAATTCTTTAATAAATAAAGTCATCTAGATAGAAGTCAGTTCTCTTTATTGAGACTGGCTTTTATTTTTGTATCGCAACATCATTAAGGATCTCATCAAATATATCTTTTTGCGTGAAGGTATCTGTAAAAATAGTTTCTCTAGCAACTTCAATTGTATCGTGTGGATTTTACCATTTTTGTAGGGAATCCTCACCAAATTCTTGGCGCTTTTCTCTTGTATTGTGTCGTCGAATTGTTTCTTTTAATGATAAATCAAAGTAATATGTATATGTGTTTCCTTCAAAAAAATCTATTAACTCTTTTAGCATTTCACCGTATCTATGACTGTTTAAAATACCTTCTAAAATAACAAACTCACACTTTCCTTTTCCGTACTTCGTAATTTCAAATAGTAGATCATGAGATAAGTTCCCCATCGTATCATGTACGCTAAGCATATCTCTACGTACAACATCCTGCGATACTAAAAGTGTACCTTGTCCGAAATGTTCTTGTAGTTGCTTTGCGATTGTTGTTTTACCACTTGCGGAGTTTCCTCTAAGAATGATTAATGTTGATTTATGTATAGGATTAGACATAATGAATTCCCCCAGCATGAATGATTATATAGAAAATTTTAACAAATAAACTATGAAAAGTGTATAATTAATATGATGGAAATAAAAAGGTGGGAGCTAGATGGAACATGAATTAAATAAGGCGCAGCCGATTTGGAAACGGACATGGTTTCGCTATCTAGGGGCATTTATAATTGTTCAATTGTTGTTTATTATTTGTGAGGTTACTGGATGGACACCAAATTTTAAGCCAAGTGGAGAGTTTTTAAATAGAATTTTACATTCTGAATTTTTCACGGAATGGTTCACTCCATATGAAATTCCTCATTTTAATGTGTTTACAGCATTTTTTGCGATTACATTGTTACCATACGCACTAATAGGTGCAATGAATGATGTCACAACAAGAAAAAATATAAATAATTAAAAAGAGGTATTATATGCTATTTCAAAAAGATAATATATCGATTAGATACGTAATAGAAGAGGATGCACCAATCATTTCAAAATGGTTAACAGACCCAGAAGTCTTGCGGTATTACGAAGGACGCGATAATCCGCAATCTGTAGAAATGGTACTGAATCATTTTATACATAATCCAAATAGTCATGAAAAAAGATGTTTAATAGAGTTTGATGCTGTTCCAATTGGTTACATACAAATGTACCCAATTGATTCTGAGTGGAAAACATTATATGGCTATGAAGAATCACAAAATGTATGGGGAATGGATCAATTTATCGGAGAGCCGACTTATTGGGGAAAAGGAATTGGAACGAAACTCGTTCAGGCAGCAATTACATATATTATGGAGAACACGGGAGCAGAAGCAATCGCAATGGATCCGAAAGTAAATAATGAACGTGCGATAAAATGTTATGAAAAATGCGGATTTAAAAAGGTGAAGATTTTAAAGGAACATGAACTACATGAGGGGAAATTAGAAGATTGTTGGATGGTGGAATACAAACAAAGGGAGTTGCGCGAAATGAAAAAAGCATTACTAGTAATTGATGTGCAAGCAGGTATGTATACAGCAGGAATGCCAGTACATAATGGGGAAAAGTTTTTAGAAATATTGCAAGAGCTTATTGGGGAATGTCGTTCAAATGATATTCCAGTTATTTATGTACAACATAACGGGCCAAAAGATCATCCGTTAGAAAAAGGTACAGAGGGCTGGAAAGTGCATGAGGCGATTGCTCCGCAAAAAGGGGATCGTATCGTTGAAAAGACGACGCCAGATTCTTTCCATAAGACAAACTTAAACGAAGTATTACAAGAAAAAGGCATTGAACACGTTATTATTTCAGGAATGCAAACAGAGTACTGTGTGGATACGACAACGCGAAGAGCGTTTAGTGAAGGTTATAAAGTAACGTTAGTGAGTGATGCACATAGTACGTTTCATACAGACGTGTTACGTGCGGAAGACATTGTAAAGCATCATAATGTAGTGTTTGGAGCGTTTGCTAATGTTGTTGCGTTAAAAGATTTGAAAGTGACTGCCTCTAAATAAGAGGCAGTTTTTTATTATAAGATATATTAAAAAAATTGTTCGTATAATTTCACATACCATAATGAAAATACACAAAAGGAGCACCACATAATTAAAAAGGGCGCTCCTGCATCAAAATGTTATTTCTTCTTATCTTTATCCAATACATTCTGTTCTTCAGCAAATTCCGTACCATATGCAAAGCGGCGATTAATATGAATGTTATCGTTGTTGTGTCTTGTGTGTGAGTTAGAAAAGCGATGAACGATTACTTCAGATAATGTAAAGACAGTAGCGGAAAGGAAACTCCCCCATGCAATTTGCATGTAATTGTCTAATAAAATATTACCGAAAATCCATACGCTTAAATACGTTAGTAAGAAATCCGACATAATGGCACCGGTATTGCCTATTCGGTTTAATATGATTTTATCGACGAACATATAGGAAACGATTGTAACAAAGAGACTAAATGAAATAATTTGGACGAACGTTGCAGGGAAAAATAAAGCGAGTCCAATACTAAATGCGATAATGCACGATATAAATTTGATAAGTACTACAGTAAAACCATTCAATATTTACACCTCCGATTTATACATAGTTTTACAATAAATTTAGGAGTTCATACATTGTAACGAATATATTTACATAAAACTTTTTCATGTTCGTTTTTTGTCTAAATATTAAAAAAAACAAAGAAAAAATGTTATAGTAAAATGAGAGTATATGACATTTTTAGGTAAGGGGGAATCCATGATGTGGATTACTTCAGAAGTAGAAATTCCAGAGGAGTTAATTGATCATCTTGAACAAGGAAAGTTAGTACTATTTGTTGGAGCGGGAGTTTCTATGAAAGGGAAATCAAACTTACCGAATTTTGATGATCTAGTTGATGAGATTGCGAAAACGTTATATGTAGAAACGCGTGAAATAACAGAACCTCATGATTATTATCTTGGTAAAATTGCGAAAACAAAAGATATACATCAAGTTGCAAGAGATTTAGTTCATATTGAAAAATCAAAGCCGAATCCGCTTCATTATGCGATTCCGAGGTTGTTTCCTTTAGATACGGAAGTCCGCATTGTCACGACAAATTTTGATCGGCATTTTACAACTGCGATGAAAGAAATGAATAGAGAATTAAACGTATATTACGCACCTGCGTTACCTACAGGTAGAGCGTTTAAAGGACTCGCTTACATACATGGCAATATAGAACAAGAGAAAGAAGCTTTAATTTTAACAGATGGTGATTTTGGAAGGGCTTACTTGACCGAAGGCTGGGCAAGAAGGTTTTTAGTTGATTTATTCTCGAATTATACTGTTTTATTCGTTGGATATAGCCATAATGACCCAGTAATGAAATATTTGGCTACTGGTTTACCGCCAAGTACAAGGCGTTATGCATTTGTTGCACAAGGGGAAAATACGTACCATTGGGAGCATTTAGGAATACGGCCGATTGTATACCCGAATAAAGGTAATAATCATCAATCTCTTGTTAAAGCAGTGAAGCGATGGGCAGAATTAATGGGAGATAATTATATTACAAAACGAATGCGAATTCGTGACATAGTAACAGTTCCACCGTCAGTAGAGCAGGAACAATTATCGTACATAAAACAATCCATAAAAAAAATTGAAACAGTCCGCTACTTTGTTGAATTTGCTCATGATTATGAATGGGTGGAATGGCTTGAAGCAGAAGGGAAATTACAAAATTTATTTTTAGTTACATCAAACGATAATGAGGTAGATGAATTACTTGCAGAATGGTTGGTGGAACAATTTCTTTTTAGTCATCAAAAAGAATTATTTCAATTAATTTTTAAAAATCATTCTAAAATATCTCCGTTATTATGGAGAACAATTTGTAGCTACTTAAACGAAATGAAAATTAAAATGGACCCGTTGTTGTTTGCAAGATGGACACTTCTTTTATTAGAAACAGCTGAAAAAGATAGTAAATCTATTGAAAAAATTTCTTGCTTACTGCAAAAATGTTCTTTTCCTGAGCATAAAGAAATTGCTTTATTATTACTAACATTTATTTTGGACGGAAAACTGAAATTGAAGCGGGAAAGAAAATGGGGAAATGATACGCAAGAATCAATAGAACTTGAGGAATCGAGTCGTTTACCAGTGTCTACATTTTCTTATGTGGAGCAAATTTGGAACGAGAAGATGAAACCTCATATTTCCTATTACGCCGTACCAATTATGATGATGGGAATAGAGAAGATGCGAATGTTATCACTACGACAAACGGCACTGAAAAAAAAGGATAAGGAAAATGTTGAAAAAGAGTTTCAGCAAAATGATCTTGCATTTTTAATTCAAATTGTAAAAGAGTGTTTAGCCTATTTGTGTGAAAATAATGAAAAAAAAGCAAATTATTATATTACAGAAATGATAGAAGCAAACAGCATGCTTCAGAACCGAATTGCAATTGATGCGATGAATAAAAATAGATTCGTTAGCGCCGATGCCAAAATGAAATGGGTGTTACAGGAAGGACTTCTTTTAGATGTCACGTATAAACACGAAGTTTTTCAACTTATAAAAAATCATTTTGCACACTCTTTAGAAAAAACAAAGGAAGTGGTTATTCAAATTGTATTGAAGGACCTTGCAGAGGAGAGAGCATTTGATGCTTGTTTAGTTTTAGATTTATTATTCACTTGTGATTCGAATAGTCCATCTACAGCAAAAGGTTATGAGTTAATGAAGCAAAAACATCCTCACTTTCATTCTGATCGATATAGTGTACAAAAGAAAGAGACGGCAGATCAAAGTATTACTTGTAATGTAACTGCTGATGGATTATTGCAGTTGAAAGACGATGAAATTATGAAGCAAGTTCGTCAATTTTCTCAAGATGGTGTTTTTGAACAACGCCATTTTTTAGAGATGTTATCGAAAGCATGTAAGTTGAATACAGAATGGAGTATTTCATTTGCCTATCAATTAGTTGGTATGCACGAAATAAGTAATGAAGTATGGTTTGTTTGTATTAGAGAGTGGCGAAATAACCGAGGATTGACAAATGAACAAATCCAAAAAGTAATTCCGCTATTACAGAAATTTGTTAGAAATACTGCTTTTCATTGGTTAATTAGTAGCTTTCTATATGAGATTAGTAATCGATTAGAAGAGTTAGAGGAAAATAGTATACGCAGTGTGAAACGTTTTGCTTTTTCGGTATTCCCTCAAGTAATGAAAAGTGATATAGATTTTAAGCTTGGAAAACAAGACTTTTACAATGAATCGATCCAGCATCCTGTTGGGAAAATGACAGCTGTATTATTAAAACTGTTATCATATGATCATTTATACGATCGTAATGTATATGAATATTTATTTTTATTTGAAGAACAAGTAAGAGTTAGTAAAGTACGGACAAACTTTATGTTAGCTCGTTTAGTAGCAGATGTTACATTTCTTTATCATATTGAGAAGCAATGGTGCCGAAAATATTTGTTGCCATGCTTAGATTTAAAGAAAGAAAATGAGATTACGAAATATGCATGGGCAGGCTTATGTTACACGCAAATCAATTTACCTTTATTTACAGAAATGAAACGATTTATTAAGTATGCAGTAGAACATTTGGAAGTATTACATCCGCATACGAGGGAAGCTTTCTTGAAATGGCTCAGTTTTGTATTTATTAAATGTGTACTGTATTGGGAGCAAAAAACAGATTGGTTATACCCGTTACTTATACAAGAAAATGAAGAAAATAAAATTAAATTTATGCAGTTTTTATGCTATTACGTCAAAACGTTAAGTGCAAAAGAACAACAAAAATTTTGGGCATCTTGGCTCGGTGTATTTTTGCGAGAGCGACCGAAAATGGGTGAAATCACAGCTAGAGAATATGTAATGCTTTTGCGTATTATTTTATTTATGGATGAAATAGTAGAAAGAGGATTATCTATAATAAAAACATTTTCAGGTTTGGTTGGAAAAGGGAATCAAACGGAGTTAAAACAGTTGTTTAATGAAATACTTGAAAAGACAGAGAGTATAAAAATGTATAAAGAATTGTATGCAAATGTATTTTTCACTTTACTACAAACGCTTCAAGAAGCCGATTTACTTGAAACTGAAATTATTCAAATAAAAGAAATATTAATCCAGTATGGAGTAGAAAAATATGTATTAAATGCAATAGATAATGAGATAATTCGCATCGGAATTGTTATGGAGAATTTACAAGAAGAAATGTAGGGCGGAAGTGGAATTTTAAAAAAAATATAAAAAGTTGTTGACAGTGTTTTGAAAAGCGTTCTATAATACGAATCATACTTATTCAATTTCAAAAACATTTGAATAAACAAAGTGCAATGAAGAGATCACAGTAGTGGTTAGTCTTACTGTAACAGAGAGCTGGTGGTTGGTGTGAACCAGTACAGGGATAATCATGAATTACAGTCTTGGAGCATCTTTTTCGTAGTAAAGATAGTATTGTCTTTATGAAGAAAAAGCGGTCAATTGATCGTTAACAGTGAAGAGAGGTAGACGGAAAGTTAGTCTACAACTAGGGTGGTACCGCGATAAATATCGTCCCTACTGATTTATTCAGTAGGGACTTTTTGTATTTTAGTGGTCTAACTTGAAAATTAAATATATATGCGTTGAAAGGAAAAGCAGTAGTTGTTGTTTCCCTGTAACAGAGAGCTGGTGGTTGGTGCGAACCAGTACAAAAACAAGAGCGAATTACAGTCCTAGAGCATCTTTTTCGTAGTAAAGATAGTATTGTCTTTATGAAGGGAAAGACGGTCAGATGATCGTTAACAATGAAGAGAGGTAGACGAAATAAGTCTACAACTAGGGTGGTACCGCGATAAATATCGTCCCTACTGATTGAATCAGTAGGGATTTTTTGTACAAAAAAGTGGGTTTTGATTGAGTTGATAGTGTCCTTATAGTAAGTATTCGTTTAAAATAAGAAGAGGTATCGATTCCACTTAAATTTTGTATAATTTATCAGTTCAGAAAATAGAGAATTTTTCATTCTCTTACTATACTTTTAAAACATTAGAGGAGGATTTCCAAATGGCAAATCATGAATTAGATCAATTACGTAAACAGGTAGATGAAATTAACTTACAACTATTACACCTTTTAAACAAACGTGGTGAAATCGTTCAAAAAATTGGGGAGCAAAAGCAAGTACAAGGTACGAAACGTTTTGATCCAGTACGTGAGCGTGAAGTACTTGATATGATCGCAGAGCATAACGAAGGACCATTCGAAACGTCAACAGTTCAACACATTTTCAAAACAATCTTCAAAGCTAGCTTAGAATTACAAGAAGATGATAACCGTAAAGCATTACTAGTATCACGTAAAAAGAAACAAGAAAATACAATCGTTAATGTAAAAGGTGAATTGATTGGAAACGGAACACAAACGTTCATCATGGGACCTTGTGCGGTAGAAAGCTTAGAGCAAGTTCGCCAAGTAGGGCAAGCGATGAAAGACCAAGGTCTAAAATTAATGCGCGGTGGTGCTTTCAAACCAAGAACATCTCCATACGATTTCCAAGGTTTGGGAGTAGAAGGATTACAAATTTTACGCCAAGTAGCAGATGAGTTCGACTTAGCGATCATTAGTGAAATCTTAAATCCGAACGATGTTGAAATGGCGCTAGACTACGTTGATGTAATTCAAGTCGGTGCACGTAACATGCAAAACTTCGATTTATTACGAGCTGTAGGTAAAGTTAACAAGCCAGTATTATTAAAACGTGGATTAGCAGCAACAATTGATGAGTTCATTAACGCAGCTGAGTACATCATTGCACAAGGTAACGACCAAATTATTCTATGTGAGCGTGGTATCCGCACATACGAAAGAGCGACACGTAACACATTAGACATTTCAGCAGTACCGATTTTAAAGAAAGAAACACATTTACCAGTAATCGTTGACGTAACGCATTCAACTGGACGCAGAGATTTATTATTACCAACAGCGAAAGCAGCACTTGCAATTGGCGCAGATGCAGTAATGGCTGAAGTACACCCAGACCCAGCGGTTGCATTATCAGATTCTGCACAACAAATGGATATTCCAGAATTCCATAGATTCATGGATGAGTTAAAAGGTTTCAAAAATAAATTATCTTAATTCCATATCATATATGCGCTGAAGAGGAAACAGTAGTGCTTATCTCACTGTTAAAGAGAGCTGATGGTCGGTGTGAATCAGTACAAAGATAAGCATGAATTACAGCCTTGGAGCATCTTTTCCGCCAACTTTTGGAGGGAAAGACGGTCAAACGATCGTTACAGAAGAAGAGAGGTAGACGATAGTTGTCTACAACTAGGGTGGTACCGCGATAAACATCGTCCCTACTGAGCGCTCAGTAGGGACTTTTTTGTACAAAAAAATAGTAAAGGGGCAAGAGAAATGAGATACATTACAGCTGGAGAATCACATGGACCGCAGTTAACAGTTATTTTAGAAGGTGTACCAGCAGGTTTAACATTAACATCGGAACATATTAATAAAGAATTACTAAGAAGACAAAAAGGGCACGGACGTGGAAGACGCATGCAAATAGAAACTGATACAGTTGAAATTGTAAGTGGTGTTCGTCATGGGATGACACTTGGCTCACCAATAACGTTAATCGTTAAAAATGATGATTTCAAACATTGGACGAAAGTAATGGGTGCAGAGCCAATTTCGGAAAAAGAAAGTAAAGATATGAAACGTACAATTACAAAACCACGTCCAGGACATGCAGATTTAAACGGTGCAATTAAATATGGACATCGTGATATAAGAAACGTATTAGAGCGCTCATCTGCAAGAGAAACGACAGTTCGTGTAGCTGCTGGTGCAGTTGCGAAACAAATTTTGAAAGAATTAGGCGTAGAAATTGCAGGGCATGTTCTTGAAATTGGTGGGGTACAAGCGAAACGAATTTCAAACTTACCAATAGAAGAAATTCAAACGATTACTGAAAATTCACCAGTTCGATGTTTAGATAAAGAAGTAGAACAAGAGATGATGGATGCGATAGATAACGCTAAAAGTAGTGGGGATTCAATCGGCGGTATTGTTGAAGTCATTGCAGAAGGTATGCCAATTGGTGTTGGTAGTTACGTTCATTACGATCGTAAATTAGATGCAAAACTTGCTGGTGCAATTATGAGTATTAATGCATTTAAAGGTGCTGAAATTGGCGTTGGTTTTGAAGCAGCAAGACAGCCAGGAAGTAAAGTACACGATGAAATATTATGGGATGAAGAAAATGGATACACGAGAAAAACGAATAATGCCGGCGGTTTAGAAGGCGGTATGACAACAGGAATGCCAATTGTCGTAAGAGGTGTTATGAAGCCAATACCTACATTATACAAACCGTTAGCAAGCGTTGATATTGATACGAAAGAAGCATTCCAAGCGAGTATTGAAAGATCTGATAGTTGTGCAGTACCAGCAGCAGGTGTAGTAGCTGAATCTGTTATAGCATGGGAACTTGCACATGCACTAGTCGAACAATTCGGAAAAGATCGTATGGATTTAATTCAGCAAAACATTACGCAACATAATAAATACGCAAAAGAATTTTAATAAAAAGGTGGTTTTAACATGCAAGTAAAAGATCAACTATCATCATTACAACCATATAAACCAGGTAAATCACCTGAACAAATGAAAGAAGTGTACGGAGATCATTTATTTGTGAAATTAGCATCAAATGAAAATCCATTCGGCTGCTCACCACGTGTTTTAGATGAGTTGCAAAAATCGTGGTTGGAACATGCTTTATATCCTGACGGAGGTGCTACAGCACTCCGTCAAACACTTGCAAATAAGTTACATGTTCAAATGGAACAAATACTTTGCGGTAGTGGTTTAGATGAAGTCATTCAAATAATAAGCCGTGCAGTACTTAAAGCAGGAGATAACATCGTAACGGCTGGTGCAACATTCCCGCAGTACCGTCATCATGCAATTATTGAAGGTTGTGAAGTGAAAGAAATCCCTTTAAATAACGGTGTATACGATTTAGACGAAATTTCGTCAGCAATAAATAATAATACGAAAATCGTATGGATTTGTAATCCGAACAACCCGACAGGCACATATGTGAATGATCGAAAATTGACTCAATTTATTGAAGGTATTAGTGAAAATACGTTAATTGTCATTGATGAAGCGTACTATGAATACGTAACAGCAAAGGATTTCCCAGAGACATTACCGCTTTTAGAAAAACATAAAAACATTCTTGTACTTAGAACATTTTCTAAAGCGTACGGATTAGCTTCTTTCCGCGTTGGATATGCAATTGGACAGGAAGAGCTAATCGAGAAATTAAATGTCGTACGTTTGCCATTTAACGTATCTTCATTAGCGCAAAAAGCAGCGACGATTGCTTTTGGTGATGACGAGTTTATTGAGGAAATAGTTCGTGTGAATACAGAGGGATTACAACAATACGAAAGCTTTTGTAAGGAAAAAGAAATTCCGTTTTATCCATCGCAAACAAATTTCATCTTCTTGCCAGTTGAGAATGCTGGGGAGATTTATGAAGCTTGTGCACACGCAGGATTTATTATTCGTCCGTTCCCAAATGGTGTCCGTATTACAGTCGGAACAAGGGAGCAAAATGAAGGAGTGATTTCAGTGTTAAAACAACACTTTGAAAATAAAAAAAGAAAGTCTCGAGATGAGGAAAATGCGTAAAAAGGTAGTTTTAATTGGAACTGGTTTAATCGGAGGCTCTCTCGCATTAGCAATTAAGAAAGAGCACGATGTAACGATAACAGGTTATGATATATTTCAAGAACAAGTAGAGCGTGCAAAAGAATTACATGTAGTAGATGAAGTAGCAGTAGATTTACAGCATGCATGTGAAGAGGCGCATTTAATTGTATTTGCTTCTCCAGTTGAAGAAACGAAGAAGTTATTACACAAATTAGCGTCATTTCATTTACGAGAAGATGTTATTGTAACAGATGTTGGTAGTACAAAAGGGACGATCATGGATGAAGCGGAAGCTTTATTTTCAAAGGAAGTTTCTTTTATTGGTGGACATCCGATGGCAGGTTCTCATAAAACGGGAGTTGAAAGTGCAAAAGCACATTTATTTGAAAATGCATTTTATATTTTAACGCCGATGAATCATGTGCCAAATGAACATGTGGAAGAACTAAAGCGTTGGTTACAAGGAACAGGATCTCATTTTCTCGTTCTAAATACAGAGGAACATGATTATGTAACAGGGATCGTTAGTCATTTTCCGCATCTTATCGCAGCTGGATTAGTAAAGCAAGTGGAGAAACATGCAGGAGATAATCCGCTCATTCATCAACTAGCTGCCGGAGGGTTTAAAGACATTACACGTATCGCATCTAGTAGCCCAAAAATGTGGAGTGATATTGTTAAGCAAAATCGCGAGCATTTAATAGTATTATTAAAAGAGTGGATCTCTGAAATGGAAGATTTATATGATACAGTTTCTACCGGAGATGCAGGCGAGATTCAAAACTATTTTGCAGACGCGAAAGAATACCGTGACTCTTTACCAGTACGAAAGAGAGGGGCAATTCCTGCCTATCACGACTTATACGTCGATGTTTTAGATAAAGTAGGGGCATTGGCTCATATTACGAGTATTTTGGCACGTGAAGAAATTAGTATTACGAACTTGCAAATATTAGAAGCACGTGAAGGGTTGCTTGGGGTATTACGTATTAGCTTCCAAAGAGAAGAAGATCGTATGAAAGCAAAGCTAGCGCTTAGAGAAGAAAAATACCAAACTTATGAAACAATTTAAATGAGAAGGTGAAAACATGAAGGAAAGAACAATAGAACCTGTTAATAACGGATTAAATGGTATTATTACAATTCCAGGAGATAAATCCATTTCACACCGCGCTGTCATGTTCGGCGCGATTGCAGAAGGAAAAACAACAATTAAAGGTTTCTTGCCCGGTGCAGACTGTTTAAGTACAATTTCTTGCTTTAAAGAAATGGGAGTAGAAATCGTGCAAAATGGTGATGAAGTCACTGTAGTTGGTAAAGGATTAGAAGGCTTACAAGAACCGAAAGCTGTATTAGATGTTGGTAATTCTGGTACAACAATACGTTTAATGTCAGGAATTTTGGCAAATACACCATTTTTCTCTTGCGTACAAGGTGATGCATCTATCGCAAAAAGACCGATGAAACGTGTTACAAATCCATTAAAACAAATGGGTGCAAACATTGATGGCCGCGAAGAAGGGACGTTTACACCGTTAACAATACGTGGTGGAGATTTAAAAGCAATTGAATACACTTCACCTGTAGCAAGTGCGCAAGTAAAGTCAGCTATTTTACTTGCAGGTCTTCGTGCGGAAGGTGTAACAGCTGTTACAGAACCACATATTTCACGTGATCATACGGAAAGAATGCTTGAAGCATTTGGTGTTAACGTAACTCGCGAGGGAAAAACAGTGAAACTTGCAGGTGGACAGAAGTTAACAGCGACAGACGTTCAAGTACCAGGTGACGTATCATCAGCAGCATTTTTCTTAGTAGCAGGTGCAATTATTCCAAATAGTAAACTAGTATTACAAAATGTAGGAATGAACCCAACTCGTACAGGTATTATTGATGTTTTAGAGAAAATGGGTGCTACGTTTACTGTAGAGCCAATTAACAAAGGAGCATCAGAACCAGCTGCAAATATTACAATTGAAACATCTTCATTAAAAGGAATCGAAATTGGCGGAGATATTATCCCAAGATTAATCGATGAAATTCCTGTTATCGCCTTAGCGGCAACGCAAGCAGAAGGAATTACAGTTATTAAAGACGCACACGAATTAAAAGTAAAAGAAACGAACCGTATTGATACAGTTGTTGCGGAGTTAACGAAACTAGGAGCGCGCATAGAAGCAACTGATGACGGGATGATTATTTACGGGAAATCAGCACTAAAATGCAATACAGTAAATAGTTACGGTGATCACCGCATCGGAATGATGCTTGCAATTGCCGGCTGTCTAGCAGAAGGAAAAACAACAATTGAAGACGCAGAAGCAGTAGGCGTATCATATCCTACATTCTTCGAAGAACTTCAAAAGTTAGCCAAATAAAGTAATAAAAAGCAGATACGGGATGTATCTGCTTTTTATATTGGATTCGTGTCGTTAAGTCCATATAATTTCATTCACCGCACTGGAATATTGAGAATTATGGTACAATTCAAACAAGGAATGGAGGAGAAATATATGAACGTTATACGATTAAAAGAAGATAGCTTTAGAGAAGCATTACGCTTATCGGAATACGCTTTTCAATATAAAGTTGATGAGGAACGATTGCAACAACAACTTACAAAGATGAAAGAAAGTCATGAAATATACGGTATTATGGAAGGGAAAGATGTAGCAGCAAAACTGCATTTTATTCCGTTTCATATATACATAGGCAAAGAAAAATTTAAAATGGGAGGCGTTGCAGGGGTAGCGACGTATCCAGAGTATAGAAGAAGCGGGTATGTAAAAGAATTGCTTCAACACTCACTTCAAACGATGAAAAATGACGGATATACAGTATCAATGCTACATCCATTTGCTGTTTCATTTTACCGTAAATACGGCTGGGAACTTTGTGCGAATCTCTTTGTATGTCATATGACAAAGAGTGATTTAGTTATGAAAAAACAAGTAAATGGTACTGTAAAACGTTTCAATAAAGAAAATCACCCAGAAGAGGTCGAAAAGATTTATGAAACATTTGCAGAACGTTTTTCCGGTATGCTAGTTCGCGATGAAAAGTGGTGGTTACAAGCTGTTTATGATGATTTAACATTAGCGATTTATTACGATAAAAATAAAACGGCAGCTGGCTACATGTTATATAAAATTGAAAAAAACAAAATGACAGTAGAGGAATTTGTTCCACTGCATAATGAAGCGCGAAATGGTCTGTGGAACTTTATTTGCCAGCATGATTCTATGATTAAAGAACTTGAAATGACAGTAAGTGAAAATGAACCGTTATTATATACACTAAAAGAGCCACGCGTAAAAGCAGAAATAAAGCCCTATTTTATGGGCAGAATTGTAGATGTGGAGCAGTTCTTAAAACAATATGAGTTGAATTGGAACAATGCACAGCAAGAAGTGATTTTACATATTATAGATTCATTTGCACCGTGGAATAACGTTACAGTAAAGCTTGCAAATCATGAAATAACAATTGTAGAAGAAGAAATAAAGGATAAAGGAATTAGTCTAGATATAAATACATTATCTACTATAATGTTTGGATACAAACGTCCGTTAGAACTTAATGAACTAGAATTAATTAGCGGAAGTGAAGAGGAAATACGAGCGTTTGAGAATATAGTTCCGGTACGAGAAGCATTTATTTATGATTTCTTTTAAAAAATAGGGCTGTCCAAAATCAAATTTTGGGACAGCTTTCTCTTTGGTTGTCGGTTTTTGTCGGTAAGTCGATATATTTTGAAAAACGCTGATATAATTGGAGATGCGCCGATATATCCTGAGAATCGCTGATATATTCTAATAATCGTTGATATAATTTTTTCACTAAAACGCAACCATACTTTGTCACGCACTTGACTTTTATTCCCTGTAATTTATAATTAAAAACGGAATGAATTTTCATTCCTGGAAATAGAGGTGGAAAAAATGGCTAAAAACAAACAAGAGGATATTTTTGATGCTGCGATGCAACTTTTCGCAGAGCGTGGTTACGATGGTACGACAATTCCAATGATCGCTGAAAAGGCAAAAGTCGGTGCGGGTACTATTTATCGCTATTTTGAAAATAAAGAGGCACTTGTTAACTCATTATTTTCAAAAAGTATGTTAGAGCTTTCTGAAATGATAAAAACGGATTTTCCTGTTGAAGCAAATATTCGTGAACAGTTTAGTCATACGTACAACCGTTTATTTGAATTTGCGAGAAACAATGTGGATGCTTTTTTATTTACAAATTCTCACTGTGATAGTTATTTTCTTGATGAACAGAGTAAGAAAATATTTGATGATTTTATAGGCTTCTTTATGAATATCATTGAAGATGGAATCGCAAAAGGTTTTCTTCGTCCATTGCCTCCAGTTGCTTTAATTATTATTGTATATCAACCGTTAGAACAATTAACGAAAGTAATTGCAACAGGGCAATTAGAATACTCGAAAGAGTTAGTAAAAGAACTGGAAGAAAGCTCTTGGAATGCTATTAGAATCATCTGATTCTATAGCTTTATAAGGGAAGGAATGAATATTCATTCCTAAATAGATTTGAAAAATGAGAGCAGGAGAGGATATTTGTGCAACTATAGGAATGAACATTCATTCTGGAAAGAATAGTTTAATAGAATTTATAAAAAATAATAGAATGATAGGAATGAACGTTCATTCTGAAAAAATAGGTTCAAAACAATAGGAATGAATATTCATTCCGAAATTAACGTGACACTTTCAAAATAGGAGATGATTAAAATGAGTAAGCTGAAAAATTGGAGAAGTTTATCTTTTCTATTATGGATAGTTATTACTATTGCAATGATCGTAACGATGCCTAATATGGATAAATTAGTGAAAGAAAAAGGGCACATTACGATTCCTAATACAGAACAAAGTAGTATTGCTGACAAGATGATAAAAGAGATGGATAAAGACGGGACTGAAAAGTATGAAATTATAGCTGTTTTTAATAGTGGGAGTAAAACAGCTTTAACAACTGAGCAAAAAGAGGAAATCGTAAAAACAATCCATGCTTTACAAAATGAAAAAGAGCAATTAGGAATTAAGGAAGTTGTTTCACATTTAGATAATAAAGATTTGGAAAAACAATTGATATCTAAAGACAATACGACCATTTTAACGCAAATCTCTGTAGATAAAAAAAATGGTGAAATATCAAAAGTTGCAAATGGGCTTCATAAAAAAGTGCAAACGAAAGGGGTAAAAACGTACTTAACAGGAAGTGATTTAATAGCGGGTGATTTTCTTACTTCCTCTCAAGAGGGAGTGAAGAAGACAGAAGTTATTTCTATCATTTTCATTCTAGTTGTATTAATCATTGTATTTCGTTCACCAATTGTTCCAATTGTATCTCTTCTTACAGTGGGTGTATCATATTTAGTTTCAATGGGGATGATTGCCCATCTAGTAGATCAATTTAATTTTCCGTTTTCTAACTTTACACAAGTGTTTGTAGTTGTTGTCCTGTTTGGAGTTGGAACAGACTATAACATTTTATTATATACAAGATTTAAAGATGAATTAAGTAAACAAGAAAATGCATTTTTGGCTACGAAAGAAACGTTTAAATCAGCAGGGAAAACCGTTTTATATAGCGGGATAGCAGTACTAATTGGTTTTGCATCTCTTGCTTTAGCGAGTTTTAAATTATATCAATCTACTTCAGCAGTAGCAATTGGTGTCGCAGTATTATTACTCGTATTAACTACGTTAAATCCATTTTTCATGGTGCTTTTAGGAAAAGGAATGTTTTATCCAGTTAAAACATTTAAAGGTCATGAGGATAGTCGATTATGGGGATTTCTTGCGAAAAACTCAGTAGCAAGACCATTTGTCGCTTTAATCATTGTATTTGTGATATCGATTCCTTTCGTAATGAAATACTCTAACACACTAAATTACAATGATTTATTTGAAGTAGATAATAAATATGAATCGAAAATGGGGATTAACGTAATAGAAGAGCATTTTCCACCAGGTTTTTCTTCACCAAGTACGTTAGTCATTCAATCAGATAACAAGTTAGATGAGGCGAGTTCGCTTCAAACTTTAGACGAACTAACTGATAAGATTTTGAAAGTGAAAGGTGTTTCAGAAGTATATTCACCGACGCGTCCAACCGGTGAAAGGATAAAAGAACTATATATAAATAAACAAGCGGGAGAACTAAATACAGGATTAGGAGATGCCAATGGTGGTATAAAGGAAATTAATGATGGATTAACTACTGCGAAAGATAAAATGGGTAGTAAAGATTCAAATAGTCTTGCAAACGTTCAAAAATTAATTGATGGAACAACGGAAGCAAAAAATGGTGTAACAGCATTAGGAACAGCTTTAAATCAACTTTCAAATGGCATAAATGACGGAGCACAAGGTGCGCAGCAAATTGAGAGTGGGTTAACTTCAGTAAATGAAAATATTAGTGTATTATCTAATGCAACTTCACAACTTCATGCTGGTTATTCGCAGTTAGAAAAAGGTTTAAGTTCCTACGATCAATACTTCGGAAGTATTGATCAAGCGATTGATGGGGCGAAAAAAGGTTACGAACAAATTGAAATGTTAATGACGAATTTCATTCAAACGAAACCAGAATTAACAAATGATCCGAACATACTGCAAACGATAGGAATTGCTAAAGAGGCACAAAAGCAATTAGGTGGGCTTTCAAATGAATTAAATAAATTAGCAACGCAACATAAAGCGGCGATGGGTTCATTTAAAGAAGCGAATCAAGCGTTATCGAAAGTGGATAACGGCTTAAAAGGCATGAGCGATGGAGTTACTAAGTTACAAAAAGGAGCAGCTGATCTTAAAAATGGATTAAATGAAGGTGCTACAGGTTCAAAACAAATTGCGAACAAGTCATCTGAGTTACAAACCGGATTAACAAAAATAAACGACGGGCAAGGTCAGCTATTAACCGGGCTGAAAGACTTGCAAGAACAGATGGGTCAATTACAATCCGGACTAACTAAAAGTACAGAAGGCCTTGAAAAGGTAAGTAATGGCCTAGGGGATGCTCAGAAATATTTAGGAGAACTGAATGAATCAAAAAGCTCTGAGAAATTCTATATTCCCAAAGAAATTTTGGAGGGAGAAGATTTCCAAAAAGCTTTGAATACGTACATGTCACATGTTAGAAAGACTGCTAAAATGACAATCATTTTAGACGTAAATCCGTATTCAAAAGAAGCGATGCCAATTATTCAAGAAATCAATAACACAATAGATGGTACTTTGAAGGGGTCGGAATTAAATCATGCTAAAACAGCAATCGGAGGAACGACAGCTAGAAACGTTGATTTAAAAGAAGTAACTGGGCAAGATTTCTTACGTACAGCTACAATTATGTTAATTGGAATCGCGATTGTATTAATCGTTATTACACGGTCATTTTTAAATACAATCTTTATTATTGGATCTTTAATATTAGCTTATTTTGCATCACTTGGCATAAGTGAACAAATTAGTACACACGTATTAAACGTAGAGTCATTAAGCTGGAATGTGCCATTCTTTAGTTTTATTATGATTGTCGCTTTAGGTGTGGATTATAGCATTTTCGTAATGATGCGATACAATGAGTTAGAAGGGGATCCCGCAACGAAAATTGTAAATGCATCTCGTCACATAGGAGGAGTTGTATTATCAGCGGCACTTATTTTAGGCGGTACATTTGCTGCATTAATCCCTTCAGGCGTATTGACGCTTATACAAGTAGCATCTGTTGTTGGTGTTGCACTGTTACTATTAGCGATAATTGTGATGCCAATATTATTACCTGCTTTAATAGGGTTAACAAGTAAAATAAAGAATTATACAAAGAAATTAAGCAAAAGAAAATAAGAAAAAAACCCCTTTTCAAAGGGGTTTTTTCTTATTTTATAAACTTGTCCATCACATCTTTATATTTTGCAAACTTTTCATCTTTCATTTCGCCATTTATTTGTATAGGAAGTGAGCGATAAACATTATGCTCCAATTATAAATATTTTCTTCAAAATAAAGGCTCCTTAAATTGTATAATGTGCTTCTATCATAATATTGTTTCGTTAAAAACATACATTTTATTTAAGGTAGAAAAGGGATGAATAGCAATCAACCGTTGCTATTCATCCATCTTCTACTATATAATAGCTATAGTCTACAATAATTGAGTCGTAATATGCGATTTTTTAAGACAGTCGGTGAGAAAACGCTGAAATAAGCGGTATTAGTAGGAGGACACAAATGATTACAGTAAGTAACGTTAGTTTGCGTTTCGCGGATCGCAAATTATTTGAAGATGTTAACATAAAATTCACGCCAGGTAACTGCTACGGTTTAATCGGAGCAAACGGTGCGGGTAAATCAACATTTCTAAAGATTTTATCTGGAGAAATCGAACAATCAACAGGTGATATACATATTACGCCAGGTGAGCGTCTAGCAGTATTAAAACAGAACCACTTCGAATATGAAGAGTTCCCAGTATTAGAAACAGTAATTATGGGTCACACGCAACTTTATAAAGTAATGCGAGAGAAAAATGCCATTTACATGAAAGAAGATTTTAGTGATGAAGATGGTATGCGTGCTGCTGAACTTGAAGGTGAGTTCGCTGAGCTTAACGGTTGGGAAGCAGAATCAGAAGCTGCAATCCTTCTTAAAGGTTTAGGTATTGGTGAAGATGTTCATGATAAGAAATTGTCAGAATTAACTGGGGCAGAGAAAGTAAAAGTATTACTTGCTCAAGCATTATTCGGTAAACCTGACATTCTATTACTAGATGAGCCTACCAACCACTTGGACTTAAAAGCGATTCAATGGTTAGAAAACTTCTTAATGAACTTTGAAAATACAGTAATCGTTGTATCCCATGACCGTCACTTCTTAAATAAAGTTTGTACGCACATGGCTGATCTTGATTTCGGTAAAATTCAACTTTATGTTGGTAACTATGACTTCTGGTATGAGTCAAGCCAATTAGCTTTAAAATTAACACAAGATGCTAATAAGAAAAAAGAAGAGAAAGTAAAAGAGTTACAAAACTTCATTGCACGCTTTAGCTCAAACGCATCTAAAGCGAAACAAGCAACTTCTCGTAAAAAATTATTAGATAAAATTACATTAGATGATATTAGACCATCATCACGTCGTTACCCATTTGTTGGCTTTACACCTGAGCGTGAAATAGGAAATGACTTATTAACTGTTGAAGGTCTTTCTAAAACAATTGATGGTGAAAAAGTGTTAGATAATGTGTACTTCACTTTAAATAAAGGTGATAAAGTTGCATTTATCGGTCGTAACGATATTGCGATGACAACATTATTTAAAATCCTTATGGGTGAAATGGAGCCAGATAGCGGTTCATTCAAATGGGGCGTTACAACATCTCAATCTTACTTCCCAAGAGATAACTCTAAATACTTTGAGAACAGTGACTCCAACTTAGTTGATTGGTTACGCCAATTCTCTCCACAAGATGAGTCAGAAAGCTTCTTACGTGGTTTCTTAGGCCGTATGTTATTCTCAGGTGAAGAAGTTAAGAAGAAAGTTTCTGTATTATCTGGAGGCGAAAAAGTTCGTTGTATGCTATCTAAAATGATGTTAAGTGGTGCGAACGTAATCACACTTGACGATCCAACGAACCACTTAGACCTTGAGTCTATCACTGCATTAAACAACGGTTTAATCGCATTTAAAGGTACAATGTTATTCACATCTCATGACCATCAGTTCGTACAAACAATTGCAAACCGCATTATCGAAGTAACGCCAAACGGTGTAATCGATAAAGAGGCTACTTACGATGAGTTCTTAGAAAATGAAGAACTTCAAAAACAAGTAGAAGCAATGTACAAAGGTCAATAATAAATGATGAAAAACCTCGCTCTCTTTATGAGAGCGAGGTTTTTTTATAATCTTTTATTTTATGAATTGTGAATAATTATACAGAAATAACTTTAGAGAAGAAAAGACCTTTTGATGTTACATATAGAGAAAGGACTGTAATTAAGAATAAACTTGAAATATATGAAGGAATTTAATATACACCGAAAAAAACAAATACTATCTATTGTGAATTTCACTATATTACATTAATGTTCCAGAACTGGAGAAATATTTATTTGCGAAGCAGTAAATAAAGGTTTATAGTATGTGGAGTCATAATTAGTGGATGAGACTTGGGAGAAAACAGAAAATGTTACAAATTTATTTTATTAAATAGAAACCAAGGTCAAAATGTCTAGAAAGAAATAGTTGAATAAATACTAGCTTCAAATTATAATTACTAATATTCTTCATTTAGTTAAACAAACAAAATCTATTTGAAGATAAAAAATTGAATAGAGACAGACTTATAAAAAAATAAGCCTTGGATGATCAAAAGAGGTGGAGAGATGAAGCAATTACTATTAAAGAGTAAGCGAGTGTTAAGCAATCACTTTGGATTTTTCGTGTTTGCCATTATTTTATTCTGGTTAAAAACATACGCAGCATATGTGACAGAATTTAATTTAGGGATATCCAACACAATCCAAAAGTTTTTACTGTTTTTCAACCCGTTAAGCTCAGCAGTTTTATTTTTAGGGCTCGCATTATTTGCAAAGGGGAAACGTGCTTACATTTGGTTAATTGTTATTAATTTGTTAATGTCTATACTGTTATACGCAAACGTAGTATATTATCGCTTTTTCAGTGACTTTATTACGTTCCCGACATTAACACAAACGAATAACTTTGGAGATTTAGGTGGTAGTATTTTTGCATTGCTACACGCATATGATCCACTATATTTCCTAGATACAATCATTTTAATTGTTTTAGTTGCAACAAAATTTGCAAATCCAAAACCAATTCGTGTTGCGAAACATAAATTATCACTAGTATTTGTAGCAGGTATTTTATTATTCAGCATTAACTTAGGTCTTGCAGAATCTGATCGTCCTGAATTATTAACAAGAACATTTGACCGTAATTATATTGTGAAATATTTAGGGGCATACAACTATACGATTTATGATGGCATTCAAAGTGCGAAAGCATCAACAGAACGAGCGTTAGCTGATGGAGATAATATGACAGAGGTTAGAAATTATCTTGCATCAACATATGCAAGTCCAAATCCTGAGTACTTTGGTAAAGGAAAAGGAATGAACGTAATTTATATTCATTTAGAATCATTCCAAAACTTTTTAATTGATTATAAATTAAATGGGCAAGAAGTTACACCGTTCTTAAACTCATTTACAAAAGATGCGAATACGCTATACTTTGATAACTTCTTCCATCAAACAGGACAAGGTAAAACATCTGATGCTGAGTTCATGCTAGAAAACTCAATGTATGGGTTACCGCAAGGATCTGTTTTTACAAATAAAGCTCATAACACGTATCAATCAGCACCAGCTATTTTAGGTCAACAAGGATACACATCAGCTGTATTCCATGGTAATTACAAAACGTTCTGGAACCGTGATGATATTTATAAATCATTTGGTTTCAATAAATTTTTTGATGCGTCGTACTATGATATGAATGAAAAAGATGTAGTAAACTATGGATTAAAAGATAAACCGTTCTTTAACGAATCAATTCCGTTATTACAAACATTGAAACAACCGTTCTATACGAAGTTCATTACGTTATCGAACCATTTCCCTTATCCAATTGATAAAGCGGAAGCAACAATTGAACCAGCGACTACAGGTGATTCATCAGTAGATACGTACTTCCAAACAGCACGTTATTTAGATGAGTCTGTAAAAGGATTTTTGGATTACTTGAAACAATCTGGTTTATACGATAACTCAATTATCGTTATGTACGGTGATCATTACGGTATTTCAGATAACCATGGCGCAGCAATGTCTCAAGTAATGGGTAAAGAAATGAACTCATTTGAAAATGCACAACTGCAACGTGTGCCATTAATCATTCGTGTCCCAGGAATGAAGGGCGGCGTACAACATCAATACGGCGGAGAAATTGATGTTCTGCCGACACTATTACACTTACTAGGTACAGATACGAAAAATTATGTCCAGTTCGGATCAGATTTATTATCACCAGAGCATAAACAAGTCGTTCCATTCCGTAACGGTAACTACGTAAGTCCAACAGTGACTGCACTAAACGGCAAATACTATGATACAGCGACTGGTAACGCTGTTGAATTAACAGACGAAATAAAACAAAATGAACAAATGGTTCAAAAATCACTAAAATACTCTGACCAAGTCGTAAACGGAGACTTATTACGATTCTACACACCGGAAGGTTTTACACCAGTAGATCGTTCGAAGTACAACTATAACCATCGTGATAAAAATAAAACGAAGGTAAAGACGACTGAAGACGGGGAAACGAAATAAATATTAAAGAGCGCTACTCATTTGAGTAGCGCTTTTGTTTGTACATATAACGTTGTCATTATATAGAATTATCTTTCGTTTTTTGTTTTTTGTTTTTTGTTTCATCTTTCCAAAGAATACTACACCGGCAATGATAATAATGATAAATGCCCATTTTATGAAAGGATTACTTTCGAAAAATCCAGCGAACCATTTCTCATCTACAATCATTTTCGCAGCAGTATAAGCTAAAACAGCTGCTCCAATCGTAATGATGACAGGGAATCTATCGACCCATTTTAAAATTAAGGTACTGCCCCATACTACTACTGGAATAGATACTAATAGTCCAATGATTACTAAAGAAAAATTACCATGCGCAGCTCCTGCAACAGCGAGAACATTATCAATTCCCATTAATGCATCAGCTATAATAATGGTTTTAATAGCAGACCAAAATCCTTCTTCTGCCTTAATATCATGATCTTTACCTTCAGCAATTAATTTGTAAGCGATCCATATAAGGAGTACACCACCAATTAGAAGTAGCCCTGGTATTTTTAATAGCCAAACGACAACTAAAGTAGCGAGGGCTCTAATCGCGATTGCCCCGATAGTTCCCCAAATAATAACTTTCTTTTGCTGATCTTTCGGTAATCGCCTTGCTGCTAACCCAATTACAATGGCATTATCACCGGCTAACACTAAATCAATTACAATGATGGCAAGTAAGGCAGACAAATATTCGGTTGAAAGAAAATCCATATACACATCACTCCTTAAGAGTAATATGTGCTAAAGTGTTGATAATATAAAAAATAGGATTGAATTTGTATACTCAATCCATAATTTCTTACTGTATTTTGATATATATGTTTTAATGCCGTATAATTCGCTTTTGCAATTTTTTTTGCTTGTCGTTTCTTTTTCTTAATTTTCGATTCATCTTTTTGATACGATTTTCTTTTCTATTATCCCAGTTATCACTTCTGATTTCATTAATAGATTTATCTTCCTTAGCACGAAAACGTCTGACTTTTTTTACAAAGGAAAGGGGGATTTTGCCGATAACACCTTGTTTTTCTAATGAGGCCTCTTTACCTTTATACCAATCAGGATGAGATAATAAATAGTCGAAGTCGAATATTAATCTGTACTCTTCATCCATAAAAGTAAACCAGTCTTTTAATGTTCGTTTATTTGTTTGATGAAAATACATAGAGCTAGCAGTCATGGCACAACACCAGTAACTAATATCACTCCATAGTACCCATTCATTCGGCACATCAAGTGTTAAAATTACCATTTTTGAATTTTCTCTACCCCAGGCTTTAGTATTTCGATCTGGATAATTATTTGCTTCCCAGACCCAAATAGGATAGTTACCTTCGTAGTGGGGTAATCTTTTTTTAGCTACACGTACCATCCAATCGTATGAGTATATAAAATCGGGATCGATGTTTTCTTTACTTCCTTCTAAATAACCAAGTTTTTTAAATTGTTTCCATGCTGCTTCAGTTTGAACTGTATATACTATCATGTGACACCTACTCATTTAAACTAGCCTATAGTATAACATGACATGTTTTTAAGTTAAATTAATGTGATTCTTAATTTCTATTCATATAAGGGAAGGAGGGAGTTGAATTGAATATACGAGAAGTAATACCCAATGCGATAAAAAAAGACTCAATAACCTACTAGAGGAAATCAAGTCTTTTTCATTACATACGATTATCGTGCCAGAAGTTTAATGGGAAGTGTTCGTTCTCACTATAACTTTCTAATTCATATCCTTTTTCTTTCAGCCCCTTAATAATTCCAGGTACTGCTTTAACGGATTGTGGATGAATGTCGTGCATAAGAATAACTTCTGTCGGTTTGTTAGCACCATTTAGAACGTTTTCGACAATTTTAGCTGATGCAGCGTCAACAGGCATTTTGTTATATTTCCAGTCTAAAGAATCAATTGTCCAATCCCAAACTTTCAAGCCATTTTCTACAACTTTGTTACGAAGAGCTTCGTTTAATCCTGGCATTGAACCGTAAGATGGACGAGTTAATACTGGTGATTTACCTAGAACGCCAGCGATTAAGCCTTGGTCTTCCTTCATTTCATCTACGTAATGACCTTCTGTGTAAAGTTTCTTGTAGTTATGAGTCATACTGTGCATCCCAACGTAGTGGCCTTCAGCATCTTCACGTTTTACAAGATCAGGGAATGCTTTTACGTTTGAACCAATTAGGAAAAATGTTGCTTTTGCATTTTCTCTCTTTAACATATCTAAAAGCTCAGCTGTGTATTTTCCAGGACCATCATCAAATGTTAAATAAGCGACTTTTCTAACTTGCCCATTATATTGTTTTGGAGCTTCTTTCGGTGCAAGAGATGATTGAATTTCACTTACAAGTTGAACAGATTTTGCTTCATCCTCTGTACTTGCTAGAGCAATATGTGCTGATCCTAAAGCTGCTTCGTATGTAAATAATACCCCCGCGCAAATCAACATAGCCCTTTTTACTAAAGTTGTCATTCGAATTCCATTGTGCATAATTTTCCTTCTCTCTATAAAAGTTCTACTCTACTATATTAGCAATTATAGGGAGGTAATTGCAAAAAAACTTTTTTACAAGTGCAAAAAAGTTTGTTCAAAAATATGCAAGATTTTGTATCAATTGCAGTCTTGAAAAAACAGGGTGATTTTAATGTTTATTATGAAAATTTTCAGGAATTAAATTTGGTTCTTCTAATAATGATGTAGGTGGTTTTTAGGAGAATCGATATCAAAATGAAAGGGGACTAATCATACTTTCGTAGCATTTCATTTTCATTCCAATTATTGATTCGAATATTTTTGTTTTCTATTAAAATATTGGTATAGAAAAAATTAAATTTTAGTCTGGGGAACATTTGATATTATCGGAAGAACTATTTATTTCATCTCAATATTTACATAACTACTTTTATATGAATTTAATACTAAAGTCCTACTATTTATAAACTAATAGGTCTTTCAACTTAGGTAGTTCTCACACTAATGAGGGATATGAAAGGAAATATATGTAACTTATAATAATTACTATAAAGCTTTGGAAAATGAAAAGGAGGAGATTTGCATGAAGAATTGGGTTCAATTTAGAATGGCAAGACCAACAGATAAATTTGAAGAAGTTATAAGTTTTTATGAGACGGGGTTAGGATTAAAGCGTATAGGAGAATTTCACAATCATGAAGGATATGATGGAGTTATGTTTGGATTACCGGATGCCGAGTATCATTTGGAGTTTACAACACATGTTAATGGAATTCCATGTCCGGCACCGACAAAAGATAATTTACTAGTTTTTTATATGCCTAATAAAAATGAAATTGAAAAAATAGTGAATCGATTAAGTAATATGGGCTATCATGAGGTAGAACCAGAAAATCCGTATTGGATAGAGAAAGGGACCACAATAGAGGATCCAGATGGTTGGAGAATTGTACTTATGAACGCATTTGAATAAAGAAGCTCTTTTTGTATGAAATAGCACGTTTTTATAATGAAACTGGTATGAAAATAGGGACGTCTGCGGCAGCGAATTTATTAGCTGCTAAACAAATTGGAAAAGACAAAGGTGCGAATTTTAATGTAGTTACAGTTTTTCCGGACGCAGTGTCTATAGAAGAGTGGTCAGATGTAAAGAGCTTACAACAAATATAGAGAAAATCGAATAAATAAAAGTTCTTTCATATTCTATTTCTTATACTTTGGAAAATTGATGAAATGAAAACCTGTATATGTAAAAGGTACAGGTTTTTCGTGGTTGTGTTAGTTATCTGTAGAAACTTTAAAATTTCACATACCGTATTTAAAGAAATAAATATAGGAAAACCAAAAAGTAATGTAGAATATATCGTACATACATATATGAAGTCAACATAAAAGATAAAGAGGTGGGCATATGTTACTTGAAGAAGTAATGCAGCAACTAGAGGAATATGGAACAGAACAAAATCGTAAAACGTATAAAAACCACGGAGCGAAAGAGCCACTATTCGGAGTTAGTTTTGCCAATTTAAAATTGTTAAAAAAGAAGATAAAAAAAGATCATGATTTAGCAATTTCATTATGGAAAACAAAAAATATGGATGCAATGACTTTAGCAACAATGATTTTAGAACCAAAGCAAGTTACGACAGAACAGCTAAACAAATGGGTACAGGAAGTTGATTATTATTGTTTAATGGACGTTTTGATGACGGCTATTTGTACGTCGCCAATCGCGATAGAAAGAATGGAAGAATGGACAAAGTCTGATGATGAATGGATTGGAAGAGCAGGATGGTCTCTATTAGCAAATATAGCGATTAAAAATAAAACGTTACATGATGAATTCTTCACTCCGTATCTAGAAGAGATTAAAGCAAATATACATAATGAAAAAAATAGAAAAAAAGAAGCGATGAATAGTGCTTTAATCGCGATAGGAATTCGTAATGAAGACTTAGAGAGAAAAGCGATTGAAATTGCACGTAAAATTGGGAAAGTACAAGTTGATCACGGGGCAACGTCATGCAAAACACCAGACGCAGAACCGTATATACAAAAGGCGAGAGAAAGAGCCGAAAAAAAGAAAGTGAAATAAGAAAAGGGGAACGGTTATGAAACCAATGGAAGCAGCACAAAGCATAATTACATCACAATTTCCGAATTGTGATGTAGCTTTACTGGGAGGAAGCGTTGTAAGAGGAGAAGCGACAAAAACATCTGATCTGGACATTGTTATAGTTGATCAAAATTTACCGTCTTGTTATAGAGAATCTTTCTATAGTAATGGATGGCCTGTTGAAGTGTTTGTACATAATTTTGAAACGTGTAAAACCTTTTTTAAAATGGATTGTGACCGAGGGAGACCTTCGTTACCACAATTAGTTTCAGAGGGTATTGTATTAAAAGGAGAAAATGAAATTGTTGAGAAATTAAAAAGAGAAGCAAATGATTTACTAAATAAAGGGCCAGCTAAATGGACTGAAGAAATGATGAAGCAAAAACGGTATTTTATTACGGATACTTTGGACGATTTTATTGGTGCATCAAAAAGAGAAGAAGAATTGTTTATCGCGAATTTATTAGCTGATTTATTACATGAATATATATTAAGAGTAAATGGGAAATGGCTTGGAAGTTCAAAATGGTTTATAAGGGTACTTAGAAAATATGATGAACAGTACGCAGATCAATTTGTAGCAGCGTTCGATCATTTTTATACAACGGGTGAGAAAAGAAACTTAATTACTTTTGTAGAAAAAACGCTAGAACAGTACGGAGGAAGAATGTTCGAAGGGTTTTCTATAGGGAAATAAAAAGGGGATAGCATACATAATGAATGTACCAATCGTTCAATTAAGAGAACTGACACTAGATGATGTAGAAGAGCGATATCAATGGTCATTAGATAAAGAAGTGACAAATCATTTAGTTGTACCGGATCAATATCCACCGTTCACTCGTGAAGATACGAAAAAGTGGATTGAAGCATGTATAAATCGAAAAAATGGTTATGAACAAAGAGCTATCACTACAGAAAACGGCATACATATTGGATGGGTAGATCTTAAAAACTTTGATAAAACAAATAAAAATGCAGAACTGGGAATCGCAATTGGTAATAAAGAGTATTGGGGTAAAGGATATGGATTAGCAGGTTTATATAGTATGTTACATCTGGCATTCATTGAATTTGAATTAGAAAAAGTTTGGCTACGTGTTGATGAAGATAATTTTCAAGCTAGAAAGAGTTATGAAAAGGCTGGTTTTGTTTGTGAAGGATTAATGAGAAATGATCGATTACGTCAAGGAAAGTTCATTCATCGTTATCGTTATAGTATGTTAAGAGAAGAATACGAATCTATAAGTAGTAGTTTATAAAAATATTATGTTAACTTAAAGGAGCTGGAGAAATATGATTCGATTACTTACGAAAGAAGATGCAAAACAATATTGGGAGTTACGTTTACAGGCATTACAAGTAAATCCAGAGGCATTTGTAACAACTTATGAAGAGGCGATTCGTCAAGAAAATCCTATTAAGCGAGTGGAAAATAATTTAACAGCTACTACTAGCTGTACATTCGGTGCTTTTAATGAAAAGAATCAATTAGTTGGAGTGGTTACTTTACTAACAGAAGAGAAAGAGGCGTATAAACATAAAGGTCATATCGTTGCGATGTATGTAGATGCAAGCAATCGAAGAAGTGGTCTTGCACGTGAGTTAATACGTAAGGGAATTGAAAGAGCAAGAGAAATGAGCTTAGAACAATTGAACTTAGGTGTTGTATCTACAAACGAACCAGCAAAAAAATTGTATGAATCAATGGGCTTTAAAACGTATGGGATTGAAAAGAGAGCTATAAAGATGAATGGTGTGTATAGTGATGATGAACATATGGTCTTGTTCTTTTAATAGAGGGAGTTTAGTATGAAAGATCTCCATTTAGAAAAAAATATGAATCCGCAAGTAGCGATTTTGTATGCGACGGTTACGGATACATTTAAACGATTGCAAAAGTTAGTAGAAGGTACTGATGTGAAAGAACTGTCCTTCAAAAGGTCAGAAAATAATGAAAACAGTATTGGGCAACTACTTCAGCATTTAGCAATAGTCGATTTACACTGGGTGTACCGTTTAAAAGGAGAGGAAGTTCCACCGACACTTGAAAATAAATATGGACCAATGTTGAATGAAATGGGAGGATTGCCTAGTTTAAGAAAGTATAAATTACAAGAATTAATGCAAGATTATGAAGCGGTGCAACATATGTTTTATGAGGAGTGTATGAAACTAACAGAAAATGATTTAACAAGGGAAGTTTTTTATGAGAAGGGAGAAACTGCGACTATAAGGTGGGGAATATGGCATATAGCCGATCATAATCGGTACCATCAAGCTCATATTAGTCAGTTAAGAAAACTATATAGAGCTAGAATAGATGCGAGATAAAGATTTCGAATTTTAATTATATTTAATTTGTTGTATAGTATAAGAAGAAACTAAACAAGGGGTTTTATAATGAAAGCTATTGCAGTAGGGATATTGGCATCATTTTTCTTTGCCTTTACCTTTGTTTTAAACCGGGCGATGGACTTAGAAGGTGGAAGCTGGATTTGGAGCGCTTCATTACGGTACTACTTTATGGTTCCAATGCTTTTACTTATTGTCATGTATAGAGGGAACTTAAAGCAACTCTTTCAATATATGAAAAATAATCCGAAAGAATGGTTAGTGTGGAGTATCGTTGGATTTGGTCTCTTCTATGCACCACTTAGTTTTGCCGGAGCTTTTGGACCTGGTTGGCTTGTTGCATCAACTTGGCAAATTACGATTGTCGCAGGAATTTTGTTAACACCATTTTTTGCAGTAGATCCATTACATAAAAAACTTCCAATGAAGGAATTAGTTATGTCTGGGGTTATTTTATGCGGTGTTGTACTCATGCAAGTAGAACATGCTTCTTCATTAGGAATTCGAGAAACCGTTTTATGTGTAGTTCCTGTACTCATTGCAGCGTTTGCGTATCCTCTTGGAAATCGAAAAATGATGCAAGTTTGTAAAGGTGAATTAGACGTATTCCAGCGAGTTCTCGGTATGACATTAGCAAGTTTACCATTTTGGTTTTTACTATCTGGTTATGAAGTATCAACAGGCGGATTACCATCAAGTAGCCAAGTTTTCCAATGTTTTATTGTAGCAGTTAGTTCTGGATTAATCGCGACAGTACTATTCTTCTTTGCGACAGATCTTGTAAAAGATGATCCACAAAAACTAGCAACAGTAGAAGCAACACAGTCCGGTGAAGTTTTATTTGCGCTAGTAGGAGAGCTTATCTTACTATCTGCGCCAATTCCGTTATCTTTATCTTGGATCGGAATGAGTCTTGTTATTGTCGGAATGATACTACATAGTTATGTAGCGGTCGTTGTGAAAAAAGAAGAAAAAATAACAGCGTAATGAGATTAGCTCTTTATAGAAAGAGCTAGTCTTTTTTCATGGAAAGGGATGTAGAAATGAATTTGCAACATGTTGAACAAATTGAGAAAGATCCTATTTTAAATGTACTACAGTATGCAGTTGGGCCAAGTGAAACTAGCTTAAAGAAAGCAATTTTATTTTATGAAAGGAATAAAGGGACTTTTTACAAATATGAAGAGAAAGCTTGTATAGGTATTGAAATAATCGGAGCAAATAAAGCGAGAATATGTCACATAGCAGTCGCTCCACAATATCGTCATAAAGGAATTGCGTTGCAAATGATAAAAGAAGTAGTAAAAATGCTTCAATTAACTTATATAGAAGCAGAGACAGACAATGAGGCGGTAGAATTTTATGGAAAAATTGGTTTTCAGGTTAAAAGTTTAGGAGAAAGATATCCCGGGATTGAAAGATTTCATGTGTATTTTAAAAATAAAACATATTAAAATCATCTTAGAATATAATATCCGGAATAGGATTTGAAGAAATAGTTCCTTTTATATGTATCCCGCTATTTGTGGACAGTAAAACTCCCACCTCAAAATTCGGCTGGAGTAAGGAAGCTAGGTGGAAGCCTTGAAGCTCGTAAAAGCCCGATTGGTACGGAATAATAATTAGTGGGTGATGAACGAAACCGCCACTGCTTAAAGTTTCACTTTATTTGTTCTAATTTTAATAGCAACTAGTTATTGGTTTTTGATAAAAATGTAAGAAAGGTTAGTTGATGCTAAGAAAGGAAGTAAAATATGAGTAAGTCAATAAATAATGTAACAATTGAGAAGAAGCGTGCAGTCTCTTTAGATTTAGCAAGGGGTACTATGTTACTATTAATCGTACTTGCTCATGCACCGCTTTACTTGTATGCTGCAGATCCTGGAATTATGCACAGGGTGGAAAGCGGAAGTTTCTTTGATCAAATTGTAAACCTTTTTGGTATATTCATAATTGATAACCGTGCAAGAGCGATGTTTGCCGTATTATTAGGCTACGGTTTGGTTCTAGCACTTGAAGGGCAAATATCAAAAGGGAAAAATGAAAATCATGCTGTAAAAATAGTAAGAAGACGCTCTTGGTATTTAATACTGTTTGGGGTTGTGTTAGCAGTCTTAATTGGAGGGCAAGATATTCTTATGGCCTATGGTGTAGCGGGGCTTCTTGTTAGCCCGCTATTAAAGTGTAAAATGAAAACATTAATTCGAACATTTACGATTATCACTATATTGTATATCATTTTTATTCCAATAATATGGGGATTTAATATGCAAGCAATAGGCGATTACGGTTTTTCACCAGATGTTTCAGCAAAAGACACGTATCTAAGTACTACAATGTTACGATTACTTTTCTTTCCTGTTATACCTGTTCTCATCCATTTTATGTTCCCAATTCTTCCTTCGGTAATTCTTGGTTTGTGGATTGCTAGATATCAGTTATTAATAAAACCAGAGCAAAATTTGAAAAAATTATATTATATAACAATTATAGGATTAACAATTTCCTTAATAGGTGCTTTGCCTCTATCTTTTATAGGGATTTTATGGTATCCAAGTGTATTTACAGCTGGAATGATAAATGGAATCCATATTTTAACTGGAATTGTTGGAGGATTAGCATATGCAACGGGTTTCGGTATAATAGGGAGTAAATTGAAAAATCTAGGGTACTTTAGCCTTTCATTAATTGCTTTGGGAAAGCGCTCATTAACATTTTTTGTTTTGAATGAGGCACTGCTTGTTATACTTTTATCACCTGTAGCATTTGATTTAGGAGGGCATGTAAGTAACGCTCTTGCTGCATTGATAGCTATAAGTATTTGGATATTGTCTGTCATATTAGCTACAATAATGGAGAAAAACAATCTGAATGGACCATTAGAGATTTTATTGAGACGTTTAATATATAAAAATAAAACAATTGAAAGACGACCCAGGTATTAGGTCGTCTTTCAATTTATTATAGTCTATAAATAAAATTATAATCTAATGATAGTTTGTTTTTATTCATGGAATAAAAAGCATAAAATATGCAAATGTACATCTAAGGTATAGTTTGAAAAAAGTAAGATTTACATTATATAATAAAGGTATCTGGAAAAATATAGATAAAAGAAATTAGGTGTATAACACATGAGAATGGATAAAAGTAAATTTATAAAAATTGCTACTTCAATAGGGGTATCATCTTTTTTATTAACTGGATGTGGCGATTATGAAGAAGATACTGCTCAACAAGAAAGTACTGCTGTTAAAACGGATGGTGGAAAACAAGGAAATGAACAAGAAACTTTACATTGTGATGATAAAACTCCTACCAATGAAAATGTAGAAAATGATGAGTTATGCAAGGAAATTAATCCATCGTTTTCATCGTATAATGAAAACTCACATTTACCGATACTGCCATTCGTAGCGGGATATTTATTAGCAAGCAGAACTTCAAATATGAATTATTCAGCAAAACCCAATGTAATGAAAAAACCGTATGCAAATAATATTATTCCATATCGTGAAAAAGACCAAAGTAGAACTGGTGGCAGCGGTGGTGGTGGTGGATACTACGGTGGAACTAACAGTAACAACAATAATTCTTCCAATAAAGCAGATTTAAACAAACAACAGCCCAATTCCTCAAATAAAGTGACGCCAGATACAAATACGCCGAAATCATCTACTACTCAAACGCCGAAAGTGAATTCTGGTTCAAGTGGAATTGGAAACGCAAAAGCGCCAGCCGGATCATAACACGAAAGGATAATAGGATCATGTATACAGAACAAGAGCAGAAAGAGTATATGAAAGTATGGTTTTCACTTGCGGAAGAGGCTGGTCGGAATGGTTTTACATGGCCGAGTCTATTAGAAAATGAAGAATGGAATCAATATATGGCAACAGGTATGTATCGTATGCCAGTAAAAACTTATACTGCTATTTCAAAAGCGACAGAGGAAGTTATGTACGTGTTATATAGAACGTATCAATATATTGTCAATACAACAGAAGATTTTCAAAAACTAGGATTTCCAGCTGAAACGTGGGAAATTGCGAGAATGAAACATATTGGTTTGTTTTCATATTTTACAAGGTTTGACTTTATCGTAAATGGTGAAGATATAAAGTTAATAGAAGTAAATTGTGACACACCAACAGGTTATTTAGAGCCGTCTGTCGCAAATGAAGTGTTATGCCGTTATCACGACGTGAATCACCCAAATCATATAGAAGAGCATATTGTGCAGGCGTGGGAACAAATTAAACATGACTATAATATAGGTCCTGAAGAGCCGATATATTTTACTAGTTATGATTGGCACGATGAAGATCATCAAACAGTTCAACTTTTAAGAAGCTATTGCTTAGATCAATCAACAGACTATATAGGAATACAAGATATCGTCGTTACAGATGATGGTATATATACGCCAAGTGGCGAACGAATCCATTATTTATATAGACTATATCCAATTGAATATTTAGTTTCAGATACCGATAAAAATGGGAAAAGAATTGGACTTCAGCTTTTAGATCATATAGCGCAAGGAAGAGTGAAAATTATTAATCCACCTGCTTCTTTTCTTATGCAAAATAAAAGTGTACTCGCATTAATTTGGCAACTGTTCGAAGAGGGAGTTTTCTTTGAGAAAGAAGAGCGAGAAATCATTCAGAACTACTTCTTGCCAACATATTTTACAAATAAACCGTTTATAGAAAGAAATGAATCATATGTTTCTAAACCTTTATACGGCCGTGAAGGCGGAGGAGTATCTATATACGAAAATGATGAACTATTGGCTGAAGATAAAACGAAGTATTACTTTGAACAACGGAAAATATATCAGCAATACATAGAAATGCCTGACTATACAATTGACACATGGGATGGTCCGTATACTGGTAAACTATTAATTGGTTCACACTGTATTAGCGGGAGAGCCGCAGGGTTATTTTTACGTGTAGGCGAGAAAATAACGGGAAACTTATCGATGTTTACAGGGGTTACAATTGAAGGGTAAATGAAACGGAAGAGCTTATCAGTTGTGATGGGCTCTTTCGTTTATATATAGTGTTTGTATTGTTTTGACGTATCACTTTTATTTTTCTTCATACTGAAAAAACGTATGTAATTAAGCAAATTAGTTCAAATAGTAGAAAAGAGAATAAAGTTTTTTTATTTATCTGCTATTGTTATTTGAGATCGATATATTGTCATTTGATTATTATGCATGTGAATATATAACCTTTTTTTGAAGTGACAGAAATGATTAAGTTAAAAATTGAGAAAAATATGATAATATATGTATGTATTAGTTTTAAAAAATGGGGGAACAATCGTGAAAATGAATGACATAGTGGCAAGTACACAATTGCCAAATACAATCAAAACAATTACAAATGATTTAAGAGAATTAGGGTTAGAAAAAGGAATGACGGTTATTGTGCATTCTTCGCTCAGTTCTATTGGCTGGGTATCTGGCGGAGCCGTTGCGGTAGTAGAGGCGTTAATGAAAGTTATTACGGAAGAGGGAACAATTATTATGCCAACTCAATCTTCGGATTTATCTGATCCGAAACATTGGTCAAGACCACCTGTACCTGAAGAATGGTGGCAAATTATTCGAGATAACGTCCCGGCGTTTGAGCCACATATAACACCAACAAGGGCAATGGGAAAAGTAGTTGAATGTTTTCGTACATATCCGAATGTAGTACGTAGCAACCATCCATTAGGAAGTTTTGCTGCATGGGGAAAACATGCGGAAGAAATAACGATGAATCAGTCGCTATCAATGAGTTTAGGAGAGGAATCTCCATTAAGAAAAATATACGATTTAGACGGATACATATTATTAATTGGTGTTGGATATGATTCCAATACGTCTGTACATTTATCTGAAGTACGTACTGGTGCATGTGAGTTAATAAAAGTAGGGGCACCAATTATAGAGAATGGTGCAAGAGTATGGAAAGAGTTTGTTGATATGGATTACGATTCTGATAAGTTTGTAGAAATCGGTGTAGAGTTTGAGCGAAAAGGAACTGTAACAAATGGAAAAATAGGAAATGCAACGTGCCGTCTTATGAAGCAACGAGATATAGTTGACTTTGGAACAGAATGGTTTCGTAAGAAAAATCAGTAAGGGATGGTTACAATGAAGGGGAAAAAGGTATTAATTACGAGTGGTGGTTGTTTAGAAAAATGGGACCAAGTGCGTGGTCATACGAATATGGCAAAAGGAACAATTGGTAGAATAATCGCTGAAGAGTTTATAAGTAAAGGAGCACATGTTATATATTTACACGGTTATTTCGCTGAGAAACCGAACGATGTAAACAATCAATTAGAATTACACCCATTTGAAGGAATTGTTGATTTACAAGATAAAATGAAAAGTATAATTACACATGAAAAAGTCGATGCGGTCATTATGGCAGCGGCTGGATCAGATTGGGTTGTAGACAAAATTTGTGATCAAGATGGTAATGTTCTTAATATGAATGGGAAAATTTCAAGTGATATAGCGCCAATTATTCATTTTCAAAAGGCTCCAAAAGTATTAAAGCAAATAAAAGAGTGGGATCCAGAAACCGTACTCGTTGGCTTTAAACTTGAAAGTGATGTAAATGAAGAAGAATTGTTTGAAAGAGCGAAAAATAGAATGAAAGAATCTAAGGCAAATGTAATGATTGCAAATTCACCACATTCTTTATATTCACGTGGAGCGGTGCACTACGTAATTGGACAGGACGGTAAAGGGAAGTTATGTAATGGGAAAGATGAAACGGCGAAAGAAATTGTCAAAAGGTTAGAGGTACTATGTAATCACATTACTGCTTTATAATTTTAAGTATTTGGATAAGAGTGAATCCGCATAGTATATATAGGTAAGCGAAACTTTAATTTATGGGAACTTTACTTTTACACAAACGTTAACCATTCAAGATGGATACATAAAATAATTGGTGAGGAGTGGATTCTATGGAACATTTATTAAAGCAAGCGATTAAACTAAGAAATGAAAAGAAATATGCGCAATCTAGAGAGATACTAATGGGGTTAACCAATTTTACGCGGGATGCAGAAGTGCTTTTTCAATGTGCCTGGATACATGATGTAATGGGACTTGAAACAGACGCTGTGCCGTATTATGAACAGGCAATTGCAAATGGTCTTGATGGTGAGTCACTTTGCGGTGCATATATCGGTCTTGGAAGTACATATCGTTGTATAGGTGAGTATGACAAAGCAATTACAGTTTTAGAAACAGGTTTGCAGCAGTTTCCGGATAATGACGTGATAAAAGTATTTTTATCATTAGCAAAATATAACGTTAACGATCATGAATCCGCGATGAAATTATTACTTGAAACGGTTATAAAAGTAGACGAAGTTAAAGAATTTGAACGTGCGATTACATTTTATAAAGATCATTTAAACGAGGTTTTTAAATAGAGGAGTGAACGTATGAATGCCACACTATCACGAAGGCGAAAAGGCATTTGGATTGGACTCGTATCTTTCATCTTGTTATCAAACTATTTATTGTATACCCTTCCGATTGTACCAGCCGCTCCGAAAGAAGTAGTGCTTGGTTCTTTGTTAGATTGTATGTTTGTAATTCCGGTTATTACATATTTCTTTATTATTCGAAAAAGATACTCGCTAACGTATATATTTCCTGTCGTAATAGCTGGATATATATTTGCGAGATTTATTATTCCAAGTGACTATTTACAAGCTTTTTCAAACGTTTCTTATATTATAGTTGCGGGAGAAATTGCTTTTGTAGGTCTAGAACTATTCCTGCTGTATAAAATCGTTAAAGTGCTTCCTAATATAATCAAAAGATATAAAGAATATAGAAGAGAATATTCTTCATTTTCTTATGCGATTGATGCAGCGTTTGATGCTACTATGAAAAGAAATAAATTAGTAGATATCATTGTAACAGAGTGTAAGTTAATCTATTATGCATTTTTATCGTGGCATATAAAAGTACCGGAAGGTGAATCCGTATACTCATATCACAAAAAGACCGGTGCAATAGGTGTGTATATTATGATTATCCATGCAACCTTAATAGAAAGTATTGGTTTTCATTATTTGCTTCATCAATGGAATCCAGTAGTAGCATGGTTTTTACTTATTTTAAACGCATACGCAATGTTTTATTTTTTAGCTGAAATACAAGCAATGCGTAAAAATCCAATTATTGTTATAGAAGAACGAGTAATCATTCAAATCGGATTAGGAAAGAAAATTGTTATACCATTTACACAGATTGATAAAATTGCGTTTTATAAAGGCAAACCTTTAAAGAAAGAAGAAGAGAAAGAGGTTCTTGACGCAACTGTGATGGAATTTATAAAGGAACCTCCAACATTTGAAATAACGCTAAAAGAGCCAGTGAAAGCACAATTGTTATATGGATTTTCTAAAACAGTAAGTCGTGTTCACTTAAATGTTGATGAGGAACGGAAGTTTTATGATGCGGTTATAGAGAAGTTGAAGCATAAATAATGCTACTAATTTTCATCGTGCGTTTGGTGTGTATGGCATTTGTATCGAAAACAATAATTTATTAGTAATTGATAAAATTAAAGGTCCATATAGAAATCGTAATGATCTACCTGGTGGTAGTTTAGAAGATGGAGAATCATTATTAGCTGGACTTCATAGAGAGATTAAAGAAGAGACTGGGCTAAATGTAACGGTAGTAAAACAAGTAGGTACAATTGATTTTCAATTTCCATCAAAATTTAAGGAGTACACACATGTACATCATATCGCAGTTTTTTACTTTGTAGAAAGGTGCGGAGGTGAATTCAAAGTACCGGAACAATTTGGAGAGCAAGATTCATTAGGAGCTAGATGGATTCCAATAGAAAGTATTACTGAAGATAATTCATCTCCTCTTGTATGTAGTGCTGTAGAGTGGTTAAAAGAATCTAAGTTTAGTTTAGAAGTAAAGGCTTATAAATCATGGGTTATAAAATAATAATACAATTGGAGTTCCTTCTTATTTAGAAGGGGCTTTTTTGTGAAGTAGAAAATGAGATTATATAAATATTAACTTGAAAAAATGAATGAATTGACTGAACGCTTTCTTAATGGAAATATAAAGGGATATAATGAAAGAACTAAAATAAAAGGGGAAATAAAAAATGAGTTGCTTACATACGTCAGACATTGAAATTATTGAAAGAAAAATCCGATATGATGGTACAACTATAGATCATGCTTGTTTACTAATAGAAGCGCAGCAGGACAAAATTATTTTATATCATGAAGTACAGTATTCTTTTACAATGGCAGCAAACGATAAGAAGTTAACAATCCCGAAAGGAAGTTATACAGTTGCATATTACTGGGGAAATCGTCCATATAATTTATACGTTTGGAGAAATCAGGATGGGGGGTATCTAGGTTCGTATTTTAATATTGTAAAGAATACATGTATAACGGATGAAGTGCTATCCTTTGAAGATTTAATCCTTGATATTATGATACTTCCAAGTGGAGAATTTTTTATATTGGATGCGGATGAATTACCTGAGTCGTTAGAACAATTTGAAGACGGGTATGTAGAAAAGGCTCTTCATACAGTCAAAAACACAATTCAAGAGTCACTTCCAAAAATCATTTCAGAAACTGCTACTCTTTATAAAAAAATAAATATCGTCCATTAAAACCTAGTTGACTTATCGGAAATATTTGTATAATATGTAGTTAATTCTATAACGTATTGCTGATTGGAGAAACCAAAGGCATTTTATCTATTGATAAAATGCCTTTGGTTTTTTTATTATACAAATGCTGAATCTATTCATTTAAATGAATCATTTCAAGGAGGGGAAGAAGTGACTGTTTCAATTGATGGGGTATCAAAATATTTTTCGAAACAAACTGGTACGGTTCAAGTATTAGAAGATATTAATTTTCAATTAGAGAAAGGTGATTTTGTCACTGTAATCGGACCGAGTGGTTGTGGGAAAAGTACGCTTTTGAAAATTGTTGCGGGGTTAGATAACGAATTTGAAGGTGAAGTTATCATCGATGGGGAGCAAATTGTAAAACCGAGTAAAAAACAAGGTTTTATTTTTCAAGAACATCGTTTATTTCCGTGGTTAACAGTTGAAGAAAATATTGCTGCAGATCTGTCGTTAAAAGATAAGTATGTAAAAGTCAAGGTAAAGGAATGGGTTGAAATCGTTCGATTGGATGGTTTTGAAAAATCATATCCGAAAGAAATTTCAGGCGGAATGTCACAACGTGTTGCGATTGCGAGGGCTTTATTAAGAGATCCGAATGTATTATTACTTGATGAACCATTTGGGGCACTGGATGCTTTTACTCGAAGTCATTTGCAAGAAGTGCTGCTGAACATTTGGGAACAAAAGAAAACGACAATGATATTTGTTACTCATGATATAGACGAGGCGATATATCTTTCAAACCGAATTATCATCATGAGTGCAAAGCCTGGGAAAATACATAAAGTTATTGAAAATAGTTTGCCTTATCCGCGAAATAAAACTTCTCAATCGTTCCAACAACTTCGAACGAAGGTGCTACATCAGTTTGAACACGGGGGACTGATTCAAACAAGTATATAGGAAAAGGGTGGATTATATATGTATAAAAAATGTAAGGTTCTTTCTTTTGCATTAGTTATATCTTTATTTTTATTAGGATGTGAAAAAAACACTGCAAGTAGTAAGAAAGAAGAGGTAACAATACAAATTGGTATACAGCAAGGATTAAGCCCACTCTTACTGGCACAGAAAAAAGGGTGGTTTGAAGAGGAGTTAAAAAAAGAAGGAGTTAAGGTGAAATGGACAGAGTTTCAAAGCGGACCTCCTTATTTTGAGGCAATCGCATCAAATCGGTTGGATTTTGGTGAAGTGGGGAACTCCCCAGTTATTTCAGCGCAAGCTGCAGGTATTGAATTTACTGAAATTGCTAATACAAGTTATGCGAGAAAAGGAACAGGGATTCTTGTACAAAAAGATAGCAAGATTACGAGTGTAAAAGATTTAAAAGGTAAAAAAATTGCAGTAGCAAAAGGAAGTAGCGCATTTAATTTATTATATCGAGCATTAGAAAAAGAAGGTATAAATGCGAAAGATGTAAATGTCATTCAACTGCAACCAGATGAAGCGCAGCCGGCATTTGAATCCGGATCAGTAGATGCATGGGCCATTTGGGATCCATTCATTTCACTACATACGTTAAATAAAGGGGCAAAAGTTATTGCAGATGGTGAACGATTAAATGTTTCTTCACCAGAGTTTTTAATTGCGAGAACAAAATTTGCGAAGGAACATCCAGAATTAGTTGAGAAATTCCTTAAAGTTTATGAAAAAGCACGTGTATGGCAAGAGTCAAACTTAGATGAAGCGATAAAAATATATACTTCTGCAAAGAAGATAGATGAAGAAATTGTAAAAGAAGTGTTTGATCACGACAAACCAATTTTAGTTCCGGTAACGAAAGAAATAATAGCCGAACAGCAAAAGACAGCGGATTTTCAATATAAGCTTGGCTCTATAAAGAAAGAAATCAAAACAGATAAAGTTGTAGATAATTCTTTTGTAGAAAAAGCATTAAAGGCGAAATGAAAAGAGGTTTTGTAAATTGGAGAATACGAAAGCTGTTATGAAAAGGGCGAGTATAACGATTGGCAAAAACAATGTAAAGAAAGTGCGAAAGACGAATGTAAAAGTGCTAGTAAGAGCGATTACTATACCGATTATCGTATTAATTATTTGGCAGTTAGCCGGCGTATTCGATTTAGTTTCTAAAACAGTTTTACCAACGCCATTAGATATATTACTAGCTTTTCAAGAACTTATTAAAACAGGAGAGTTATTCGGTCATTTAAGTATCAGTGTATTTAGGGCTGCGGCTGGTTTCTTTATCGGCGGGAGTTTAGGAATTATTTTAGGAACGATTGTTGGATTTTCAACGAGAAGTGAGCAATATTTAGATCCATCTGTACAAATGTTAAGAACTGTACCTCATTTAGCTGTTGCGCCACTTTTCGTATTATGGTTCGGTTTTGGAGAAACATCGAAAGTATTATTAATTGCGGACGGTGCATTTTTTCCTCTATACGTAAACGCGTTTTTAGGGATACGAGGTGTAGATACAAAGTTATTCGATGTTGCCAGAGTGTTAGAGTTTAGTAAAAGAAAATTAATTACAAAATTAATTTTACCAGCAGCATTGCCGAACCTATTACTCGGAGCAAGATTATCATTAGGAGTTGCATGGGTGAGTTTAGTAGTAGCAGAACTTATGGGGTCTACAGAAGGTATCGGCTATATGATTATGGATGCAAGGCAATTTTCAAATACAGATATCGTATTTGTCGGCATTATTATTTTTGCATTCGTTGGAAAGTTTTCTGATTCACTCGTACGTTTACTAGAAGTGAAGTTTTTAAGATGGCGAGATAATTTTAATGGAGAGACAGGGAATTAACATATAAAGTGAAACTTTAATCAGTAGGGGACATCCCCCACTGATTATCAGCCCTCACCAATCGGGATCTTACTGCCCGCAAATAGCGGAGTAAATTATTAGGGGTAATTTATATAGAGTATGTTAGTATACGTTTCAAAATAAATAAGGGGTGTGTAAAGATATGGAATTATTATGGTTTATTCCGGCTTATGGAGATGGTCGATATTTAGGAACGAAAAAAAGAGGAAGAGCAGCTGAATATGGTTATTATAAGCAAGTTGCACAGGCAGCTGATTATTTAGGATATACTGGTGTATTACTTCCAACTGGTCAAGGTTGTGAAGATCCATGGGTGTTAGCATCAGCTCTTGCGGCTGAGACAGAGAAATTAAAATTTTTAGTAGCAGTTAGACCAGGGTTAATGTCACCGACAGTTGCAGCGAGGATGGCATCTACATTTGATAGAATTTCAGATGGGAGATTACTTATTAATGTAGTTGCTGGAGGAGATCCTGTTGAATTGCAAGGTGATGGATTGTATCTTGAACATGATGAAAGATATGAAGTTGCAGATGAATTTTTAAAGGTTTGGAAGTCAGTATTACAAGGTGAAACAATCTCTTTAGAAGGAAAACATATTAAAGTTACGGAGAGTAAAGTTGTATTTCCTCCGGTTCAAACACCGTATCCACCAATTTATTTTGGCGGATCGTCCGCTGCAGGTAAAGAAGTTGCGGCTGAACATAGTGATGTATATTTAACTTGGGGAGAGCCACCAGAGCAAGTGAAAGAGAAAATAGATGAAGTAAAAAAACTTGCGGAAGAGAAGGGGCGTAACGTACGATTTGGTATTAGACTACACGTAATTGTAAGAGAGACAGAAGAAGAAGCATGGGAAGAGGCTGAAAGGTTAATTCAATATGTAGATAATGAAACAATTGAGCTCGCTCAAAAAACATTTGCAAGATATGATTCAGTTGGACAAAAACGAATGACACATTTAAATAAAGGAACGAGAGAGTCGTTAGAGATAAGTCCTAACTTATGGGCTGGAATTGGGCTTGTAAGAGGTGGTGCTGGCACTGCGCTTGTTGGAGATCCGCATACAGTAGCAGAAAGAATAAAAGAATATGAAGCGTTAGGAATTGATACGTTTGTATTATCAGGATACCCCCATTTAGAAGAGGCATATGAAGTGGCAGAACTGTTATTTCCTTTATTGAAAGACGAGAAGAAACAAGAAAATAAAATTGTTGGTGAAATGATAGCTGATGCATATGCATTAAAAAAATAGTGAGAAATAAAGTTGAACCAATCGGCCATTAACAGGCAGTTTCACCTATGTTTTGCTTCATTTTGTTTACTGCCTGTTAATACGGGATAAAAAAACTCGCAAGTATTTCACTTGCGGGTTTTCGTCGTAAACTATTAGAAAATATGGTAAAATTAAATAGTAACTTAAGGTACGGTTGGTTGTTCAATTATCACTTCTCCAAATAGGAGGGGGGTGATAATACGTGAGTGAAATAGCGTTGCTACTGCAGGGTGGACTGTTTCTCGTTGCATTGTTAACGTTCGTCGTCGTTTTAATAGACAAGCTCAAAAAATAACAACCCACCTATGCCAATAGAATGTGGGTTGTTTTGTTTGTAAGAAACAAATAGGATAAATGAACAATCCAATCTGCTAAGTTACGTGGACTAGTGTGTAGCCGCACACTGGTCTTTTTTATTTATTTACAATTAATAATTGGTTTATGTGATTGTATTGTTCTTTTCATACTTATTATAACACAGTGTCTTTTCATCAAGAAAGGAGACCGTATGTTCTGATTTCGATTAAATAGTAGGTTTTTTTTCTTTAAATAGCCCATCCATATACTGTTTTAAAGTTTGGACATAAAATTCCTGCCTATTTACATCATTTACGCCGACAATTGGAGATGAAAGTTCATATCTCTTTTCTGATAAATGAACGACAACGTCAAATATATCAAATAGACGAATGAAACAGAACAGGCCATCTTTATCACTTAATAAAATAAAGTAATGGTTCTCGCTATTTGTATTTAATGTATTCCATAAAGAACTTTTACTTAAATCGCGAACTATACTTTTTTCTTTTAATTCCATAAAATCGGCATTTGATAGAATGTTAGAAATAACAATCGCATCTGGATCTTCAAAATAGCCATCAACAGCTTGGACAGCGAAAGTGTAAGCTGTTTTTAATACACTCATTTTGTATTTACGGTTATCTAAAAGTAATTCACGTTGAATAGAGCTAGCTACTTTCGTTACACGTTCTTCTTTCCAAATTTCATTATGTAGCGAAATATCGTGCTTTTTACATAGTTTCATAATTAATGCATTGGAATAAAGTATTTCATCACTTACTTCAACAACATCTGTCTCAGCAGCCGCAAGTTCCTCACCATGTTCATTCGTATAGAGCGGGGAATCAATTTGTTTTTTCATTTGCTCAATCTTAAATTGACTTAATTTATGCCGAATTAAGGGACGATCAATATTTGTTGTCATTTGTTCATGGCAAGTATCGCAAATTGAGTTTGTGAAATAATATCCACATAATATTTCGGGGATGACATATTGTTCACTAAGTTCTTTCGTATCTTTTCTGCATATGATGCATTGTGTCATTTTTATCACCTTTACCTGCAAATTTGTATGTAATCTCATTGTAGTGTATTTATTGGTATTTTGGAATATTGTAAAGGAAAATATTATGTGAAATTCTTGCTTATTTTGGTACAATGAAGAGAAGTGCTAGTTTAAAGGAGGACGTTTTTTTGAAATCGAAAGTGCACTTTTGGACATTAGAAGTGCTAATGGTTGTAGCGATCATATTTATTTGCACAAAAATATCGTTTCTATTTCAACCGATTGGTATCTTCATATCAACATTGTTTTTCCCAATCTTAATCGCGTTATTTTTATACTTCATATTTAACCCATTGTTAGTCTTTTTGGAGAATAAAAAAGTACCTAGAAATTTAGCGATTTTACTGTTATATCTTTTTATTATAACATTAACTGCAGTTGGAGTTGGGGTAGTAGTTCCAACGATCTCGCAACAGTTAATGGATTTAGTAAAAAATATGCCGGGTTATATTAAAGAGGGAAAACTATACATACAAGATTTATCCCATCACAGATTATTTGAATGGTTATCTACACAAAACTACGTTTCCATTGAAACAATTGAGAAAAACGCGATTGAATACTTAAAGGATATACCAAACACGATTACGTCGAGTGCAACGGCTTTATTTGGTATTATCACAAACGTTGCATTAGTTATCTTCACAGTACCGTTTATTTTATTTTATATGTTTAAAGATGGACATGCGTTTCCAGGGAAAGCAGTTAGTCTATTACCTGAGTCTTACCGTGAAGAAGGACTTCGTATCATTAAGGAAACGAACGAAACATTATCTGCATATATTCAAGGGCAAGCGCTCGTTTGTATATTTGTAGGTGCTTTTACTTTTATCGGTTATTTAATTATCGATTTACCGTACGCTTTCGTTTTAGGAATTATAGCAGCATTTACAAATATCATTCCTAACTTAGGTCCATTTATCGGTGCAGCACCAGCTGTTATTATAGGTCTGTTCGTATCTCCGATGCAAGCGTTGTACGTAATTATTATCGTAACAATTGTACAACAGTTTGAAAGTAACATCATTTCACCGCGTATTATGAGTTCAAAATTAAATATCCATCCGTTAACAATTATTATTTTAATTTTAGGGGTAGGTAACTTTGCGGGAATTATCGGAATGATTTTGGCAGTACCAGTTTATGCAGTAACAAAAACAGTTGTATCGAACTTAGTGAGATTGTTTAAGACGAAACGAAGTAATCGAAAATAGTATAAGTTGAGAAAGATACACCGCTTTTTAAGTGGTGTATCTTTTGTTTGTTAATCAATGTAAAAAAGTGTATGCATAAACTTTTATTATATATTTATTACATATCAAATATAACGATAAACTTGTATGATATAGCCTCAATAAAACTATGTGGAATCCCTCTGAACTATCCAAATCATTTCCTTACAGCGTGCTAGCAACATCATAATCGACCCCTTTCAAATTTTATATTTTTAAAAGATTATAGATGAGAGTAGTACTTGCTTCTACGATCTCGAATTTCGTCTATAACCTGTTTATATTGTTGTTCCTGTTTTAATTCCGCATCAGAATAGTTTTTTTTCTGAATTGTAATTGTTAAAAAGAAAAGGTGAAACTTCATGATACATTCCTCCTTTCGAAAGGAATTATAGATGGCTACAGTAGTGACTTTGACGTTCTTTTACATCCTCCATAGCTTTATTAATTTGATGGTCATGCAATATCTCACTGTCTGAGAACTTAGTTTTTTGAATGGTGATCGTTAAAAAGAATACTTTAAATTTCATTTGTTTTTTCCCCTTTAAAAGTTATTTAGAAAAGACGGCTGTAATAAGAAGCTTGACGCTCTTTCAGTTCGTCCATAATAGTTTGAATGTGTTGCTCACGCAAAATCTCACTTTGAGAAAGCTTACGTTTTTGAATGGTGATTGTTAAAAAGAATGCTTTGAATTTCATGAAGGTATTGCTCCTTTAAAATATATTTTTAATACATTTGCGTATAGTATGAACTTTTAATGTCAGTCATTTTATCAGTCAGTTGTTTTAATTGTTGTTTACGAATGATTTCATCTTCAGATAAAGTGTTTTTCTGAAGTACAGTTGTAAAAAAGAAAATATGAAAAGTCATAAATGAATTCCTCCTTTCGAAAAGGAATTACAGGTGATCACAATAAAGCGCTTGGCGCTCCTTAACATCATTCATAGCTTTTTCAATTTGCTCATTATGAAAAATTTCATCTTTAGAAATTTTATTTCTTTGAATCGTAATACTTAAAAACAATACGCTAATAGTCATTGAATGTTGCTCCTTTCATAAAAAAATGATGTAAGAGGCTAAAAAATCGCACAAAAAAGCCACAGGAAGATATAGTTCTCCTATGGCAGGGCGTCAAAAAGCCACAGGAAAGTATACGACCTCCTGTGGCGAATTTATCAATTAATCGAAATAATGTACGATTTTCAATTCTCCATTAGGGTGGTCGAATTCATATTTAATTGTCCGAAAAACAAAGGTGCAGTTAACGCTAAAGTTAAAGCATGTAATTGTAATTTCATCATTTCCTTCGACCTCCTTTTAAAATTTTTTCTTACGTTAGTAAGTATATACAATTAATGGATAATTGTAAACATAAAAATTGAAAATTTTTAATTTTGATTAAAATGCGTATATTTTAAAGGGTTTTGAGAAGAAGTATTGTAATGAACGAAATATCGATAAAAATGGGGGATGCTAAATGAAATATATGCATCGTAATGTAGTTGTTATGCTAACAATTTTTTTATGTATTACTGCTTGTTCTAGGGGAGAAAGAATAAAAGAAATATCTGATGTTGAACCTAGTGACTTTAAGAAATATGCTGGGACATACGTTGGTAATAACTCAGATGTAGTTGCAATTGTTAATCATTTACCCGGTGGTGATACATTTCAAAGTATTAGTTTGGAGAATGAAAGTATAAAGGTAAACTATGGTGCAAATGGAACTCTGACAGAAGACATGGTTGAGACGTATTGGTTTGATGGCAAGGACACAATGGAGAAGAATTTTCTCTTTAACGTTATTTATCTAGCGATTTTAGTACCAAATGCGAAAAGTTACGAGTTTCAAGTAGAAAATAAAAATTTCACGATAAAAAGAGAAGATATACTATCAATCTTGTATGAAAAATTTGATGATTTTCCAAAAGAAAATGATATATGGGATAAAAAGAAAGTAGTAAAGTTCCTTAACGATAATAGCGAAAAAATTACAATGTTTATAAATGAGAAAGAGTTTCGGAAATCTATATTTGTTAAATATCCAGTGCAGTAGTTGAAATGATAGGAGGAGAATAGGTGGAGTTAGTATACAAAATTACTTATCATCGAATGCAAGATCATTATTTACCTAAGTTATTACAGGCAATTAGCCTCGTTAGTGAAGAAGATTTGTGGAAACAAAGGGACTCTATTAATTCAATTGGTGGAATCGTACTGCATATTAGTGAACATATACAGAGAAATACTAGTCGTTATAAAAATCCAAATATAGTTTTTGAAAAGGGAATCGAGGAGTATTTTCCAGTAAAGCGACAACGTACTGAAGTTTTGCTACAGTACGTTGAAGAAGTATTTGATGAATGGAGAAAAGCATATTTACAAGCATGCGAAGAAAAAAAGCATATGAATCTTCATAGCTTATTACATTTAGCGGAGCATACAAGTTATCATTTAGGGCAAGTAGTAGATCGTACAAAGTCCATAACGGAACAACAATTTAACTTTTGTCAAAATGGAATAAATGAAAAGAATTTGAGAACAAGAGTTGAAACCTCGAAATTTTAGAAAGAGAGTCATTCTTAATAGAATGACTCTCTTTTTTTGTAAAAGAAATTTATGGAAATAAATGTTTTTATGTGATATGGTTAATTACATAAGTAACGAACCTATGAACCTAAGGTGGTGAAATTGTGAAACCTACTCTGGAGCAAAACAAATTAATATACTTACAAATTGCAGAAACGATTGAATCTGATATTTTAAAAGACATATTACTTGAAGAAGAACAAGTTCCATCAACAAATCAATTTGCGAAGATGTTACAAATAAATCCAGCTACTGCAGCTAAAGGGGTAAATGTATTAGTGGATGAAGGGATTCTATATAAAAAGAGAGGGATTGGGATGTTTGTTGCAAAGGGAGCAAAAGAAGTCGTACTTAAAAAAAGACAAAATACTTTTATGACTGAATATTTACCTAAAGTGTGGGAAGAAGCAAAAGTACTAGAAATATCCAAAGATGAATTGATGGATATGATTCAAAAAATTACGAAGGAAGGGAAATAGGGATGATTGCACTTGAAACAAAAGCCGTAACGAAAAAATATAAAAAGAAAATAGCAGTAAATGAAGTAACGATTTCATTGGAAGAGCATAAAATATATGGTTTGCTCGGTAGAAACGGGGCAGGAAAAACGACACTATTAAATTTACTTGCAGGCCAAATTACTTCAAGTAGTGGAAGTATATCAATATTTGGCGAACATGTTTTTGAAAATAGTAAAGCGATGCAAAATATTTGTTTTATTAAAGTGAAAGAAGCTGCGTATCTAAATAATAAAATTAAAGAAATTTTTAATTTATGTAACATGTTTTATAAAAACTGGGATCAAGAGTTTGCTGAAGAACTTGCCAAGAAATTTCAACTTAATTTGAAAGAAAAATACCATAAACTATCACATGGAATGCAAACTGTTGTAGGAATTATTCAAGGATTAGCAAGTAGGGCGCCAATTACCATTTTTGATGAACCAACTACAGGTTTAGACGCAGCACATCGCGAGTTGTTTTATAGTTTACTACTAGAAGATTACGGTGAGTATCCAAGAACAATTATATTATCAACACATTTAGTAGAAGAAGTAACTCATGTTATCGAAGAGGTAATTATCATAAAAGAAGGAAGGCTGGTTGTTCAATCATCAGTGGATGATTTATTACAACAAGGTCATATTATTTCAGGGAAAAAAGATAAAGTGGATGAGTTTTCAATCAATAAAAAAGTAATAAATCGAGAAGTTTATGGAAATAAGGGGATTGCTGTTATATGGGAAGGACTATCTAATGAAGATTATTACTCTCTTGAAAAAGAAGGGTTACTGATTAATAGTATTACATTACAAAAACTATTTATACACATAACGGGTGGTGAAGTGAAATGACGATGTTAATGAAGCAGTTGAAGTTACATATAAATTTTCATTATAAAGCAATTATAATATTTTGGATTGCAGCATTACTTATAAAAGGAATTACAAGTGTAATGGATTTGAGAAAAATAAGAGAAGGATTTTTACAACATATATTAAATAATCCTTCAATTGCAATTACATTGTTTATAGTAGTAAGTACTTTTATCATACAGGATGATGTGTTTCGTTTAGCAGTTTCGTTTGGAGTAACGAGATTACAGTTTTTCATTGGATCAGTTTTCTATATCTTATTACAAGCTGTGGTTTTCTCATTCCTTCAAGTGATTTTTTTAAAAAATACATTGTATAGTACAGTAAATATTAGTTTAGGAGAACAATCAGTTAAACAGTTTATTGTACAACTATTATTGTATGTTACAATAGCAACTTTCTTTCAAGTAGTAGTTGTGATTAAGCGACGTTTTAAGTGGATTGGTCTTATGATTGGTGGAACATTTTTTATATCATTGAATAGTGTGCTTTATGCAGAAGTAGGAATACAGGATTTAAATTCTACATCTAATCTATCTTTAATAGATATCCCATACTTTATTGTCATTTCAATTATATTAACTATCGTCTATGTCGTGACTAGCGGTATATTTATTCGAAAGGTATCATTTGAGCAAACAATTTAAAATATAATTAAGTATATATTTGAGGAGAGTAGGAAAAACAAATGGGAGACACTTCTTCACTAATTACAGTCTTTTTATGCATTGCATTGCTCATATTTTGGCGTCGTTATCGTTCTATGCACAAGCCAATAAAAGGAACAGGAAAACGTATTTTATGGCCATTACTATTTTTAACACCAGGTATTGTATGGTTTTTAGGTCCCATACATCCAGCTATTTTACAAGTTATAATAGCAGCATTCATTGGAATTCTTTTCGCCGTACCACTTATAGTTTTAACAAATTATGAGCGAAGAGATGATGGGAATATTTATACGAAAAAAAGTGCAGCTTTTTTAATTACTTTTATTGCACTTGTTATTTTAAGATATGGTTCAAGACAATTTATTGTGGATTTAGATCAACAAACGATTGGTTTATTATTTTACGTAGTCGCAGTATCGTATATCATTCCGTGGAGAATTGCTTGTTATATAAAGTTTAGAAAAGTTTGGCGGGAAAATAGTAATCATGTTATATGAAAACTTCTCATTTGAGAAGTTTTTTATTTTTACATGTAAGTAAAATAATTTGTTGAAGTGCAAGACAGTTATAGAATATGATACATATTAAAATAAGGGAAAGTAGAGGGGATAAAAATGCGTACAATTTTAGTTTTTCTAAATAATATGTCCATCGATAAAATAGAGAACATTAGACAAATACATGATCCTTTATTTGAATTAATTCCACCGCATATAACAATTGTATTTCCGTTTAAGAGTAATATTTCAAATGATGAATTAAAATCTCATATTTTGAATTCAGCAAAAGGGATAAGCAAAATTGAAATTGAGTTTGCAAATCGTATCACTAATGTAGGAAACTATTTGTTTTTGGAAGTGGAGAGTGGGAAAGAAAAAATAGAAGTATTACACGATAGACTATATACAGGTCCCTTACTACAATTTTTGAGAAAGGATATTCTATACATACCGCATGTAACAGTTGGAAGAAAAAGTAATGAGGAGTTAGCTGCTGAAGTAGCCAAGGATATTCATAGTTTACCTAAAAAGTTACAATGTGTAATTGATAGAATTAGTGTAGAGCGAATTGGAGAGGGCGGGGAATCAATTATTGAATTTGAAGTACCGTTGTAAAAAAGCTGACAAAAGTCAGCTTTTTTAATCCGTAATATGAAGTAAAGCACCAATCGCACCGCTATTACCACCATCTTGTAAAAAAATAGGTATTTTATTTTGATATTTAGTGTAGCTACTAATAATATTTTGAAGGTGTACGTTATTACATAGAGTCGAACCAATATAAATAATATGGTCAATGTTTTTTTTTTCGGCGAATTGAAGGCTTAATGCAGTAACGACTTCACCGACAAGTCCTTGTACAGTAGCAAGTATGTCTGAGCTATTATATTTTGATTCTGAAATAGCAGCTTTACCAAAATTGCTTGCAGTTAAGCTATTATCAATAGGAGAGAGAATGCCACCATAAATATCACCGACCGTAATATCTAGTTCTTTTCTAGAACCTAATTTTGTTAAAGGAATCACATCTTCAAAATGATCTATATTTGTTAACAATTTTGAAAGCCCCATAATAGTACCACCGCCAACACCCGTTCCACCAGCTCGAATATATTTTTCATTATAAACGTAATGAATGGAAGTACCTGTACCTATATTTGTTAAAATAAAGTTGTTTATATCATATTGCTCTTCTTTTAATATGTATCGGACACCTACAAGAGTAGCTTCAAATTCGTTTAGTTCTACTATATTATATGAATCTGAAAGTAGTTGCTATAATTGTTTTGCTTTACCACCTGTTATACATATTTGTTTTATACGAGTGCTTTTCTTAAGCCAATCTATTATTTTATCTTGTTCATTTGAATAAAATTTTTCAAAAGCTAATTGCTTTTGTTCGTTCAAATAAGCAATTTTCGTTAATGTTCCTCCAGCATCGATACCGATAGTACTTTCCATTTTCCTGCTCCTAACCAAGTAATTTGTTTACTCTGTTCATGTTGGTGAGACGAATTTGTAGGAGAGAGATATCCTGACGAATTACATCGTCTCTATTCTGCTTGATATATTAATAGCTTTTCTATAGTTACAATAGGCTGATCGTTAATAGTTGCAGTACCTTTACCGAGAATAAAACCTCGACGATTGCGAGTAAGCTTATAATGTAAATCAAGTTTATCACCGGGATATGCGTTTCCGTGGAATTCAACCCCATCCAACGAAGAGAGGAAGCCTAGACCTTCAGAGTCACTTGTATTTACAAATGCACTAAGCTGAGCAAGTGCTTCTACAATTAACATATGAGGCATATGTTTTTGATTATCATTTATAAACCACTCATTATTTGAAATCAGTTTATATCCCGTAACGGATTCACCATGTTTTACATTTGTTACTTTATCAATCATTAAAAAAGGATAACGATGAGGAAGAGTGTCTTGAATATGCATATGAAAGTACCTCCAATAAATAATACCCCTGCTACAGTTAAGCAGGGGAGTTATCATTAATTTTTAACTAATTCATTTACTTTTTCAAGAGAAAAAATACCGCTATTTCTAATGTTTTCAACAACTTGTTGTAACACTTCTTTATCTTGAACAAGTGCAATACGTACAAAGCCTTCTCCATGAGGTCCAAATGCATGACCTGGTGTAACAACGACATTCGCACGATCCATTAATGCATAAGCGAAATTTATCGAAGTCCAGCCTTTCGGAATTTCGGCCCAGACGAACATACTACCAGCTGGTTTATCAACATTCCAACCAAATGTTCGGAATCCATCAACTAAAGTATCTCTACGTTCTTGATAAATACCGCGATTTTTCTCACAAAACGCAGCGCCATTTCTTAGTGCCGCTGATGCTGCTTTTTGAATTGGTAAAAACACACCATAATCTGTATTTGATTTAAATTGAGTAAGTGCACGAACAATTTCTTCGTTTCCAATCATATATCCAATACGGCTACCTGCTAAACTATAACTTTTTGATAAAGAGTTGATTTCTACTCCAACTTCTTTAGCACCAGGTACAGAGAGGAAGCTAATTGGTTTATTACCATCAAAATAAAATTCAGCATAAGCAAAATCATGGACAACAATAATGTTATGCTTTTTCGCAAATGCAATTACCTCTTTAAAGAAATTTGCATGAGCCATTGCTGGAACCGGATTCCCTGGGAAGTTTAAAATCATCATCTTCGCTTGATCGGCAATTTCTTCAGGAATTAGCTCTAAGTTAGGTAAGAAATCATTTTCTTTCTTTAATGGCATGTAGTAAGATGTTGCACCAGCCATTTGAATTCCAGTTTCATAAGCTGTATATCCTGGATCCGGAACTAATATAATATCTCCCGGATTTGCATAAACCATAGATAAATGAACGAGTCCGTCTTGTGAACCCATTAATAATAAAACTTCTTTATCGGCATTTAATTTAACGTTATGAGTGTTGTTGTAATATTCAGTTACAGCTTCGTGAAATTCTTGAATACCACTTAATGTGTATCCATAGCTTTCTTTTTCACTTGCTGTATGTACCATTTCTTCTCTTACGAAATCAGCAGGCGGCATATCAGGATTCCCGATACTTAAATCAATCATTTTGTGACCTGCTGCAATTTTTTCTTTTTTATAAGCCCCTAATTCACTAAATATAGAAGATTGGAATGCTTTCATTCTAGTTGCTAACGTGTAAGTCATCAAAACCCCTCCTAAAAACAGTGTTTTCTTTCTGCGTTTTTAATTATTCTGAAAACACATGTTTACATTTTATCATTTTTTTATGAAAATTAAAACGATTGACAAATTTAGAGGGAGGATAATAAGGAGAAACATATAAGACGCAGAAAATATTTTCTGCGTCTTATATGAAGTGTAATCATTTCTTTTTATATGTACATAACTTTTCCACTGCATAAAAGTATACATTTAATTTGCCATCGACAACTTTTAAAGTTTGATCCGATGTAAATGAGTTACCATAATCAATGTGATATACATTAGAATTCTTTACAAATGAGCCCTTGTATAAATCTTCTTTTTCCTTTGATGTTTGCATCTCCACTAAATATTGAACAATTTTTTCTTTCTTTTCTTCTTTTACAACTGTTTCAAATTTATAAGATGCAGGGCAAAGACCATTTTTGTTGTCAACGACTTCCCAAGAACCGTATATATCATTATTGCTACATCCGCTAAGTAGAACGATGAATATTGGAATAATTAATAGAACCTTTTTCATTTTGTACTCCTTTCTTTTCATTTTTAATAAACGTGCGAATACGATACGAATATTGTAATAAATAAAGTTTAAATTTTTATAAAGAATTATTTAATTTCACATAAAAATTTAGACGGAATTGAAAAAGCATGAATCTAGTGCAAAGTCAGATTCATGCAGAGTACTATAATCTATGTTATGTCTCTTTTGAGGAAAAATAATGAGGAAAGTAGGATCATTATTCCATTTAAAATATATATAATTGCAACAATGAAGGCTAGCCCACCTGCGCCAAATCCAGCTTTATCAAATATAGAAGCGAATGCTACGGTAGCAAAAAAAACAATAGGAGTTAGTAGTAAAAAAATGAAACCTGCGATAATTCTTCTTTTAAGGTTATGTCCAGATAAGGAAATTGCTAAAAAGTTTATGATGCTAAACAGAGCTAATACAAAAATAAAGATACTAAATAACTGCATACCATCAGACAATTTCGCACCTCCTGTATATATCATGTTAGTATACTGTATTCGAAAGCGAAAGAGGGTACTCCTTTAAATAATTATAATAAGCGTAATAAATAAGGCTTTATATAACAAAGACGCATGGATTAATCTAATATGATCCATGCGTCTTTATTTATGTTATAAATTCGCAGATTGCGAAGGTTGTTTTTCATATTGTTTCTGTTTAGATAATGAAATGAAAATAATTAATAATGAAATCACACCGAAAATGAGAACCATATATTGCAATCCAATCGTATCTAAGAAGAAGCCTGTGCCGAGTAAGACAATTTGGAACATAACTCTCTCAAACATATTACGGAATGAGAAGAGACGACCATGATAGCTTTTTTCCACTTTCGTTTGGAAAATTGTCGACATAATAGGGAAGAAGCAACCAACACTAAAACCAAATAAACCAAATGATGTAAGAGACATCCATTTTATATCGCTAAAGAACAAGGAAAGGTGTGCAAAAGCGGTACAAACAGCGAAGAAATATAATAATTTTTCAGGTTTGAAATGGTCAGATAAACGTTTAATAACGAAGGCCCCTAACATAAATGCGACACCTTCAATGGTATATATAAAGCCTTTAATCGTTGGATCATGTTGCATTTCACTAATGTTGATTACCATTAAATTAAATCCGGCTATAAATAATAGAGGGATAATACTTAATATAAGTGCTGTAAAAGCAATAGGAATTCCTTTTAAAATACGAAATACTTCCATAAAGCTATTATCTTTCGCAGCTTGTTTACTTGGTGTTATTGATTTCTTATCTTCGAATTGTAGGAAGAAAGTTGAGAGGAATAATAGAGCGTATGCTGCCATTGAGAAGGCATACATATACTGTAAACTCATTACAACTAAAAGAATTCCACCTAGTGAAGTACCTGCAATACGAGCGATTGTACCTACATTCATATGTACACCGTTCATCTGTAATAACTCATGCTCACGTACGATGAGTGGAATTACAGATTGTAATGCAGGGAAGTAAAATGCTGCAGAAATTTGAAGAGCAACCATAAATGCAATCATGAAGGCAATGCTTTCAAATTGGATAGCGAAAAACATAAAAATAACACTAATAACGCGACCGAACCCAGCATAAAGAAGAACTTTTTTCTTTTCATACTGATCGATAATACGACCAGCCATAGGACCAACTAGTACACCAGCTAATAGTCCGATAAATAATATAACTGATTTCATGAAATCAGAAGGGACATATTTTTGCATAAATTCAAGGTTGCCAAGAATACCAAGCCATAGCCCTAGACCAGCAATAAACTCCCCAATTAACACAATCCAAACATTTTTATTACGCCACATAATGTAAAACCTCTCCGTCTTTTAAAATGAAAAACTCGTATATAAAACCTCCTTATTTTATGTATAATTTATAACGAACTTTTTTAGAGTCAGAGTCTATATTACGTGTTTCATGAGTGGATTTCAATCTTTTTGATTTGTCAAAAATTTGATTTGTTAGTTGCTAAAATAAGCAATGAAAATGTAAAAATTTTATGATGAAGTGTCTATTAAAAATAAGGATAAATATAAAGAAATTAAAAAAGCAAGAACGCATATACTACGTCTTGCTTTTCTCAAGTACAAAATTAAATATTAGATTGGCTTAGCAGCAGTTACGTTCTTGTCCAATAGCTAAAGCGCTAAAAGATAGAGGACCAATAACTTCTGCACTTGCACCACTAGTTAGGTTTTCTACAGTTAATGAGTACTCGTGTGTTCCACTACTAACATTTTGATCTATAGCTTGAAATGTTTGAGCATAGAATTGTTCAGAATCTGTAGATTCAATACCTACTTGTGTATTAAAAATCTCAATGTTATCACGGAAAATTCGGAATAAAATTTGTGAAATCTCAGTTATACCTTCTACACCAACTGTAGCTATTAATTCTACTCGATTATTACGTGAATCTCTACTTGAAATTCTTAATTTCAAATTTGCTAGAATTGCTTTATTTGGAGAAGCTGGGATTGCAAAAGTTGTTTCACCAGTTTTACTTATAGGTTGAGTAGCTTGGTAATCAATGATATGAGTCATATTTGTCACCTCCTCATATACTAAAATATGAAATTTACGATAAAATAGCTTGGACAAATAATAGAATGTTTTAAGAGAATTGAGCAAAATTGATCAAAGAGGGAGATTACATGAGGGCATCAAGAAATATATCACAATTACGTGATATATTTCTTGATGCTTTTTTTAATTAAGCAGAATATTCTTCTTTACGTACTTCGAAAAATTCATTACGACGTAAGTAATTATAAACTTTTTCTGAAACCTCTTCTTCTTCAGACATTAAAAATCGATGTTCAAAAGCATAGAATGATTGACCTTTAATTAATTTTACGTAGTAAATTTTACACGCCTCCTCTAGCATAATTCATAATTGGAACTTACCTAATATTATGATGGTCTATATGCTTGTTAATCATACTTGGAGTTTCAAAGGATAGAAGCTACGTAAATTGAAAAAGCTTACAAAACTGTAATGTTGTTGTCACGTTTTCCGATAGTTAAAAATAACCAATCTCTTCTATACTACAAATAAGTTATATAAAAAAATAAGGGGGTAAAAAAGATGGATGAAGTAATTGGAGAAGTTGTAGCAGGTATGTGTGAATTTGTAGTTGAAGTAACGGCAGATGCTATTGGAAATTTAGTTTCTAGAAATAATGAGGAAAAAGAAACGATATAAAAATATAAAGGCTGATTTCTAAAGGGAAATCAGCCTTTATATTTTTACATTATATTAATATTATTTAAATATTTGTTTGTTAGGATGGAGATGAAACTAATATTGGAGGTGATTAAAATAAATATGCCGAGTTTGGGATTAGATTTATCTAATTCTCGTTTAATTATGGCGAATGTAGACGAAAGGGAATATCATTTTATTATACGTGAACATCCGATTTTAGGGAAAATTATATCGCTACTTGAAAATGGAAAAGAATACGGCTTAATGGATAAACAAATCGCTAATAAAGATAAATTTATAAAATCGGAGCTTATTAAATTAGAGTATTTTAACATAGATGTTCTACAGCATACACCTGAATGGATATGGATTGGTATGGATCAATTTGGTTTACATGCTCGTGAGGCTACTTATAACGAAGTAGACGTTATTATGAAGTTGAAAGAGGATTTATATTATATAGATGTATATAAAAAAGTAAAAATGTAATAAATATTTAGTCAGGTTAGGGGACAAGTTCCCGTAGCCTTTTTTGTTTCGTAATAAAACGTAAAATTAATATTATATTGATGATAGGACAGCATGATAAGAAGTAAGCTGAAAAGAGGATTTGAAAATACATAAAGAGAACTTTAATTATTATATGAATCCCATATGTAAATAACAATAGAAAGAAGATGATAAAATGAGTAAAGAAGAGCTTGTGAAACAACAGTTTGGTAATAATGCGGAAAAATATGTAAAAAGTAAAATTCATGCTAATGGACCAGACTTACAATATGTCGTTCAACAAGTTGAGTCTCGTCATAATAATCGTCTTCTTGATATTGCTACTGGCGGTGGACATGTTGCGAATATATTAGCCCCATTGTTTAAAGAAGTAGTTGCCTTAGACTTAACAGAAAAAATGTTAGAGAATGCGAAAAATTTTATTATCAGTAATGGACATGAAAATGTATCTTTTATTGCTGGAAACGCTGAAAGTTTACCGTTTGCTGATGGTTTTTTTGATACAATTACGTGCCGAATTGCAGCACATCATTTTACGAATCCACCTCAGTTTATATATGAAGTAAATCGTACGTTAGAACATAATGGATTGTTTATTTTAATAGATAATGTTTCACCGGAAAATAATGAATACGATACATTTTATAATTTTATAGAAAAAAAGCGGGATCCGAGTCATGAACGAGCGCTGAAAAAAACAGAATGGATTACCTTGTTAGAAAAAAACGGTTTGCAAATGCAGTCATGTCTTACTTTTGACAAGAGATTTGAATTTGACTGGTGGTGCGATATGATGAATGTACCTTTGCAGAAACGTATGAAATTAACAGAGTGTATGATGAAAACACCAGTTGAAATGCAAGAATTCTTTAATATTCAAATTGAAAATAATAAAATAAATTCGTTTTATACTGAAATGGCATTGTTTGTATGTAAAAAAAGCGCGACATTAAAAAGATAAATTTCTTGCAGTCTTTTCAAAGTACGTTATACTTAGTACAGAGAAAATGAGAATTGAGGAAAAGTAATAATGATTCGCGTACGTATTGAAGGAACTGAAGAAGAAATGCTTGAATTTATGGAGAAAATGCCGGACATTCCTGGATTTGAAAAAACACATATGAGAGAACCGAGAAAAGGGAATAATCCAAAATACGATTCAAGTAAGAATGTATTAGCATATTTATCATATAAAAAGATTGAAGTCGCCAATAAATAGGCGGCTTTTTTAGTTTGCACTGTTTCACAGCCTTGTCTTTTTTACATAATAATAATAGTAGATTATGTTGAAGAGGGGTGAGGATAGTTAAAAAGAAAATCATCTTTTTTGGAGACTTTGGTATTGACGATGCTGTGGCGTTAATTTATGCAAATAAAACATGTAAATTAGATATTATAGGTATTGTTGCTGAATATGGGAATGTATCGCGAGAAATCGTAACAGAAAATGTGTATTTTTTAGAAAGATACTATGCTACAGAAGTGAAAATCATTGAGGGTGCAGCTAGACCAATGACAGCGGAAGAACCATTGTTCTTTCCCGAAATTCATGGGGATCACGGTTTGGGACCGATTATTCCACCTGATATGAGGATTTGTAAACGGGAAAATTTTTGTGAGTTAATTAAATTCATCGAGCCTTGTCCAGAAGATATTATTATCGTAGCGACTGGACGATTAACAACATTGGCAACGTTATTTTTATTATATCCAAATGTAATGGATAAGGTATGTTCATATTATATTATGGGCGGTGCGTTTTTATTTCCTGGTAACGTTACTCCTGTATCAGAAGCTAATTTTTATGGAGATCCAATCGCCGCAAATATTGTGATGAAGTACGCAAAGAATGCGACTATTTATCCGTTAAATGTAACGCAAGCAGCCCTCATTACTCCTGAAATGGTGGATATTATTAATAAAGAAGGAACAGGGCAAGCGAAGCTTATTAAACCAATGATCGATTTTTATTATGAGAACTTTTATAAAAAAGAATACCCGGGTATTGCTGGAAGTCCAATTCACGATTTACTTCCGTTCATTTCATTTATAAATGATGATATTTTTGAATACAAAAAATCTGCAGTTTGGATTAGTACGACAAATGACGTAACAAGAGGACAAAGTGTGGCAGACTTTAGAAAAATAGCCGAGCCAACAACATTTGATAATAGACCAATTCAAAAAATTGCAGTTGGTTTTAACTATCCTGCATTTAAAGAAGAGTTTATGCGGACAATATTAAAGCCTGACTGTCCTTAATATGTGTATTACGAATAACATCAACCTCGAGTCGAAAAACTGGCCGTTCATTATTTTGAAATAATCTAATAGTTGATCTGTATGAATAACTATTGAAAAATGTAACATAACTAATGGTAAGCAATTGTTTCTAATTATATTTTGATTGGTAAAATATAAAGGAGGTTATCATATGATTTGGTCTTTAATCGTCGGTGGTATATTAGGATGGCTTGCGAGCTTAATTACTGGAAAGGACGTACCTGGTGGTGTAATTGGTAATATTATTGCTGGTATTATCGGTTCATGGATTGGTTCGAAATTACTTGGTAGTTTTGGTCCAGTCATTGGTGGATATGCAATTATTCCAGCTTTAATCGGTGCGATCGTTTTAATTTTCATCGTAAGCTTCTTATTGCGAGCAATGCGAAAATGAATGTAAGGACTGTTTACATTTGTAAGCAGTCCTTTTTATATGTTATGCTAGTATTATACAATCAGGAGGTGTCAGCATTGAAAACATTTACAGTAAATTTCCATCAAGAAGATAATGCTAAAGCGACAACAGTACATAAATTAAGTGAAGAGGACTTCAATAAAGCAACAGAAAAAGGCACTCGTCATCTATTTGATTTAGATACAAACGTTGGATTCTTCGTATTCTTTGACGCAGAAGATGCAGAAGGTAATGATCAATACTTAATGTTACAATACGAAGGGGATCATGAAGAGCCAACTGCGTGCTACGGATTTGATTTAAAACTATACTATCAATTTTTAGCACTATACTTAAATGATCTTGAATTCCACGGTGAAACAGATGAGGAAGAGGAAGAGTATGGCCCAATTCATCATTTAGCTCACTTACTTTATCATATTGTTGAAGATGGTAAGTCAATCGAAGTGTAAAAATACATATGTAAAGCTGTCCTTTTTGGACAGCTTTTTTTATTATTATGATGAATGTTATGGTTTGAATAATGGTAAATGGATTTCTGATGGTGATAAATGGTTTGATTAAACAGAAAAAGCAACAAAGAAGACTTATCTTTCTTTGTTGCTTTTTCTACGTTTCAGGAAGGATTGCAGTGTAAATGGCGAGAAGGGATATATAAGGAGATGGAAAAAATGATAAATAATACAATTCCAAGTTTTTTAAAATTATGGGAAAGTAACGATGTAGAATTAGCAGTCCTCAACCAATACTTTACTTCGCATCCAGAGATATTTGAAGAATACTTTAAGTATCATTGTCCACATACGAGAGAACGAGTTTCTAATGCCATTAAACGATATCCCGCAAAAATAGAAGAAATTCGTATCATTGCAGAAACATTACCGACTATTATTCAAGAGATAACGAATGAATATCATTATAAATATAACTTTGATGTAAATATGAATTTTCATCTATTTGTTGGAGCTTTTGGCTCTAATGCATTTGTAGAAAGGGAAATTATTGGGGACATATTTTTTGCGGCAGAAAAATTATCTCCAGATGTAAATCACCTTCGTGTTATTGTCGCTCACGAAATAGGACATATATATCATAATGTTATGTTACAAAATGATGGAATGGATTGGACAAAAGCTGAGTGGACTGACGCGGCAGTTACTTTGTATCGTGAAGGTGTTGCAACATATTTATCAAAGCAAATTATAAAAGGCGTAAATGAATCAGTGTACTACTCATATAACAATGATGGTGAACGTTGGTTACAATGCTATATAGAAAATGAAAAACAAATAAAGAATCGTTTTTTGGAAGATTATATAGAAGGATGGACGTTCGAAAAAGAGAAAGAGTGGTTCCGGTTATCGGGAGGACAGTATTTTGGATACAACCGACTCGGTTATTTTTTAGGAACAGCTTTTGTAGAATATGTTGTACAAGCATTGGGAGAGAGTGAAGTATTTATTTTTTGGAACAAACACAATTTGAAAAGTGGTGTCATGGATTGGTTATCGAAAGGAATAAGATTATGATAGGGGGCTGAAATGTATGAAAGTGTATGTAAAGATAGCTATGTTATTTCTCGCTTTTACATGCATATTTGCATTAGTAGCATGTAAAGGGACAGACGAAAAAAAGGAAACAAACCCAACCTCTGAAAATAGTAAAAACGAACAGAATAACTCTGCTGAAGAAAAGAAAGAACCTGATGCAAAATCAAATAATGAAGGATCAACAAAACCAAAGACTGATTCAAGCACGAAAGATACAGTAATAAATCAAAAATCAATTAACTATGTTAAAGATTTGTTTGAACTAGCGAAAGAAGGAAAAGTACCTAACGTTCCGTTCGCAGCACATACAGGAGATATTGAAGAAATTGAAAAAGCTTGGGGGAAAGCAGATAAAACGGAACAAGCAGGTAACGGAATGTACGCTACCTTTACAAATAAAAATGTTAGCTTCGGTTTTAATAAAGGATCACAAGTTTTTGATGTACGCTCCTATCATGCTGAGCTAAAATCAATTACATTACAAGAAATAGAGAAAGCATTAGGAAAACCAGCTTCAGTTAAAGTAAATGGGGAAGATCAAATATATGTATATAAAGTAAACAATCAGTTTGAGTTAAAATTCATTATTCCAAAATCGACTGGTAAGGTAAATCATATTTCGGTATTTTCGCCAGAGGATAGTATTAATAAAATGGCAGGGTAATAAAAAAGGATGTCACAATAGTCTTAAGACTTTTGTGACATCCTTCTTTTTATAAAGAAAGCATCCTATAAAATATGAGTAGTATGCTCCGAAAGGTCTTTTTTCATTTTATTACGTTCTATATTTTGAATAAACATTGCTTGAATAATGCCTCCGACTACTAAGAAACAAGCACAAATATAAAATAGCATGCTACCGTTTAGTTGACTTAATAAAACCGCACCAAGTACAGGACCGCACGTTCGAGATATATCCCAATGTAACCCGTAAATTGAAAAATACAATCCACGTTTATCTGTAGGAGCAATTTCTGAAACGAATCGAAGTAAATGGTTTAAAGCAATACTTTCCCCAATGACTAAAAAGAGTAATGTGAAAAATAGTGACGAGATTGTTGCTGAAAATCCGTAGCCAATTGCAGCTATCGTAAAGCAGGTGTAAGAAATAAGAATAATTTTCGCCATAGAAAATCGTTCAGACCATTTCACGAGGAAAATTTGTAGAATGATTTCCATAATAGCCTTGCATGTTGAAATAAAAGCGAGTATGAATACGAAATCTGGAAATATATCTTTAGCGAAAATGCGATAATTTGTCTCAGTTTGAGCATAAAAAAAGCTAATAGGAATTGTAGAAATCATAAGTCCCAAAACGGCGTAATGTTTGTGTACAAATTGTTTTGGAGATGTTACTTCAAGTTTTTGCTTTGGCGTTGTAAGTGCTGGAGCAGTTTCTGGAAGCTGCGTCCAAACAACGACTGCATATATCATAAGTGTAATGCTTTGCATTATAAATAAATATTCAGGGTGCGTACGATAAAAGATAGTACCAATTATTGGACCGATTACGGAACCAATTGCAGCCATTGTATGCAAAAGAGCAAAAATTTCTGCTTGCTGTTTTTGTTTTGTTAGATCAGCAATTTGTGCACGTTGAGCGGGAATATATAAGGAACGGCCCACCCCATTTATGACGTAAAGCAAAGCAAATATAAAAACAGATTGAGCAAATACGAAGCTGCCGATTGCAACGCCTTGTAGCAATAAGCCGAGTAACATAATTTTCTTTCGCCCATATTTATCAGTCACTCCTCCAGCAATAAGTGTAAATACAATGTCTGAGAGAGGTTGTAGTCCAAAAATGAGCATAGTTATTATTATATTACCGTTTAACATTTTATTAACGTAAATAATCATAATGAGAGCTAACATAGATTCAGTCGTTCGGGTTAATAATTCGCCGCACAGCCTAATAATAATAGGTTTATTATAACGTAGTATGAGATTGTTCAATATTAATTCCTCCTTTCTATATTGAAATGATAAGATGAAAGGAGATGTGGAAAAAGGGTAGAAACAAAAGGGGTTATTTTTCACCTTTTAGGGGGATTATGATGTTTATTTTAGATCAATATATTGAACTATGGTGTGCCTATGGTAAAGGTAGACAAGAAGGAGAGCAATTAGAAGTAACGGTACAAATGATAGCAGAAACATTATTTTGTACGGAGCGTAATAGTAAATTAATTATAAAAAAATTAGAAGATTTACAATGGATCACTTGGTTTCCTGGTCGCGGGAGAGGGAATCGTTCTAAATTAATATTTCAAAAGCAACCAATTCCACTAATTTTAGAAAGAGGAAAAGAATTGACGAAAAAGGGGGATGTGAAAAGTGGAATCTCATTTGTGGAACGCTACAGCTCACAATTTCCATCAGTAAAGAAAGAGTATGAAGCTTGGATAGATTCCATATTTGGTCATCAAATAGAACGGACACCTGAAGGAAGAAAAGACGTACTTCGTTTGCAAGTACAGATGAATCTGGACATCGCTTTAGATCCAGTTTACGCGACAATGCGCTCAGAATGTCATATGGTTAAACATATTTTTGATACACTCGTATATGTAAATGAGGAAACAAATTCTATAGAACCGAGGATTGCTTTTCACTGGGAATATAATAATGCTGACAAGGTTTGGACATTTTATTTAAGAAAAGGCATTTATCTTCATAATGGAAAACGACTTACTGCACATGATGTTATCCATTCGTTGAATCGATTTATGGAAGCTGAAAACAACCCACACGCATGGATGTTACAACATGTTGAAAATGTTCGTGCAGTGGATGAATATGTTGTTGAAATTCAATTACATACGGAAAATAGGATGTTTTTACATATGCTAAGTGCAGAACAGTGTTCTATCGTACATGAAGATGAAACAGGAAGCTTCATTGGTACAGGTCCTTTTATATTACGTGAGAAAAATGCACAGTTATTTGTATTAGAAGTGCATGATTTATATTATCGTGAAAGACCTTTTCTAGACCGAATTGAACTAATGAATGTAGAGCAAAATGTAAATACGTATGATGTATTAGTAAAGGCGCAGTATAAAGATAAAGAAAAGCCTAAAAAAGAGTTGTCGCGGCTTGAATCGAACGTGACATATGTAACGTGCAATCTTGTAAAAGAAGGGCCAATGCAAGATGAGTTGTTTCGAAAGGCGCTATATAAAATTATTCATGGCGATAAAATTGTTCAAGAGCTCGGCGGTGAGCGTGGAGAAGTGGCAAAGAAACTAATATTAGCAAATGAAAGCATAGTAGAGATTGAAGAAGATATAGCTTGGTTAATTAAAAGGAGTACGTATCATAATGAAGTGTTACAACTCTATACATTTATAGGACAAGATCACGTAGAAGATGCACAATGGATACAGAAAGAGTGTGCGAAGTACGGGATTCGTGTAGAAACTAATTTTCTTGAAATAGAAGAGTTATTGGAAATAAGTACGATACAAAGGGCTGATATGATGCATGATAGTGCAACTATTAGTGAACGTATTGAAGATAGTCTGCTATATATGTTTCTTACAAAAAGTAGCTTTATTCATGGGCAAAGCGGCATGAACTTTCATAAAACGTTGTCCCCGTATTATAAACAAGAACGAGTAGAAAAAAGAGTTACATTGTTACGCGATATTGAGAGCACTTTGTTACGTCAAATTCATATTATTCCTTTATACCGCAATAAACAACAAGTAACTTCTCACGAAAAAGTACAAAATATAATGATTAATTCACAAGGGTGGATTGATTTTTATGAAATATGGTTTACATGTTGATATATAAGGGTTTTTACGCATTTTATAGGATGCGTGAGAACTCTTTTTTGTGTGTGAAATAGGGTTGTTTTACACATTGTTACGCTACTTGTGATAAAAGTCTATTTACAGCGTAACAGTGTTATGTTACATTGTTATCAGGAAGGAGTGTTATACAGTTGAGTACAGATTTAATTTCAAAAAAAGATTTATTAGAACTAACCGGTATTTCATACGGACAGTTATATAGGTGGAAAAGAAAAAATTTAATACCGGAAGATTGGTTTGTACGGAAGTCAACATTCACGGGTCAAGAGACATTTTTTCCGAAAGAAAAGATATTAGAGCGTATTGATAAAATCCAAACGATGAAAGAAGATTTATCTCTTGATGAACTAGCGAATATGTTTTCACCGAGTGTAAGAGAAATCCTTTTAACTAAGGAAGACGTTTTACGTAAAGGGATTGCATCAGAGCCAGTTTTACAATTCTTCATAGAACAAACGAATAAAACAACTGAGTTTCAATTTGTAGATATTCTTTATGTGTATATGTTAGAAGAATTACTACAATCGGGAGAGATTAGTTTAGAAGAAGGAAAAATGGTCTTGCAAGTTTTACGTGAAAATTATGAAGCGATTAAGCATAAACCTTGTGACTTAATCATTGTCCGAAAGTTAGGGATTTCTACATGTTTCTTAGTTTCAAACGTGGATGATTTAATTTTTGAAAAAGGAACCAAAATTGTCTTACGTGAAGCGATTATGAAATATACCGAAGCATTAAAAACGAAACTGTTGTAGTGGAGGAGAAAGTATGCGTACAGATAATTTGATTATAAATGGTTACGGTTCATCGAATGGCGGCGAGTTTCATAAAGTGCAATTAAATGGAAAAGGGACTGTTAATGGAAATATTGAATGTGACCAGTTTGAATGTAACGGTTACGGTGCTGTTACTGGAAATTTGAAAAGTAGCAATGCAAGAATTAGTGGATCAGGTAAAGTTGATGGTACAGTTATTGCGGAAACGATGCGAATTGATGGGAAAGCAACAATTACGCAAGATGTGAAGGCGAACAGTTTAAAAATTGCAGGAAAAGGTACAGTAGGTGGAAATGTAACTGGTGAAGAATTTAAAATCAACGGTCAAGCAACGATTGATGGGAATTGTGAAGTGGATACTTTTTCTTCAGAAGGACAATTTACAATTGGTGGATTATTAAGCGCCGATGAAATAAATATTAATATTCACGGTACATGTCGAGCAAAAGAAATTGGTGGTCAAACGATTAAAGTAAAACATAGACTAAGTACTTTTAGTAGACTGTTTAAATCAGTATTTGGTATGCAATTAGAGGCTGAACTATTAGAAGGTGACAATATCGATATTGATTATGCTCACATAAAAACGGTAAGAGGAAGCAATGTTACAGTAGGAGCTAACTGTGAGATTGAACTGATCGAATATACGGGTGTTCTTACTGTTGATAAAAGCGCAAATGTAAAAGAAATGAAGCAGATTTAATGGAAGGGAGAAAGTAATATGGAAGATCAACATAGTCTTACTGTTAATGGTTCTGGTAGTTCAGCAGGCGGTGATTATAACAAAGTGAAGATTCGCGGTGAAGGAACGATTTCTAATGATATGAGCTGTAATGAATTTAAAACGTACGGCACGAGTGAAGTGCGCGGTAATATGAAAGTGAAAAATTATGTCGTGTATGGAGATAGTGAAGTACAAGGAAATGTAGATGCGGAATATGTAAAAGTATACGGAAATACACAAATGAATAGTGATGCCCATATTGAAAAAACGAAAGTAAGAGGTATGATAGAAGTTAAAGGGAAGTTTACTGGTGATTTCGTAGATGTGAAAGGCGCTTTAAATGTGAAAGGAGATATTGAAGTTGAAGAACTATCACTAACTGGTGGCCTTGAAAGTGATGGATTACTTAATGCTGAAAATATTGAAATTTCACTTCGTTATGAAGGCAGCAAAGTGAGAGAAATCGGCGGTAAAAAGATTACCGTTCGTAAAAAAGCGAGATTTATTCCATTTACAAGTCATGCTGGAAGCCTCCAAACGTCTATCATTGAAGGAGATGAAATTTATTTAGAGCATACGATTGCTGAAGTAGTACGAGGAAATAACGTTACCATTGGTCCAGGATGTGAAATTAGTGTTGTAGAATATCATACTAGTTTTAATCAAAAAGGTAATGCAGTTGTAAAAGAACATAAACAAATATAAGTAGTACGAGGGAGAGCAAGGTTATGGTTGAGAAGAATAATAAGCTCGGCTTTGTTGTGGCGGGCTTATTGCTAGGTATTTTAATGGCATCAATGGATAATACCATTGTCGTAACGGCGATGGGAACGATTGTTGGTGACTTAGGAGGCCTTGAAAACTTTGTATGGGTCGTTTCTGCCTATATGGTTGCAGAAATGGCAGGTATGCCGATATTCGGAAAACTATCAGATATGTATGGTAGAAAGAGATTCTTTATTTTCGGTTTAATCGTCTTTATGATTGGTTCGGCACTTTGTGGTACTGCTGAAAATATTACACAGTTGGGTATTTATCGTGCCATTCAAGGTATTGGCGGCGGGGCATTAGTGCCGATCGCGTTTACTATCGTTTTTGATATTTTCCCTCCTGAAAAGCGCGGGAAGATGGGTGGATTATTCGGAGCAGTATTTGGTTTATCAAGTATTTTTGGTCCGCTGCTTGGTGCGTATATTACAGATTACATAAGCTGGCACTGGGTATTTTACATTAACTTACCGCTTGGCGTTTTAGCACTTATTTTTATTACATTCTTTTATAAAGAATCACGAGTTCATAGAAAGCAAAAAATTGATTGGTTTGGCGCAGTTACTTTAGTTGGTGCAGTAGTTTCGCTAATGTTTGCTTTAGAACTAGGTGGACAAAAGTATGATTGGGATTCTAACTTTATATTAAGTTTATTTGGCGGATTCGCTATTTTAATTATTGCATTTATTTTTATTGAGCGTAAAGTAGAAGAACCGATCATTTCATTTGAAATGTTTAAACAACGTTTATTCGGAATGAGTACCATTATTGCATTATGTTACGGTGCTGCGTTCATGTCAGCAACTGTATACATACCGTTATTCATTCAAGGTGTATACGGTGGTAGCGCAACAAACTCAGGATTATTACTTTTACCGATGATGTTAGGATCAGTCGTAACAGCGCAGTTAGGTGGATTTTTAACGACGAAGCTTAGCTACCGAAACATTATGATTATTTCTGCTGTTATTATGCTAATTGGACTATTCTTATTAAGCACATTAACGCCAGAAACAAGTCGTATATTATTAACGGTTTATATGATTATTATTGGATTTGGAGTAGGTTTCTCATTCTCTGTACTAAGTATGGCAGCTATTCACAACTTCGGTATGGAACAGCGCGGATCTGCAACTTCAACGAGTAATTTCATTCGTTCATTAGGAATGACACTTGGTATTACAATCTTCGGAATGATTCAAAGAACAGGTTTCCAAGATCAATTAGAAGAAGCTTTTAAAGGTATGAGCGGAGGAATGAATACAAACGCTTTAGGAGATTCAAGAGCTATTCTATCAGAATCGGCAAGATCTCAAATCCCGCCGCAAATATTAGATAAAATTATTGACGCTCTTTCTAGCTCCATTGTTCAAACATTTATGTGGGCATTAGTACCAGCAGGTCTAGCATTCATATTTATTTTCTTTATGGGAAATGAGCGTATGGTAATTAAGAAACAGCAAACGAATAAAAAGAGTGAAACATCAAAAGCGTAATGAAAAAGCTACTTTCCAATTGGAAAGTAGCTTTTTCGTATGTACGGATTTAGATTAGCCTTCGATAATTTCGTATTCTTCGTCTGCTAATAATAAAATTTGTGTTTTCTTACCTTTGTTTTGAACTTCGATTACATCGTATGCACCTAAGTCTCTTAGTTTGTTTTGAGAAGCGTTAACCATAACTTCCATAGAATCAATTAAGATATCTTCTTCAATGTATGATTCAGGCAATGCCATATCTTCTGTTTCTAATACACATGCATATAGATTTTGTAAATTTTCAGCAGTTGGGTTTTGTTCCTCAACATCAATGATATTTTTTACTGCTTCCATATTTTCTTCTTTTGCTTGGTATACTTTAATTTTAGCCATTGTTTTATTCTCCTTTATAACGTAATCGTAGAGGCTACACCTTATTATAACGTTTTTTTCATGAAAGATGAAATTGTTATATGTATTTATAGGAGAATTTATGTACTATTACTCATTATTGGCGTAATTTCATTATTAATGTGATGAGTAAGTAATTATATTCCTGAGTTAAAGTTATATTGTCCAAGCTTTTTTATACTCCGTTCATATTATATGTATTAGATAAAATATATAGAGAAGGGATGGAGTGTAAGTGGGTTGTGAGCCGAAACGAAATTATCGATTTTGCCAAAATAGTATTTGTGAATTTTTGCAAAATCTAGAGTCTTCTACAAAAGTTGAGAGTATTGTAATCGCCGGAAACGAAATTGTTGTATATTATTTTCTTTCATTTAATAAGAGGAATGGAATCGTATCCTTCGTACAGGAGGACAATGAGGTTATTTTTGTAGATTGCTCTAGGATTGATGCAATTCGAATAGGAAAAGTTTGTAGTTGTAAAACAAAAGTTAAATTTATTGAAGAGGATTTTAGTTTACTTGGGAATGTTTGTCCGCAATGTTTAACAGAGGGTAGTACACTCTTTTTTGACTTTCACAATCCAGAATTGAATTTATTACTACAAGCAAAAACAATTGATGCACCTAGTTGTACTGAATTTATAGATGAGATGGGGAATGTCGTAAAGCAAATTACTATAATAGGTGAAGCGATTGTTTCTAAAGATTTTGTTCAAGTGCCTGAACTATTAAACTTTCGATTAGTTTTATCTGATACGGCTACGAATCCTGTAAAGTTTGGAATACTGTTCATTAATTTCCCAGATCTTACGTTTATTATTCTTTTCGCATCGAGTGGATACCTCAACATCTCGAACTGTTTGAAAATCGAGAGTGGAGCTGGTAATACTGAGATAGAAGAGATGAAAAAGATGATATCGAATGACGATAATACGTACTCATCAGTTGTTAAAGTGACTAAAGTATATAAAAATGGAGGAACAGAATCATTTGTTTATAAGAATGAGTTATAACATATGTATTTAAATAAACCCTTAAACTAATGTTGAGGGTTTTTACATAATAAAAGATTATAGATTGCGAATTATTATTAAGTATATTATATGTAAACCTTTTTACAGGACAGTCATTTACTTATTATTAGATGTTATAATAATTTTATATTTATGAATAATTTATAATAATATGAAGTGTAGTAGAAGTTTGCTTATATGTAGAATAAAAGGACTTATGAAAAAAGTAGAAGTACATTGATTCTAACGAAAGAAGGAATGCGAATGGTATATGAAGCGAGTATACATACGAGAGAAAAATTAGTTACTATGTTCGAGGATTTCAATAACGTTGTTTTACTTTCTTATTTACAAGGACATATGGGTACTGCTTGGGTAAATGATCTTGAAAACCCAACAGTAGCGCAAGTTACGGTAGGGATTTTCACATTTTACGCTGGGGATCCAAATAGGGAAGAAACAGAAGAATTACTACGTAACATTCCTGATAGAATGTTAGTAATCGTAAATAGTGAAGAGTGGAAAAAGCGTTTAGAAACATTTTACGAAAGAAAAATAGATAAGTTTTTACGCTATAAATTCAAACGTAATGCGGAAGTTTTTAATCGTTCAAAATTACAATCTTTTATATTAGCGCTTTCAAAAGGATACGAGTTAAGAAAAATAGATGAACATATTGTAAATACCCCTACATTACATAAGGTCTCTGAAGATTTTACAAGTCAATTTCAATCGGTAGAAGATTATTTAAAACGAGGTATAGGGTATAGTATTTTGTACCAAGGTGAAGTTGTATGTGGTGCATCATCATATAGTATTTATGATGATGGCATTGAAATTGAAGTTGCGACTGATCACAATCATAGAAGAAAAGGATTGGCAACTATAGTTAGTGCGGCGTTAATCTTGGACTGTTTAGAAAAAGGGATATATCCAAACTGGGATGCTGCGAATACTACGTCTGCTAAACTGGCAGAAAAACTAGGATATGTTTTTGATAAGGCATATGATACGTATTTTGTGGATAATAGATGAAATCATTTTTAAATAAAAGAGCAGCTAGCAAAAGCTAACTGCTCCTCTCCAAAGGAGAATGGAGAAATACAATCATGTTACTTACATTATTGACAGAACAGTAATTTTTAATCAAATAACTATAAAATTTTAGATAAAATATCTTTGATTAAACCTGAGGCACCGATAAAGAGTACTGATAGAAAAACGATTGAGAATATACTTTTTTTAGGTTTTTTAAATTCTAGGTAAATGTTAAAAATAGCACCAATTGCAACTACAATAAAGATAACGAGTCTTATTACATCTATCATGAATAACGCTCCTTTTAATTACTTAATTGTATTATATAGGAATTCACCTTCAGATTAGTTTATTGGAATACGAATTAAGGTAATTTTAAACAAAATAATCTTTTATACAAAAGTAAGGTTAGTGGAAAAAGGAAACGTATGTAGTAATTGTATAACTTGTAGAAGCTGATGGTGACCAAATAAAGTACGGTTATTATTTGAGTGGTCTAGTAATTTATATTTTTGTATACGCTCTCTTTAGGCATACTTACAACTTAAATAATAAAACATGCTTATCATAATGATCTAAACACCAATTATATTTTTTTAGAATAATTGGATGAACTACTTCTTTCGTAGTATCAACCTCAGTATAGCCATATTTCTTATAAAAGTTTTGTAATTCCTCAAAAGGAAGACAGTATACATGTTGTACTTGTAATTTCTTCGCAGTTTCTACTAAAAATGAAACAAGTTCCCCAGCTAATTGTAGGCCTCTAAATTTAGTGAGAATAAAAATCCCGCCCATTTCTATAGTATCTTCATCTATTTGGACTAATCGGCCAACATCTGCATACTCGTTGTTGTAAGTAATAATTGCAACTTTATCCCTTTTTAAATCACTTCTTACAAAACCTATTGAGTCATATTGATTATTAATCCATTCTAAATCATTAGATGTGGCTAGTTGAATACTCATATACACCCTCCTTCAGAATACTAGCTCTATCTTCATTATATAGAACGTAAGATGCTATATCAAAAAAAACTAGCTATAGCACATTTGTTTAAGTTATTAGTTGAAGGTGTGGGTTTGTTGGTATTGAAATGATAGCTTCACCAAACAGAGGATAATAACCTTGTGAATTTAGTGTTACATAGTCAAAATGAAAATTAGTTCATGCGTTCGGTAACGCATTATTGTTTAAGCGTATAGAGTTTATAGGGTTAGTAGCTACTGTATTAATTGAAACTATTAAGGAAAAGTGGTAATCACCAGCCTGAGTGATAAAAAACATCCAGAAAAAGGAAAAGGGATATAAATATAAGAGCACTTCGAAAAGTGCCCTTCAGTAACGACTACTCATTCTAAAAAGAAAGGATGCAATATATCATATGAAGTTAAGTGTATTTAATTATGGGCCTTTATATAAAAGTTTTATTTTGTTTTAAATAAATAGACGGTTGTTTCCTCAACTACCTTTCAGTAAAATAAAGCACTTTTTCTGAAATAAATTATGGATGATTCCTCAAAAAGGTTATAGGATATACTCATATTTTTATAACTAAAGTGACGAGCTTAGGTTATAAGAAAGGAAAAATTATATTGTATGAAATCTATTCTAGAATAGTCACAAACAAAGCTGTCTTCCTATTAGAAGGCAGCTTTTTGTTATTAGAAAAAAGAATTAGAAATAAAATAAAAATTCAAGTTACTTGTCCAAACAATATTTTTTAAAATACATAAAATGCTAGTAGTTAGCCAATATTGTCATATTGCTAATTTTTTAGACTACAAGGGGTGATTTTATGTGTGATTGTGAAGTTTGTAGAAGAAAGAAAAACCGAGATCCATTAAATCGGGAGTTTGAGCCGAAAAAACGAGTTTCTGAGCCAATAAAACAGGATTGCGAACTAAAAAAAGGGGACTCTGAATCAATAAAACAGGATTCCGAAACATTAAATTCTTATTCATTTAGTAAAAATTCGAATTTTTTAGAAGAAGCTATACAAGCAGATGAAATCGATCAAGTTTCTGAGGAATATATTGAAATAGTTGATTCAGCAGATGTACAAGTTACTACTACAGATACAAAAGCTGCGCTATCTATTCAAGCGGCATTACAAGCAGCTATTGTGGTTGTAGTAAGTATTTCTATAGCAGATAGTGAAAAGGCAGATAAAATAACACAAGAATTATTTCAAAAATCATCTATTAAACAAATTAATAGACAAAAAACATTTATTAAAAATTCCAGAAACGTAACTGTAACAACTACTGATACAGATATTGCAGTGAATGTTCAAATTCTCCTTCAAATTTTATTAGCTTTATTAGTTAAACTAAATATTTTATAATGTTTCTAATCTGTTTATATTTAGCTATAGGGGTTCACTCTAAGCAAATATTTTTTGTTGTAATATGTGGTACAAGCTTGGAATTCTTATTATGACTGAATTAATATTCAAGATTAATGGGAAAGTAAGTGTGGAAAACTGCAAAATAGTAAAATTTAAATACATTATTTAACAGTAAATGAAACTTATGTTTATGTGAAGGAAAGCTGTCTTCTTATTAGAAGCCAGCTTTTTGATTTTATTAGTAAAAATAAGTAGAAATAGAAGATTGAGTTACTTGTCCAAGCAATTTTTATTAAATTACATATAATGCTGGTAGTTATTTGAAATTTTTATAGAAAATTGATTGGAGTGAATATTGTAAATGGATGATTTAAACAAATTTTCTTCCTTTAAGTTTGATAAGGATCAAAAGAATATAATCATAGACCTTTTACTCTCAGATATTTTTAATAGGCATGGGATAAATGAAGAAAGGTTAAAAAATCTATCGCCAGAAAAAAAACAGCAAATTAAAAGTATTGTTTCTGAAATACAATCACAGGTTAATAATTATTTAGATTGAAAGGGGGTGAACTTATGGACAAAGCATGCCATACAGATGAAAATAAAAAGTGGAGTGCATTAGATTCTTCAAATCCTCATCCATCTTTTAAAAATGCCAATGTTTCAGAAGCAGCTGTACAAGAAAGCAAAACTTACCAAATTTCTGAAGAATCTATTACAATTGTTGATTCAGCAGATGTAGAAGTTACTACTACAGATACAAAAGCTGCGTTATCTATTCAAGCAGCATTACAAGCAGCTATCGTGGTTATAATAAGTATTTCTATAGCAGATAGTGAAAAAGCTGACCGTGTAGCACAAGAATTGTTTCAAAAATCATCTATTAAACAAGTTAATAAACAAGAAACTGTCATTAGAAATTCTAGAAATGTTACAGTTACGACTACGGATACAGACATAGCAGTAAATGTTCAAATTCTTCTCCAAATTTTATTAGCTTTACTAGTAAAATTAAATATTCTATAAAATATTTGACCTGTTTTTTAAATATGGTGCTTCTTAGGGATAAGTATTCACTGTTTTAATTATAGTACAGGCTAAAATATTAATCATAATTGGACTAATATTTAACATTGCATGAATAATAAGGTTAACAAACAATGTGATGGAAAATAAAGTTTGGTTATTTTTTAAAAATTAAAAAGCCGTTTCCTTTATTGGATTTGGCTTTTTAATTTTAAACAGTATAAATTTGAAAAGACCATATTAAATAATTTAAATATAATAATAAGAAATCCCTAAAATTATTCGTGGTATAGAAAAAATAACAATAAACAATTGGTTAAATTGGAATGATTTTTATTAACAGTTCAACATTTGAAGAATAGTGCATACAATATAAAGTCTTTTCCTTTCTTCATTTAAGTTTTACGTATATAATTTAAAAGTACTATTTTTATTTTATATTTTTTATATTTATAACAGAATAGAGGTTTAAAAATGGGTGTTAAAATCATTACGGATAGTGCGGCGGATTTACCGGTAGAATTGCTGCAAGCATATGATATTGATTTAATTCCACTCCGTGTTTATGATGAAGCAGAAACAGAGTATTTAGATGGAGTTACATTAGAGTCAGTTACATTATTGCAAAACATGAGAGAAGGCGCTGTTTATAGAACGTCATTGCCTTCACTTGAAACTTTCCAAGAAAAATTTGTTTCTTATGCAAAAGAAGGTAATCCTTGTATATATTTAGCTTTTTCATCTGAACTGTCTGGTACATATCAATCGTCAGTTGTTATTAAAGAAGAAGTGAAAGAAACATATGCTGATTTAGATTTAGAAATTATTGATACGAAATGTGCTTCGCTTGGTCAAGGGCTTGTCGTATTAGAAGCTGCTAAAATGGCGAAAGACGGCGCATCAAAAGAAGATATTTTAAAACGTGTTGATTTTCTAATGAACCATATAGAACATATCTTCACAGTAGCTGACTTGCAGTACTTAGTGAGAGGTGGGCGTTTAAGTAAAGTAGCTGGTTTTATCGGTGGTTTACTAAACATTAAACCGATCTTAAACGTGCAAGAAGGAAAACTTGTACCACTTGAAAAGGTAAGAGGGAAAAAGAAAGTACTAAGCCGAATTGTAGATATTATGGAAGAGCGTGGAAAAGACCTTAAAGGTCAAACAATCGCTATGACTCACGGTGATGATTTAGAAACTGCCGAAGCATTAAAGGCATTAATTACTGAAAGATTCGGCTGTGAAGTATTTATCGTAAATACAATTGGAGCTGCAATCGGAGCGCATACAGGACCTGGTGCGTTAACATTGTTCTTCTTAAATGAAGTAGAGTAAAGGATTGATCTTTTGATCAATCCTTTTTTTCTTATTAATCAGTAATAATCGGTCGATATGGTATCGGTGAAGATAAAATCATCGAAGTTTTTACTGTACCAAATGGTATAACGATATCAATTAATTCCTCTAATTCCTTCATAGAGTGAACCGCTACTTTTAAGTAATAGCTACTTTCACCTGTTACTCGATGACATTCGAGTATTCTATATTCTTCGTAGATTTTCTCCTCAAATTTTTTACAAGGAATCTTTAGACTTTCAATTCTTAAAAATGCTTGAATTGATTTTCCAACTGCATCTAATGATATCCGTGCGGTATATTTTTCAATTATTCCAGTATCTTGTAATCTCTTTAGTCTTTCGGTAACACTAGGGCGGCTGAGGTGTAAGTGTTCGGTCATTTCTGTAATTGTCATTCTGGCATCTTCTTGTAGTAATAGCGTTATTTTCTTATCAATTTCATCCATGAATTATGCTCCTTTGCAAAATTGAAAGTAAATTTCTTAAACAAATACATAATATAAAACCTTATGTAAAAATACATACACTTTTGTATATTGAATAGACTGATAACTTTCTATAATTAAAATATAAATGGAGGTGCTTGTAATGTCTAATCATTTTGATGAAACAATTTCTATTAAAAGGGGAACAGCCTTATATGTCGGAGCGGTTTTAGGATCGGGAATCCTTATATTACCTGGTATGACGGCGAGTGTAGCAGAAGGGAATGCGATTGTTTCTTGGCTTGTTATGATATTACTTAGTGTTCCACTTGCATTCACATTCGCTTTTTTATCGATTGAGTACTCAAGTGCAGGTGGAATTGCCACGTTTGCAGAAAAAGCTTTCGGTAAAAATATAGGTGCTATTATAGGATGGTGTTTTTTTATTGCGGGTAGCGTTGGACAAATCGTAGTCTCAATGACTGGTGGAATGTATATAGTGAAAGTGTTTGCTTTATCACCATATTTCTCTTACGTTATAGCGCTTATTATTTTAAGTATTTCAATTGGTTTTAATTTATACGGGTTAAAAATGAGTGGGTGGTTTCAAGTATGTATTGGTGTATTAACTTTCTTTATTTTAATTGTAACAATTATTGGTTCACTACCTTATATTGAAATGAAAAATATAAATGTACATATTTCTATGCAAGAAATAAATCCAATTTTAGAGGCATCATTATTAATTTTTTGGTCTTTTTTCGGCTGGGAAGCTATTGCAAGTTTAGCTCCAGAATTTAAAACACCTAGAAAAAGAAATATTATTCTATCTACGGGATTTGCGATTATAATTATTGGAGTTTTATATATAGGTATTGCATTATCGGTAATTGGAACGAAATCTTATTATATAAATGCTGATAATACTACAGCTCTCGTGCTTGTTATCAAACAAACATTAGGTGACCAATTTGCTTGGATAATTGGATTTGTAGCTTTTATTATTTGTCTAGGGACGACAAATGCATTTATCGCAAGTATGGGGCGCTTAGGTTATTCATTAGGAAAAACAGAAGTTGCACCACGTTATTTAGCACATATTAATAAAAAAAGAGAAACCCCAACAAATGCAGTAAAAGTTGTAGGTTGCACTGCAATAATAGGTTTGTTAATAAGTTTCGTTTTCCATATTAGTATAGATAAAATTGTATTAATACCGAATTCGTTAGGAATTGTTACATATATAGTCGGTACTGCAGCTGGAATGAAATTAATAAAGAATATGTTAGGTAAAATTTTTTCTATAGTAGCTTTTACATGTTGTGTGGTTGTTTATCCTTTTATTGGAGGAGTAATACTGATTCCAGTAGCTGTATCGTTTATCTGTTTATGTTATGTGCGTTTCAGTAGCAGAAGAAAAGAATATAAATAAGAATGCGTTTGTAGAAATCTAAATATTTAAAGATATTAAATTTTTTACATTTCGTTTATAATTGTGAGGGGAAATATCTGTAACTATTTGTAAAAATAGGAGGCGGCTATAAAAATGTATGAAATTAATAGGTGGGATTTAGATCGATTGTATCCAATTGAGGATATTGTAACTCCAATATTGAGGTTGAAAGAACAATATTATGCGACAAAAGATGTAGAGATTCTTTCAAAACTTATACAAGCTATTGAAAAAGCAGAATACTATTTGTATTGCCGATCTGCTGAAGAAAGTATTTCATCTGACCTTGCTATATCGACTACGACAGTAAAAGATTTGAAAAAAGAAGTACAGCAAGTAATACAGAAAAGTGAAATGGAAACTTCCAATAATCTTAATACTAATTTAATAAAAGATGAACTTGGTGCATGGGAAAATATGTACATACAATTAAGAAATAAGATAGAAATAGAGCACAATAATAAGCAAATATCATTTGGACAAGCGAATAACATTGCAATGAATAGTGATAATGAAAAGGAAAGAGTAGAAGTATTCGAGTTATTAACAAATGCCTTACATAAGGAAAAAGAAATCTTCGCTACTGTATTAAATCAAATAGGGAAATTGCGTAATACAAAGAGTAATGAATTAGAAGATAGAGAGATTTTAACGCAATCTCTACATGCGAATGGTATTACTGAAACTGTATTATTACAAATGTGGAATACGGCAGAAGAAAATCTTGATACATTAGTAAGTGTTTTAAACGTGTATAAGAAGGGGGACGGTTCGATTACATGGCATGAACTTATGACCGTAAAGGAAAATAATGAGATTAATATCCCTTTTTCAGTAGCAGTTCAAAACATATACGATGCGTTTGAAAATATAGATAAAGAATTAGCAGAATTTGCACGTAATGCAATAGAGAATGGATGGATAGATGCGGAACCGAGAGATAATAAACCACCAGGTGGGTTTTGCGCTCCTTTCTTCAGTGAGAAAGAATCGCGAATTTCAATGCGTTATGACGGAAGTATCGATAGTTTAAGAGTACTTGCCCATGAACTAGGACATGCTTGGCATTTTTATAATATGAGTTTTGAACAATCTACTTCTTTTTTAGATGATTACTTGCCAATGAGTACGGCTGAATCGGCGTCTATTTTCTTTGAAACAGTGCTCATAAACTATTTGATTCAAACAACAGATAGTATAGATATGAAAAAGTCATTGCTTAGTTGGAAAATAAGAAACTGTTTTAATTATGTAATGGCAATTCGAGCATCATTTGAATTTGAGAAGAATTTTTATGAAAAATGTAAAAAAGGTCCATTAAGTGCTGATGAAATCGAGAGATTATCTATAGTAGCGCAAGAAAAAGCATATGGGAATGTATTATTAGAATATCAACCGTTTGTTTGGATGAAATATGTTCAGTTTTATATAGCAGATGTTCCTTTTTATAATTATCCATACACATTTGGCTATTTAGCTAGTTTTAGTTTATTAGAAATAGCTAAAGAAAGTAAAAGTACTTTTCATTTGAAATATAAAGAGTTTTTACGAGAAACAGGAAAAGCTCCAGTGGAAGAGCTTATGAAAAAACATTTTGAAATAGATATAAAGAGCTATGTATTTTGGGATAAAGCTTTTAGACAAATTTCTAAAGATATTGATGAATATTTGCAACTGATGTAAGGAACGCCAAGCTAAGAAGGGATAAGTAAGATGATTGAGCCATTATGTAATAAAAAAGCTGAAATGATTTTTCAAGAGCTGAAAGTGGAGTGTGAATCTTTATTTAAGTTTAAAATTCGAAATGCAATACCTATTTATCGTGGTTGGCTAAATTTGAAGTGGAAACTCGAAACGGATGCAGGATCTTTTGTATTAAAGCAATATAATAAAGAACGGTACAAAATGTACAACCCAGAACTTTTAATACAAGCATTACAACAACAGCAAAGACTACATAATAATGGTGTATGTTGTCCGAATCTTCTAACTTATAAAAATAATGTAATGCATACATCAAAAAATAATGAAAGATTTATAGTTTTAGAACATAAAGAAGGTAATCTAATTTCACCAGGAAAATTGAATGAAAAGGAAATCTACTCTCTTGGTAAGACAATAGGTCTTATGCATAATTTGTTAAATGATGGCTCTTTAATAGAAGGAGAAAATCCTAAATTTGTTCCGCCTACTAAAGAGGAAAGGTTGGAACATTGGGAAGATAAAAGGAAAGAAGCAGAACAGTTAGGAAAAGAACATATTCTCTCCCATATAAAATTACAGCAAGAGGTAACACAATTAGTAAATATAGATCAATTTTATAGTAGTAAAAGAGGATGGGTGCACCGCGATCTATGGGTAGATAATTTCTTATTCCATAACGATGAAGTCTCAGCAATTCTAGATTTTGATCGTATGGATTATGATTATGTAGAGTTGGATATTGGGCGTGCGGTTATATCTTGTGCCTTACATGATGGAGTATTAAATAAGGGTCTTGTTGCATCACTTTTAGCGGGATACCGTCATAAATTAGACTTTCCAGTAGGGAGTATTGTTCGGGCAATTCAAATGCTTTGGTATATGGAGAGTACATGGTGGATTCATGCCAATATGGATCAGCATAGTGTACCACCTTCACGTTTTGCGGATGAAATGAATTGGATAGCTAAAAATTACAGTGCATTACATAATATATTGGCAGATTTATAAGAAAAAAGGAGACTACATTCATGAAAAAAATCGGCATTATCGGAGCAATGCAAATTGAAATAGACTTACTTTTAGAAAAACTAGCTATACAAGAGGAACAGACGATTGCGGGAATGCCTTTTTACATTGGCGAATTTATGGGAACTGAAGTGATTGTTACAAGATGTGGTGTAGGAAAAGTAAATGCAGCCGCATGTACGCAAACATTAATTCATAAATTTGATGTAGATGCTATCATCAATACAGGTGTTGCTGGTGGATTACATCCAGATGTAAAAGTTGGTGATATCGTTATTTCAACGAATGTTACCCATCATGATGTAAGTAAAACTCAAATGAAAAACTTATTCCCGTTCCAAGAAGAATTTAATGCAAGTAAGGAATTAATAGAGTTAGCACGTACAGCATGCAATAGTAGTAGTTTACATATGGAGATTCATGAAGGAAGAATCGTCAGCGGTGAATGTTTTGTTGAAGATTCAAAACTAAAAGCGAGATTAATAGACGAATATGCGCCGCATTGTACTGAAATGGAAGGTGCAGCAATTGGCCATGTTGCTTACATAAATGAAGTACCATTTCTCGTTATAAGATGTATTTCTGACAGTGCAGATGATGAAGCGCAAATTTCTTATGACGACTTCGCGAAAACTGCCGCAAATTATTGTTCAGAAATTATCGTTGAGATGCTGAAAAATATATCGAGTAAAACTTATAGTTCAAAAGGGGAGAATGCCATGTTACAAGCATTAATTTTTGATATGGACGGAACGTTATTTCAAACTGATAAAATTTTAGAATTATCGTTAGATGATACTTTTGATTACTTAAGATCACTACAATTATGGGATACGGTAACACCTATTGAAAAATACCGTGAAATTATGGGTGTGCCTTTGCCGAAAGTCTGGGAAGCTTTATTACCGAATCATTCTATTGAAGTAAGAGAACAAACAGATGCATATTTTTTAGAAAGATTAATTGAAAACATTAAGAGCGGAAAAGGTGCTTTATACCCGAACGTAAAAGAAGTTTTTACATACATAAAAGAAAATAATTGTTCAATATATATTGCTAGTAATGGTTTAACTGAATATTTACGAGCAATCGTATCTTATTATGATTTAGACCAATGGGTTACTGAAACATTTAGTATTGAGCAAATAAACTCACTTAATAAAAGTGACTTAGTAAAAAGTATTTTGAACAAATATGATATAAAAGAAGCAGCGGTAGTTGGCGACCGTTTATCTGATATACGTGCAGCGAAAGATAATGGCTTGATTGCGATTGGATGCAATTTTGATTTTGCACAAGAAGATGAACTTGCGCAGGCGGATTTAGTAATAGATGATTTACTTGAGTTGAAGGGAATATCGCCTACTGTGCAGAGATTATAAATTCATTAAAAAAATCATACAATATTTTAAAAATCCTTCTTCCACGAATGGAGTAGAATTCATTTGTGATAAATTAGTAATAGTTTGATTTTTTAAAAAACTGAGTAGAGGATTATAAAGTGTGTGCAGTTTTTTGCCAATTCCTATATATCTTATTCCACGGAGGAAATATGCTTAAAGATAATTTTAACATTAGTAATATTCCCGCGGTTTTGTGGGGAGATAAAAGTGAAAAAGTTTTTATTGCAGTACATGGAAATATGTCAAATAAGGAAGATACAGTTATTCAAATATTAGCTGAAGAAGCTAATCAAAAAGGTTATCAAGTATTAAGCTTTGATTTACCTGAGCATGGAGACAGAAAAAATGATAATACTCCTTGCAAAGTACAGTTTTGTGTTAGTGAATTATCGATAATTATGAATTACGCAAAAGAACATTGGAAAGAAGTAAGCGTGTTTGCATGTAGTATAGGAGCTTATTTTAGCCTTTTAGCTTATCAAAATGATGTGATAGAAAAGGCATTATTTTTATCACCAGTAGTTAATATGGAACGAATTATCGAAAATATGATGAAATGGTTTAATGTAACACCAGAGCTTTTGCAAAAAGAAATGACTATAGAGACACCGATTGGTCAAAAGTTATATTGGGATTATTTATGTTATGTAAAAGAACATCCTATTAATACATGGAATACAGATACATATATTATGTACGGATCCAAGGATGAACTGTGCGAATTTGAAACTATTAACTATTTTACAAAAAAACATCGTTGTAAATTAGAAGTCATGGAGACAGGTGAACATTATTTTCATACTGAAGAACAGTTCAAGATATTTGAACAGTGGTTACACAAACATATCAATTAACAAATTATAATTTATCTTGAGTCTGTTAGAGAAGAATGACGAATATATAAACTAATACAATATTTGAGAGATATTATAAATGTATTTACTTAAACGGCTTTATTCATGATTTTGAGTACAAATAACTTTAAATGTATAGAAATTAAACAATTATATTATCGATTTACATCTGAAGTGAAGAATACGCACACTACGAATTAAATAAAATAACAACCATAAAAATGCTCAGAATAAATAATTCTTGAGCATTTTTACGTATTTTTATATTAAGGGGGAATTTACTTGAAAGATATACATATTCAACAAATTGAAGATGTAATGAAATACGAGCACGATTATCTTGTTCAAGAAAGCAAAGAAGAAGGATTTAATTTCTTAATAAAACTAATAAGTGAATATGAAAATAAAATAAACATATTTAATAAAACTGGAGAATGTTTATATGGTATTTTTCAAGGGGAAAAGTTAATTGGAATAGGAGGGTTAAATGAGGACCCATATACAGAAAACAATAGGATTGGTAGGATAAGGAGATTTTATATTGCAAAAGAATACCGAAGGAAAGGATTAGGGAGGTTACTGTTAGTGCGAATTTTAGGCGAAGCGAAAAAATATTTTAATATTGTTGTCTTACATACAGATACAGAACAGGGCGACAAATTTTATACTTCGAGTGGATTTGTGAAAGGGATAAAATATGTGGGAGCAAGCCATTATTTGAACTTACATAAAAGGATGTAGTGAATTAATATTTATCTTTCTAACAGAACTTTTGTTCGTTTTTGTATAGATTGATGGTATAATTTATTAGAATCTATTATTAGAATGGGGAATTAGATAATGGGAGAGAATAAAATTATTAATGATTTTAATGAATATTCAATTTGGTTAAATACATTGAAAGATATGAAAGAGGAATTGTGGGTGGATCCAATATCAGAGGGGAAATGGACTATTAGCGAGATCATATCACATATTATGAACTGGGATGACTATCTTTTATGTGAGACATTATCATCAGTGAGAAATGGACAGGGAATGGAGTTCCCTGATTTTGATACATATAATAAACTAGCATCTAATTATGCTAAATCAGGTATATCTAAGGTGAAACTTCTTGAAGAAGCAAAAGCTAAAAGAGAATTACTCGTAAAAGAACTTAGATTACTGCCTGATGAAAATCTAAAGACACCTTTAACAGCCAATGGGGTATCACACTGTCCTCATACTGGAACGCCGTATTCTCTTATATATATTATTAAAGAATTTATAGATCATGATAATCATCATAAAAGACAGGTTATTTATTTTTTAAATGAAAATGTAGTTGCTAACTGCTAAATAAAAGATCCCGCAAATGATATTTGTGGGATCTTTCTTACATTATAATTTAACATTCATTTGTTTCAATAATCCCTTCGGATCACCTTTCACATAATAAAAATGCGGATTGTTTTCATCATCGTAAAGCATAATATAAGGTTTTTGATTAAGCGGGAGGAGAATAAGTACTTCATCAATTGTTGTATGTAACCATTGATTTGTAATAGAAATTGGTTTAGATAATGGGATTTTTATCATGTGACCATCTTTTGGAACGACGTTTAAGTTTTTGAACGGGCCAGTAATGGATTTAGCGTATTGAACAGCTTCTTTTTGAATAGCTGGATCTAAAGATTGTTTTTGAACGACCATTTCTTTTTGACAATCAAACACTTCAATTTGTTGATTTGTATTTGCGAACACATTTGTTGATAATAAGAAACAAAGAAGAGTAATGACCCCGATTTTTTTAATCATAATACAACACCTCGTTTTTACTATACCCTTAAAACGTTCAAATATTTTTCTGTCACATTGATGTAACAAAGAAGTTGTATAATACAATTGGTTTTTGTTTAATAGCAATGGAGGATAATGTATGAGAGTATTAATAGCAGATGATGAACAAGATATGTTAAGGATTTTAAAGGCTTATTTCGAGAAAGAAGGCTTCGAAGTTTTATTAGCAAAAGATGGAGAAGAAGCACTTCAAATATTTTATGATGAAAAAGTTGATTTAGCTGTTTTAGATTGGATGATGCCGAAACATAGTGGTATTACTGTCTGTCAGGAAATAAAAAAGAATTCAAGCGTAAAAGTGTTAATGCTTACAGCGAAAAGTGAAAGTGAAGATGAATTAGCAGCACTTCAAAGTGGCGCAGATGAATATGTAAAAAAACCATTTCATCCAGGCGTATTAATAACTAGAGCGAAAAAACTTATACAGCATGATGATGTCATTCAAGTTCAAGATTTGAAAATAGATTTCACTAAAAATAAAGTTTATAAAAATGACAAAGAGTTAGATATTACAAAAACAGAGTTAGAATTGATAAAGTGTTTTTTAAATCATAAAGGCATGATTTTAACTCGAAAAAAATTGTTAGATATCGTATGGGGATTTGACTATTTCGGAGAAGAGCGAACTGTTGATACACATGTAAGAAGATTACGTAAAAAAGTAGGAGAAAATATTATAAAGACGCATCGTGGTTTAGGATATAGTTTGGAGGAGCAGAGTGAATAAACTTGGAAAAAAGCTATTTCTCAGCATTTCTTTAACTGTTATTCTTATTTTTACAATCTCTTTATTATTAATTAACTATCTTTTACCGAAATATAATATTTACAAAACGCGAGAAAGTTTAGAAGGTATTACAGCACAAATACAGTCCATACCGAGCAAACAACTGGATGAAGCAATTACTAGCATTGAAAATAAAGGAAATGTTACGATTGCGTATACATCAATTAACAATTCGGAAGATCAAATTAATGATGAGTTACGTATGCAACTTACAAGGAAAAGGGTTGCCCTTAATAAACTTTGGATTACAAAAGAAGAAGTAATGAAAGTAAAGAACTTCGGGCAAGCGAATAAAATATATGATCAAGAAAAGATTAAATCTAGTTTTTTTGTGAAATACATTGCGAAAGACGATATGTTAATTTTAGTAGGAGTTTCGATCGCACATTCTAATGAAGTAATAAAAACGTTAAATTCATTTTATTTTTACATTTTTGGCATTACGATTTTTCTCATTATCGTACTTGTATGGATACTTTCAACAACAATCACCAGACCATTGAAAGAATTAAGTAATGTTGCAGAAGATATTTCAAATTTGAAATTTGAACGAGCAAAAGTGAAAACAAATGATGAAATAGGGGACTTAGCTAATAGTATTAATATCATGAGTGAAAAACTAAATGAAGCGCATGAAGATTTAACAGATCGAAATGAACATTTAAAACGATTTATGGGTGATGTGACGCATGAATTAAAAACTCCAATCGCATTAGTGAAAGCATATTCTATGGGAATAAAAGATGGTTTAGATGATGGTACATACATAGATACAATCATTAAACAAACTGATCACATTTCAAACCTAATTGAAGAGTTATTACGATTTTCTAAACTAGAAAGAGATGTTTTACAAAAAGAAGAATTCGATATTAAATCACTAGTCCAAAGTATATTAGATAAGCATAAGATTGAACTGGAATCGAAAGAAATCAATTTGCAAGTGAACTATAATGTTAGCGATGCAGTTGTTAATGCTGATGTAAATAAAATGAAAATGGTCTTTCAAAATTTAATATCTAATGCGATAAAATATACAGCAAATCAAAATATAAAAATTACTTTAGAAGATAGAAATGAAAATATATATTTTCAAATTCAAAATGGTATGAATGCTGAACAAATGAAAGATATCGATAAAATTTGGGAACCTTTTTACGTCCTAGAATCTTCTCGTAGTAAAGATCATTCTGGTACAGGACTAGGTTTAGCGATAGTGAAAAGTATTTTAGAAAGACATGGTTTTGATTATGGAGTCTCTACAATAGAGGGAGATATAAGATTTTATATTAATATGAAGAATGACTAATTCGAAACTATAAAAAGCATCGTCTATTATTAGGCGATGTTTTTTTATGATTATATGAGAGCAGTAAATCAGAATATATAACCTCGAAAGCTCGTTTGAATGGTGTTCTACCAATTTTTCAAGTTATTGCATAAAATATAAACTGAATTTTCAGTAATTTTGTTGTATAGTAAAAAGGAGACATATATGGGGAGGAAAGAATATGGGGAAACAGAAAATAGCAATTACATTATCAACAATCTTATCTTTATCAGTCACATCAGGAGTTTCTAGTATGACTGCGTATGCAGACAAGAAAGAAACAAACTACATAAATGAGAATGACGTGAAGTTAAATGAGAAAGTTGCAGAAGGACTACAATCAAATACGAAGATCGAATTAGAAAATGGGATGACAAAGCCAATTTACTCGCTTGATGAAGCAATTATCGAAAATCTATTTGTAGAGACGGAAGTTGATAGTGATCGAGATGGAAAAAAGGATCGTGTATCAGTAAAGGTTATGCGTCCAAAAACAGATCCTAATGTGAAAGTTCCTGTTATATATGAAATGAGCCCATATCGAGCTGGTTTAAAAGATGTACCTGTATATAATGTAGATGAAGAATTGTATGCGTATGAAGGCAAACCGTATGGAGCTGTTAATCTTGGTTCGTACGGCAATTATTATGTGCCAAGAGGCTATGCAGTCATTTTAGGTGAAAGTATTGGAACTGGAAAATCAGACGGATGTCCAACTACTGGGGATGAGCAAGAAATATTAGGGACGAAATCTGTTATTGATTGGGTAAATGGACGTGCGAAAGCATATACAGAAAATGGTGAGGAAGTTAAGGCTGATTGGTCAACAGGAAATGTAGGTATGACAGGAGTATCTTATAATGGTACGTTACCGAATGCTGTTGCGACGACTGGTGTTGAAGGTTTAAAAACAATTATACCAATCGCAGCGATTAGTAGTTGGTATGATTATTATCGTGCGAACGGTGCAGTCATTGCGCCTGGTGGATACCAAGGAGAAGATACAGATAACATGGCAGAAGCAGTTCTAACAAGAGAAAATCCTGAAGTTTGCGGACAAGTAATAAAAGAGCTAACAGCTGGACAGGACCGGAAAACTGGTAATTATAATGATTTTTGGGATAAACGTAATTATGTAAAAGATGCTAAAAACGTAAAAGCGAGTGTATTTGTTGTTCATGGTTTAAATGATTGGAATGTAAAGACGAAGCAGTTTGCGCAGTGGTGGGAAGCACTTGGAGAAAATGATGTCCCTCGTAAAATGTGGTTACATCAAGGTGGACACGGTGGAACATCAACAAATGATTGGCAAAGAACACAAAATAAATGGTTCGATTACTGGTTGTATGGAATTGAAAATGGAATTATGAATGAACCAATGGTTGATGTACAACGTGAAAATAAAACTTGGGATAAAATAAAAAATTGGCCGGATCCAGCAGCTGTACCGTCAAAAGTTCGTATGTATTTAAGTAACAAAGCAGTTAATTTGCCATTAAGTATGGGCTCTGCAAATAAAGTTTTCTCATTCGTGGATGATGCAAAAATGAAATCAAATCAATTAATAGCAAACCCAGAATTAGAAGCGGCCAATCGTTTAGTGTATACAATGCCGGTATTACAAAAAGATATGAGAATAAGCGGGACACCAAAGATTTCAATTACAGGAAATATTGATCGTCCTGTATCAAATTTAACAGCATTACTTGTTGATTATGGCGGAGAAAAGCCTGAAATTGTTACGAGAGGTTGGATGGACCCACAAAACTTAAATAGTATAAAAGATTCAACAGCACTTAAACCAGGTAAAGATTATACATTCACATGGGACATGCAGCCAGATGATTATGTATTTAAATCGGGGCATCAAATAGGGGTTGTTTTACTCGCTAGTGACTATGATTATACAATTAGACCGAAAGCTGGAACGAATCTTACAGTAAAATTAAGTGAAGTGACATTGCCAATTGTGAAATAAATAGTTATGGATAAAGAGCTTACTGCATAGTAAGCTCTTTACATTTTGAAATAGGAGTTTAATGTGAGTTTTTATTGGTAGATACAAAAATGTTTACAATAAATAAAAAAATGGCATTTATGATCAGTAGGACACTAAAGGTAAGCCCCGCAAAACCTCCAGCAAATCCATCTCCTACTTTTTCACCAATTTCGTGCAAAGCGGAGAAGAAAACAATGGGGGAAGAAAGAATGAAAATACCACTGGCTATTTTCCATATTTGTTCATACTTCTTTGCTATAAAGAAAATCAGAGTATTAAAAGAAATAAGAAGAAAAACAAATCCAATTAATGAATTCATCATATCCTCCTTTCAGTATAAGTCTGAATTTTCATATGTTCATTTTGAATGGAATATTATACAATATAATTATATTGTATGGAAAGCGAGTGATATATTATGACAGTCAGCTCTTTCGAATTTTTATTAAAAATAAAGGTACAGGAAGATTAATTGAAAGAAAATCTTCCGTACGTAAAAAACGGAGGAGAAAATAAATGTTTAGTTTTTATAGTACACTTTGCACGGAACTTTATGATTTCACTAAGCCTGTCGGTTATTCTTTAAATGGTGATATTGAGTATTACCAAGAACGTTTGAAAAACTGTAGTGGAAGAATTCTCGAAGCGGCAGTAGGATCAGGGCGTGTCATCATTCCGCTTCTTGAAGCTGGATTTAAAGTAGATGGGATAGACTATTCACCTGAAATGCTAGATTCTTGCCGTATACGCTGTAAAGAGAGAGGATTACATCCTAATTTATATGAAGGAAGCTTACAACAATTTTCACTGCCACATAAATATGAGGCAATTATCATTCCTACTGGATCTTTTTGTTTAATTGAAAATCGTGCGGATTCTATAAACGCATTAAAATGTTTTTATGAACATCTTAATCCAGGCGGGCGAATAATCGTAGATATTATGCTTCCGCATGACTGGAAAACAGGAGAGATTCATACATCGACTTTTTCTTTGCCGAGTGGAGATGGAATTACATTAGAAAATAAATCAATTGAAATAGATTGGCTGAACCAAGTTACTCTATCATATTTAAAATATGAAAAATGGAGTAAAGGACAATTAGTACAAACGGAACTACAACGCTTCGCGCTGCGCTGGTATGGAATTGAAGAGTTTAAACTTCTGTTAGAAAGTATAGGTTTCTCTAACATTACTTGCTCCGCTGACTATGTTTATGAAAATGAACCGTCAAATGCAAATCAAATGTTTACTTTTGAAGCTATGCGAAACGAAAAATAAAGAACTATCTATGATAACAAGGCAGTCGATATAGTATCGATTGTCTTGTTTCAATTGTATAGTACCTATATGTTATTACGTTTTCATTGTCCAAGCATTCTTCTACTAAATACATATACTATTTATATTAAAGACAGTCACTATTTTCAATAGAACTGTTATTTTTCTATAAATGATATTTTAGAGAAGTAGGGGGATAAATTTGGAAAACGAAGCACAAGGAAGAATTGAAAATCAAGTGTATTCAAATCGGGTAGTAAGATCAGAATTTGATGCAAATTGGGAAACATGTATATCAAAAAGTGGTTATGTAATTTATGTAGCGACAAGTAATAATGCTGAAGTAATTGTCCTTCTTGGAGATGGTTCAAGTAAATTATTAATATTTGAAAAAGGCGGTAAAGTAGTAGTAGGCGGCGGTGGAACAAGTCATTACAGTAAACCGCATATTGCAAGAAATATTTAAGGTAGAACATGTTAATTGAGAAGAAATTGGAAAACGGTTAGTCATTCAAGTGTATAGAATGAATGACTAACCGTTTTTATTTGTTTATATTATTTTAGAAGAACTCGATTGATTACAAATACATAGGGATGACTAGGAGATTAGGAGTAAATTAAAAGGACAAGAATTCGAAATAAAATGTAAGTTTGGAAGGTTTATATAAGTAATATAAAAAAGCATTTCCTATTTCGGGAAATGCTTTTTCTATGTTATAGTATAATAGTGTTTTGAAACGATGTTATTTTAATATACTTCAAATCTTGTTGTGTATTATTTTTATATTAAATTAGTTGTGCAAGTATTTTTTTATATAAGGAGTAACAATTAGAGAAATGAAAAATATAGACTTTATACTAGAAAGTGATGAGGCATTAAAACCGTCGGAACGATTAGTACTATTATTATTAGAGAAGCATAGAATGTTATATACGAACGATCTATTAGCGTTATCTAATTTATCATATAAAACATTAACAGATTCATTAACAGCGCTTGTTTTAAAATCATATGTGTTAAAGGAAACAGGTAAGGGAAGAAGACAGAATTGTTATAGATTAGTATGATAAGGCTGCTTATTTTAGAGAATTTATATTGATATTTTTCGAATGTAAGGAGAAATAGAGTTTTAATTTTCAAATGAAAAACGAACCGAAATACGTACTTAAATATTTGGATTTCATTTTTGTTAATGCTAATTTTATAATTATCGAAAATAGAAAAATAAAATAAACTGCATAAAAAAGAAATAAAAAAACAATCCGTTTTTAAAATGGATTGTTTTTTATTGGAATAATATTATTTGATGAATGGAAAACAGGAATGATTATTCTACTTCACTTGTGTACTTTTCAGGTAATAACTCCATTACGTTACATTTTACAAGTTCACCATTATAAGAAAGTATAACGTTCGTATTTTTTCCGTAATCACTTATTAATTCTCGACACATACCACATGGAGCAACAACCCAACATTTTTCTATGTCTTCATGAGGGTGTGGGTGAGCAACTGCTACAATGGTATCAAATTCATGATCGCCTTCTGAAACAGATTTTCCAATCGCCATAGCTTCACCGCACACTGTTATCCTTCCAACATTCGCTTCAACATGCACTGCTGCATAAATATTACCTGTTTTAGTTCTTACAGCTGATCCGATATGATGACGACCATATTTATAGTTTTTTTCGATTACTTTTTCAGCAGCTGTAATTAAATCATAGTCTTCACTATTTAAAGGCATTACTTGTAACATATGTTATCCTCCGTATTAAACATGATTATAGTTATTTTAACAGAAAATTTTAATATTTAAAATAAAAGATGGAAATTAGATAGATAATATTATTATGTAAACTTTAGTTTTAACAGGAAAATATCATAATCAATAGAACATATAAGAAGAAGGGATACTTAAATATTTTGAAAGATGGGAGAACAGCATATCATATTGCATTAGAAAAAGGACATGATCACCTTTTACATTATTTAAAACAGGAAGTGAAAGTATGATAAATAAATGGAGTGTAGGCATATTTTTATTTAACGAGGTAGAAGTGTTAGACTTTGCTGGGCCATTTGAAGTTTTTTCTGTAACCGAAGCGGATGAAGAAAAAACATTTACTGTCTATACAGTTAGCCAAAATGGAGAAATGATTACAGCAAGAAACGGATTAAAGGTAAAGCCAGATTATAGTATTGAAGATTTACCACCAGTTGATATTTTAATCATTCCAGGTGGTAAAGGTGTTCGGGAAAATGAAGTGCAAAATGATATTATAATAAATTGGGTTCGTCAGCAAATGAAAGAAGTAAAGCTAATGACTTCAGTTTGTACGGGTGCGCTATTACTCGCGAAAGCCGGTTTACCGGAAGGCTTAAAAGCAACAACGCATTGGGCTAGTATTCAAACCTTCAAAAAAGATTTTCCGAATGTAGAAGTAATGGAGAATGTGAAATTTGTAGATGAAGGACACATTATTACATCTGCAGGTATTTCAGCTGGTATTAACATGTCATTTCATATTGTGAAAAATTTGTTAGGTGTGGAGATTGCTGAGGAAACAGTAAAAAGCATGGAATATGAAATTTTATTTAGTAAAGTTTCTTAACAGGTGATCTATGCTCAAAATCTTAGTTCTAAAACAGTAATTCCAGTTTTATCGAATATACGATAATTTATCCCGCATTAATGGGCAGCCCGATTGGTTCAACTAATAATCAGTGGGGGATGAAGAAAATCCCCACTGATTAAAGTTTCACTTTATCTTTTTCCTCCTTGTAAGCATGTTATTACAAGGAGGAATTTCATATGTAAAAAAACTCTTCTACAATAGTAGAAAAAGAATAACAGAAACTACTATTTTATGGCAGCATACATAAAAAATGCAATGTAAATATGGAAATGTCGTCGAATGCTATCTTTAATTGGTTAATTTGTAAGATATTTTTGTGAAGGAGCTTATTTTATAAGAATAGAATTATAGTTAGTAAGGGATTATGCCGAGGGTAGTGAAAATATATGTGTTAGGGGGATTTCATAATGAGGAAACTCAAGCGAATAAATGTTCCTAATATAGAAGAGCAACTATCACAGCCTAATGAGAAGCGAGCAATTAATAAGAAAAAACTAAGACGATTTATATTCATGTTTATATTTATTGCGGCGGCTACTTTGTACCTTCAATTTATTTTAACGAAACAACAAGAAATAATCGTAGAAAAAAAAGATACAATAACGAATCAAAAAAAACAATTGGTCTCTTTAAAGAAAGACCAGGATTCTTTAAAGACTAACATAGAAAATTTAACAGACGATGAGGAAGAAATTTTGAAGTTTGCGAGAAAAGAATATCAATTTTCTAAGTCAAATGAAACTATATTTGTGTTGCCGAAGTAGTGTAATAGAACAGTTAGCGATTGCTAGCTGTTTTTTGATGTATGAATGGCATGGTACAAGTAACAATCACATATTGTAAAAATGAAGAGTTTGAGCTGTTTTTATACTTATGGAATATACACTGAAATAAATGTTGTTAAAATTCTGTCAATTGTATTATAATACAAGGTAAGCGGATACATTTCTTAATCAACGTTGAGTTTATCACTCATACGACTATTAAGAAAACCGTTATCCCGTATTAGAAAGGAAGATAGCTGTGTACGCTTCAAATACAATTTATATCGTAGGGGATGCGAAAGCACCTCAAAATAATCCTATTACCGAAAAGTTCAAAAGTTATTTTGTAGCGTTTGTACTTGTTAAGGAGACAGGGGAAATTGTAGATGCAGATTGCTCAGCGACAATTGCATTAACATCTCAATTCGTTAAATATTTGTTTCTACATAAAAATATTAATGATCCACTATTGGTAACAGAAATAAAAAATAGATACTTCGGTTCGTCTCAAAAGGCACTACTTGTAGCGTTAAAAGATGCGCAGAAAAAATATAATCAAATTGCTGCTTTGTCTACCTATTCCTAGACAAAATCCAGCCATAAGAATCTTCTTATGGCTGGATTTTTTTTATTTCACATTAATCTCCTATATGAAAAGTAAGCGAAAGAGGAGATTAATTGTCCGTAAAAAACTAATTTATTTTGTGGATTAAGGTTCCACTTTGTCAGACAATGAAAGGATGAACAATATGAAAATTACGGATGTAAAAGTAAAGCGTAGACGTGTAAATCTTCATACACCGTTTAAAACGGCGCTTCGTACCGTAACTGAAATAGAAAGTATAGATGTATATATTCATACAGACGAAGGAGTTATTGGCAAGGGGGCTGCAGCCGCAACACCAGTTATTACGGGTGATTTCGCTAACGGGATTGAAGAAGCAATTTTAGGACCGATGCGTTCCTGTTTAATTGGTCAAGATATCATTCAATTTCAGCAGTTACTGCAGCACATTCAAATGAGTTGTATTGGAAACCCAAGTGCGAAAGCCGCGGTAGATATTGCTTTATATGATGTGTATTGTCAACACCAAAACGTTCCACTTTACGCATTATTAGGCGGGAAGAAAGAAATTCATACAGATATTACGGTGAGTGTAGATGAGCCTTTTATTATGGCGAAAGAGGCAAAGCAACATGTAGAAAAAGGATTTCAAACTTTAAAAATTAAAGTGGGAAAATCTGCTCATTTAGATTTAGAACGTATTGAAGCAATTCGAAATAGTGTACCAAAATTTACGACGTTACGATTAGATGCAAATCAAGGGTGGAATCCAAAAGAAGCGGTTACGATCATTAAAGAGATGGAAAATCGCAATTTAAACATCGAATTTATTGAACAACCTGTTCATGCGAAAGATTGGGATGGGTTAAAGTATGTCAAAGATCATGTACAAACGCCCATTATGGCAGATGAAAGCATATTTTCAGCGAGTGATGCATTGAAAATTGTTCAAGGAGGATATGCAGACTTAATTAATATTAAATTAATGAAATGTGGCGGCATACGTGAAGCGTGGCGTATTGCCGATATTGCCGAAACAGCTGGTGTAAAATGTATGGTCGGAAGTATGATGGAATCTTCACTTTCTGTTAGCGCTGTAGCCCATTTAGCTGCTGCACATCCTAATATTCATTACTTCGATCTGGATGCACCGCTTTGGTTAATGGAAGAACCGGAAGGAATGACTTATTCTGGATCAAAGGTAAACCTTCAAACGACAGTGAATAGTAAATCTTAGGAGAAGAGACTAGTAAACTATCTTTTAAGGGGGATATTTATGAAAAAAGTAGGAACTGCATTTTTAACAACTTTATTTATATTTTCATCGTTTACATCAGCAAATGCTGAAGAGAAGAAAGATAGTAAAGCGTTTATCGATGTATCTGCCGCAACACTTTGGACTGCGCCTGATTCATTACGGCCAATTGATGTACCGAGCGCTACAAACCCAGTTGATTTGTGGAAGTGGACGAAATCAATGACGCTTGATGAGAAACTTTGGTTAACAAATGCAAATAAATTAGAAACGCAAGCGTTATTAGGTCAAGAAGTAACGGTTGTTGATAAAAAAGGGGACTGGGTTAAAGTGTTAGTCCATGGTCAGCCAACACCTCGAAATGAAGAGGGCTACCCAGGGTGGATGCCCGAAAAACAGTTAACATATAATCAAGAATTTGCTGATAAAACAAATGAACCTTTCGTATTAGTAACAAAACCGACAGCCATTTTATATATAAATCCTTCTGAACAACATAAATCACTTGAAGTGAGCTATAATACGCGACTGCCACTACTTAGTGAAGATACGATTTCGTACCGCGTGTTGTTACCAAACGGACAGAAAGCTTGGCTACGAAAAAATGATGGGACAGTTTACCGTTCGCAAAATGATATTCCAACTCCGACAGCTGATGATTTAATAAACACTGGAAAAATGTTTTTAGGATTACCGTATATATGGGCAGGTACAAGTGGCTTTGGATTTGATTGCTCTGGATTTACACATACGATTTATAAATCACACGGTATTACAATTCCGCGGGATTCAGGTCCGCAATCGAGAAATGGAGTTGCAGTTGATAAAGAAAATTTACAAAAAGGAGATTTAATCTTCTTTGCACATGATCAAGGAAAAGGTAGTGTTCATCATGTTGCTATGTATATTGGTGATGGAAATATGATTCACTCACCGAGAGCTGAAAGGTCAGTAGAGATTATACCGCTAAATACACCAGGATATATAGAAGAATACGCTGGTGCTCGTCGTTACTTACCTTAAAAAATAGAGGGGGTTTTCAAATGAAAAAAGTTGTTCGTTACTCATTAGTTAGTACACTATTAGTTTCTTCATTTTTAGTAGGATGCGCAAAAGAAAAAACAACGACAAAGCCCAAAGATGAGAAGAAAGTATTACAGTTACTAGAAACGGGTGAAATTCCGTCATTAAATTCAGGGAAAGTAACAGATGCGGTATCGTTTAACGTTTTAAATAACGTAATGGAAGGATTATTCCGTTTATCGAAAAATGATGAAGTGATTGAGGCTGGAGCACAAAAATATGAAGTAAGTAAAGATGGAAAAACATATACATTCCACTTGCGTGAAGCGAAATGGTCTAACGGAGATCCAGTAACAGCACAAGATTACGTATACGCTTGGAAGCAGCTGATTAATCCGGATACTGCTTCTCAATATGCATACATTGCTTACGATGTGAAAAATGCGGAGAAAATAAATAAGAAACAATTAGGTTTAGATGAATTAGGAGTAAAAGCGACGGATGATAAAACATTCGTTGTAGAACTAGAACATCCAGTGCCGTATTTTACGAAATTACTTATTTTACCGTCCTTCTATTCAATTAACGAAAAATATGCGAAAGAGCAGGGCGATAAGTACGGATTAGAAGCAAATAAAGCGGTGTATAACGGGCCATTTACATTATCAGAGTGGAAGCATGAAGCTAGTTTTACACTGAAAAAAAACGATAAGTATTGGGATAAGAAAGAAGTGAAGCTAGATGAAGTAAACTATCAAATTGTTAAAGAAATTTCAACTGCGGTAAATTTATATGAAACAGATAAAGTTGATAGAGCTGTCATTTCTACAGAATTCGTCGATAAATATAAAAGTAATAAAGAGCTAAAACAATATACAGATCCGGTTATGTACTTCTTCCGATTCAATGAAAATGTACCGATTCTTAAAAATAAAAACGCAAGGCTTGCGCTAAGTACAGTGTTTGATAAGAAAGGACTTGCGACTTCATTTTTAAATGATGGTTCGGTTGCTGCTAACTATTATGTACCAAAAGGATTTTTAAAAGGTCCAGATAAAAAAGATTTTCGAAGTACAGCAGGTGAGTTTAATAAAACTGATGTAAAACAGGCGAAAGAATATTGGGAAAAGGCGAAGCAAGAGACCGGTACAAATGAAGTGACGCTTGAATTATTAAACTATGACTTAGAAAACTTCAAAAAAGTAGGAGAATACATTAAAGAAGAGCTAGAGAAAAACTTACCAGGCTTAAAGGTAAATGTAAAATTACAACCACACACGCAAAAACTAGCGTTAGAGAAGAAGAAAGAATATGAAATGTCATTATCACGCTGGTTACCTGATTATCCAGATCCAATGACTTACTTAGAAGTATTCCTTTCTGGAAGCAGTGTGAACAATACAGAATATGCAAACCCAGAATATGATGCGTTAATTAAGAAGATTAAAACAGAATTAGGTAATGATGAAAAAGCTCGTTGGAAAGCAATGCAAGATGCTGAGAAAATGTTACTGGATGATGCAGTAATTGCACCGGTATTCCAGCGCGGATTATCATACTTACAAAAGCCGCATGTGAAAGATTTATATGTACATCAATTCGGTCCAGCTACAAGTTTAAAATGGGCAGATGTACAAAAATAAAAGTATGGAGAAACAGACTTCACATGTGTGATAGTCTGTTTTTCTTATTTAAAGTTAGAGAAATAGTCCGTGGTATAATTTACTGGTCTGTATAAAATGTTTGGATGGGAATGATGTTTATGTTTGAAGAAAAGGAAGTAATATGTACAAAAAGATTGTTCATGAGGAAACCAAGTATAGAATATGTTGATCAATTTTATAACATATTAAAGAAAGAAGCTGTTGGCAAATGGCTTGCTAAATCAAGAGGAATGTCAAAAGAAGAAGCAAATGATTATATCAGGAATCTTATATTACATTGGGAACAGTATAATTTTGGTGTATGGTTGTTATTTAATAGTGAAACAGGAAAGCTTTTAGGACATTGTGGTTTAAGAAAAGTGGATGAAACTGATGAAATAGAGATTATGTATCTACTTGATCCAGACTATTGGGGAAATGGATATGCATCAGAAGCAGCAGGGGCTTCTATTCAATATGTAAAAGAGACGATGGGTGTAAAAAGAATAATTGCTAGGGTGAAAATAGCAAATGACAATTCGAAAAATCTTTTACGAAAGTTAGGTTTTACATATACTCATGATATTGATTATAGTGGACGTATCTTATCTTATTTTGAATTTAATATAGCTCCTGATGAATTATAGACATTTTATATATTTTTTCATGTCTTAAAAATAAAATTATTAGTAAAATTCCAGTGTGAAATTTATGTAGAATCTTGTATAATTAACGTGTTTCTATGGAAACATTTTCTTGCGATATTTGTATAGAACTTAATAGAACAAGGAAAGAAATACATACATGTATAGAATAGATAAATAGAATGGAACATGTATAGAGAAAAAGGAGAGAAATGATGGCGTGTCAAAAACAAGGGTTACAATTTAATAGCGATAGAAAGAGGAAGAGACGATGAAAATGAAGCATGCTTTTGGTCCCATAATTTTAGCGTGTGTGCTTTTTTTCATTATCATATTAATCCCATCGAAAAGTTTAGTATCACTTATTAGTGATAAGAAGGTAGAAGATGCGGCAACTTCCTTACAAAAAGAAAAACTACAAAGTGTTTTCTTACAGCAAAAAATGTTAGAGAATTCGCAGTATTTACCGATGTATGGTTCATCTGAATTTTTACGAATGGATGCATATCATCCGTCTAATTACTTTAAAGTAAATCCTGCAGGTTTTACACCATATTTAATGGGGATTGGCGGTACACAAAGTTTAGCTCATATATTAAATATGACGTCTACAATGGATGAGTTAGAAGGTAAAAAAGTAGTCTTTGTTCTATCACCACAATGGTTTACTAAAACGGGTGTATCACAAGGGGATTTTACTAACAATTTCTCCAAACAATTTCTCCAAACAACAAGCCTATCATTTTATTTTTAATGATACAATAAATGTTGAAATGAAGAAGCAAATTGCGAAACGATTATTAGACTATAAAGTTGTTCAAAAAGATGATATATTAAAAAATTCATTAGAAGGTATTGTATATAATGATACGAAACATAACATAAAAGCAGGTTTAGTTAAACCACTTGCTTATATGCATCGAAATATTTTAGATCATAGAGATGTATTTAACTCCTTATTTAAGATTGAACCGATGAAAGAAAAAACAAATATGGGACTACGTTCAATTTCTTGGGTAGATGCACGTAAACATGCGGAGGAAGAAGGAAAAACGGAATCTACTACAAACACATTCGGAATTGAAAATCCGTATTACTATAAACATAATTTAAAGAAAAAATTAAAAGGTTTAAAAAACTTTAGAGCAAATGAATCATATGAAGAATCACCAGAATATGATGACTTACAAATTGTTTTAAATATATTTAAAGAGAAAAATGTTAAGCCACTATTCATTTCTGTACCTGTAAACGGACCGTGGTATGATTACGCTGGTTTCCCTAAAGAACGCCGTGAAGTGTATTATAAAAAAGTTCGGGAACAAGTTGAGAAAGCAGGATACCCAGTAGTTGATTTTTCTGGCCATGAATATGATAAGTATTTCTTAAAAGATACAATTCATTTAGGTTGGAAAGGCTGGATTTACTTTGATGAAGCAGTACAAAACTTTTATACTGAAAAATAAGAGTGGAGAAGAAGGAACGGCTATAAGCTGTTCCTTTTTTAGTATAGAGTATTTTGATGTGGGCAATTCGGAAAGGCATGTATATCTTGAATTTGTCTAAAATCATAATGCTTCATTGCGAACTGCGCTTGATAAAGGTATTCATACACATATAATTGACCATCATGTGCTGAACATAATACACCAGAAGTTCCCTGCCCATTTATGAAGGAAATACCGATAGGGCGTCCGATTAAGTATTGTATTTTTTGTTGCCAATGCATAGGGAAATCACTCCTTTTAGAGTTAATATACGAAATGGACGAATGAATTGTTGCTTATCCACATAATTATGGAGGCTTTTTATACAATTTCTAGAAGATATTAATATGAATGAATTACAAGTGCGAGAAAGGAATGCATAATGAAGAAAGAAAATATTTTAGAAGAAAAGTTAAATATAATAGAATGGTGTCAAACATTGAAGGAAGTACCTGATGATATATGGTTTCAATCATTTAAAAATGGTTCGTGGGGGATTGCAGATGTGATTTCACATTTTATTATTTGGGATGATTTTGTAATGAAGTATCGAATTCCTTATTTTCTTAGTACTCAATCAGTGCCTCATTTTCCAACAGATGTAGAGGAAATGAATAAGAGTGCAATTATATATGCAAGATCAGGTATTTCAAGAGAAGAGCTTATCAATCAGTTTAGCTATACTCGTAAACAATTAGTAGACGAAATTGAGCGAATTCCTGCCGATAATTTTTATAATGACTTTCAAATTGGTACTAAAAAAGTCATGCTGAATCATTATTTTTCATCACTCATTCAGCATGACTTAAAGCATAAGGAAGAAATAATCCAATTTTTAATACATAATCAAGTCTAATATAAAAACCGCTAACATTCGTAATGAATGTATAGCGGTTTTTATATTATCTTAAGCAAGATTTTTACGTTTTTTTGTCCATTTTTTAAGGATGAAGTATAGTAGGATAAGTATGACGCCGCCAATTGCGAAAGACTTCACATACGGTCCCGCAATATCGTTTATATTCTCCCAATTTTGACCTAGTTTTTCACCTAAATAAATGAAAATGATAGACCAAGGGATGATTGCAAGTGCTGTTAATGTAGTGAAACGTAATAATGGCATTTTTGTAATACCAGCAGGAATTGAAATCGCATGACGTACTACTGGAATAAAGCGTGCAGTGAAAATTACACCAGTCCCGTAACGGTTAAACCAATCTTCAGCTGCATCTATATGTTTTTTATGAATGAAAATATATTTTCCGTATCGTTCTAATATAGGTCGTCCACCGTATCGTCCAAGCCAATAAATAAAGATTTGAGCAATAACGCCGCCAATTGTACCGAATACAACGGCGCCTACAAATGAGATACTACCATTGAATACTAAGAATCCCGCATAAGCAAGGACGATTTCACTTGGAATAATCTCAATCATTAGACCAAGCATAATGCCCCAATAACCTAATCCTTCAAAAAACGTTAATACTGAATGAATAAAACTACTTACCATTGTTGCACCTTCTAGTTTATGTATTTTTGAATAGGTGAACCTTATACTTAATAACATAAAAGATTCACTATGTGTAGATTATACCTTATTTGTATAGGGGATTGCTATTTCAATTCTTTTATGTCTCTCATAAGTAGTATAGTACAGGATATGAGCTTAGTTTTCATGAAGAGAAAATGAAAAGATTATTAAAAATTTCTCATAAAAAAATAGAAGCATTTCTGCTCCTATTTTTTACGGTTTCACTTCTAAATTTTGTAAAAATAAAGTTGCTGTTACGTAACGTTTTGCTAACATTTGTACATAAGCGGTATGCACAGATAATGTGGCAATAATAATCGCATTACGAATTGCTTCACGTTGTTCGTTGTTAACCTGATCGAACTTGCTTGCAATTTTATCAGCTCTTTCTTTCACGATATTTTCAATTGTATGGATTGTATCTGTTGCATTTAGTTGTAAGCAGTTCCCTTGATTGAGTTCTTCAAATAGAGAAGAGTATGCCCCATATAAATGAACAGGATTGATTAAGTCATCACTTCGATCGGCTGGGTCATTTACAATAAGGCGTAATAGCTTACGAATGGATTCAAAATCAAGTGCTGTTTTTAAATCTTCAACAATGAATAGTAAGGCTGCTTGTTCAATTGAATATTTTTTTCCTTTTTGAGGAGAGCCAATCATTTCTTTTATATCTCGTTTCACCCAGTTTTGCATGGCTGTTACTGAGAAACTTGTATTTTCAATCTGATTTCCAAGCGCAACTATTTCATTTAATGAAAAACCGACGTCTGTATCATCAATTTTAATCAGTTTTTCAAAAATAGGTGAAAGTGCGGTAGTAATAAAAGCAGTTACGCTTTGTCCGCTTTCAATATCTTTTTTATGTGACTTCGCCCAAGCTTCTTGTAAAATACCGAGAGGCTTTTTCGTATTCCATCCTCTTAATGATAGAAGAAGGGTAGCCATTTCGTTTCGTGTGAGATGAAATGTTTCCATCTTTTCACCTCCAAAAATAATAAAAAGTTCTTATGAACCTATAATATGTTTTGTTTCATTTAAAGTCAATTCTGTTTTGCTTAATTTTTCCTTTGTCACCAAACTGTCGGAAGTAAATAATACTTGCATATTTCGACAAAAGTTCATATAATAAGTTCATAAGAACCTTTAAAATGTTTTTAAAAACAAATCTATCATTCTGAATTTACTAGAAAGGTAGATTTCACATATATCTATATAAAAGGAGAATGGATATAATATGTTGAAAAAACTTGTAGCAGTCATGACAGCATTCATGGTTATCTTTGGAGCTAGTAGCTTCATGTTTGTAGATCACGCAGCAGCGAAGGGTTACAAATCTGGTAAAAAATCATACACACCAAGTTCTGGTCAAAAGTCAAAAGTTGATTTGAACAAAAAAGATAATAACGTAAACTCACAAAAAACAACAACAGATTCAAAAACAAAGGCAACAAACACAGCACCAAAGAGTAATAAAGGAAGCTTTATGAAAGGTTTATTACTAGGTGGTCTTGGTGGTTTACTAATGGGTAGCCTATTTGCAAATATGGGAGCTCTTGGTTCTGTATTAGCGTTTATGGTAAATATGTTAGTAATGGCTGGTATCGTAATGTTAGCAGTTCGTGCATTTAAATACTTCAAAGATCAACGTAAGAAAAAGGAAGATGAAGTAGCATGGAAACAATAAAAATTTCTGAACAAGAACTTATCAATGCGCTTTGTGTATATATCGCTGAAAAAAGACAAGTTGGTCCAGAAGAAGTTTTAGTTGAACTAATGTATGATGATGACTACGGTTTCTCTGCTGAAGTAGAGGTAAATGGTCGCCAGCAAATTTTAATTCAAGCGAACTTAATTGAAGCATTACGCTTATTACTTGACAGAGAATATAATGTCAATTCATTTGCAGCAAGATTACAACTTGAATTAGATGATGAAGAAGGCATTTACGCATTAGCAAAGTTTAATAACTCAGATGAGTAGAAAAAAGAGCTGTTGAGAGTAATCTCAGCAGCTCTTTTTAGTATGTGTATATGCCAGGGAATAATCACGCCAAATTTCATTCATTTTCCGTCTACCGAGATCAATCATCGGATTAAATTGAATGGCAGCTTGTTGTCGTACGGTATGTACATGTTGGATCGCCTGTTGCAAGTGTTGTTCAACCGAATGGGATTTATTATTTGCCTGTTTTACGATTGAATATCCAGCAACAGTTCCTTGTGCCATTGCAATTTTCCCGCTTTCAATGCCAGTTATATTGCCGGCTACAAATAAACCGGGAAGAGGGGTTTCCATCGTTTCGGAATGCAGTGGAACATGGCCGCCTAATTCCGGAATGTAACGGAAAGGACAGCCAGCTACAGCAGCAAGCTCAGCAAGAGGGTATAAGCCACCGGCAATACAAACGAAGTCTGCCTCATATATTTGTTCCGATCCAGTTATGATGTTTCCTTTCGTATCAATATTAGCAACGCGTACACCTTCAACTTGATCTGTACCGATAATTTCAAGAGCTACTTTTCGAAGGTGAAGTGGTGTTCCGTTTATTTTCATACCTTTATTAGGATAGAAGTTTAATCCAACTTGTTTCGCCCAATTATATTTCATCAATCGACTACCTATACGTAATAAAGGTGATGGGGCAAGGTGGGCAGCATGTAAGAGAGAGTTTAATACTTCTTCTGGTTCACCAGCCTTTTGACTTAATTCATTTTTTTCAGGAAGTACAATATGTTCCACTTTAATTCCCGCTAGTTGTAATTCATTCAAAATAGCGAATGACAAAATGTTAGCGCCAATAATTACTCCTTTTCGCCCAACTTGAACGCGATGTACATTTGTCATTACTTGGGCTGCACCAATCGACATGACTCCTGGAAGTGTCCAACCAGGAAGGGGGATGGAGTACTCAGCAGCGCCAGTAGCAAGTAAAACGAACGGCGCTTCTAACGTACCGATATTCGTATGTACGAACCAAGAACTTTCATCTTTATCTAAATTATATACGGAAATGCCGCATCGAATATCAACTGAAAGTGATTTTGCTTCTTCGTGAAGGCGTCTTGATTCTTCTATTCCGTTCCACCATTCTCCAGTAGGTTCTTGATGTAATTGTCCGAGCACCCTTCCGCCAGGCTTCATAAATTCATCAATAACAAGTACATTTAGTCCAAATCGAGCACAAGAAATGGAGGCTGACAAACCTGCTGGTCCAGCTCCGATAATAATGACATCATTCATCGCTTTTTCACCATCTCTCTCACGATATTTGGATGATGTTTACCGCTATCAACTACCATATCTTTTTCAACAACAGTTAAGCATGCTCGTACATTCGTTTGATTGTTTACTGTCACGCGGCATTCAGAACAATGCCCGATATTACAGTAAATACCTCGCGGCGTCCCGCTATCTTCATGCACTCTTAAAGTTCTTATTCCGTTTGCAAGTAAAGCGGCCGCAATCGTTTCATGTTCATATGCTTCATATTGTTGCCCGTTAAATTGGAAAGTGATGCGATTACTACTATTTAAACTCCCTAAAACAGGATGATGGGTAATTCTATTCATTTATTTTCACCTACCGCTCTAAAGGTAACTGCGCGCACTGGTGGTTGATATTTTAATGGAATTTCATTAGTAGTTACTTCAGGATTTGCACTTTCAATCATTCGATCTATCATCATTCTACATGTGCGGCCACCGCAAAATCCCATGCCAGCACGTGTTCTTAGTTTTAATTCTCTCGCCGAGCAATTATATTCAGCAATTGTCGATTGAAGTTGTCCGTATGTAACTTCTTCACATCGACAAACAATTAAGTGATCTTTATTCGTCATATGTATTCCTCCTCTAGTTCGGTTTGCACAAATTATTATGCAAAAACTATGCCAAAATAGAGGAGGAAGGTTTATTGTAACCCAAGTTTTTTTAGGCGGTTATATAAAGTGGCCCTCGTAACACCGAGCTGTTTCGCGCATTCTAATTTATTCCCATTTAAAATGCGTAAAGCCCTCTCGATGACTTTTTTCTCATGTTCATCCATTTCTTCTTGTAAAGAAAGGATTGTATGATTGTTGCTGAGTAATAGGGAATGAGCCGTATGATTGTCTAACGTTTCAGTTGTATGAAATGGTAAATATTCTTGTTTTATAATCCCGTCAGTCGCAAATACGACAAGTCTTTCAACAACGTTACGAAGCTCACGAATATTACCTGGCCAATTGTAATGAAGCAGTTCATGCATAATGCTGGAAGGTAAGTCACGAATTGGTCTGTTATAGTTGATTGAAAAATCATTTAAGAAAGAATAAGTTAATTCAATAATATCCTCGCGTCTTTCGCGCAGCGGTGGAATATGCAAGCTAACTACATTTAGGCGATAGTATAAATCTTCTCGGAACGTGCCTTTTCTCATTTCCTCTTGTAAATCACGATTTGTAGCAGCGATAATGCGGAAATTAATATGAATCTCTTTTTCTCCACCAACTCGGTAATATTTTCGTTCTTGTAGTACACGTAAAAGCTTTACTTGCATATCGAGCGGCATTTCTCCTATTTCATCTAGGAATAATGTACCGCCTTGCGCGAGCTCTATTTTACCCTTTTTCCCTTTACTATTTGCACCAGAAAACGCCCCGCGCTCATACCCGAATAATTCACTTTCAAATAACGCTTCTGGAATGGCGCCGCAGTTAATTGAAATGAAAGGTGCTTTAGCTGCTTCACTTGCTTCATGGATTGCTTTCGCGAATACTTCTTTTCCAACACCACTTTCTCCGAGTATTAAAACTGTTGATTTCACCGAACACACCTTTCTAGCTAATTGTATTGTTCTTTGTATAACAGGGCTCTTTCCATTCATCGCAAGGAAAGGGTCTAATTCATCTTTATATTTTGCGACCTCTTGTTCTAATCGGTGCATTTCATGTGACATATTAAATAGTTTTTCATTTAAAGCAACTTGATTCGTAACATCAGTTTCTGAAACGACTGCTCCAATAATTTCATCGTTACAATACACTGGGTTTGAGTTAATTAATACAAATAAATCTGGACGAGGCTGATGGAACTGAGCAATTATGCTTTTTCCGTCATGTAATGATTGTAAAATTTCCAAATCTTTATAGTCAAAAAAGCGAGTGATAGGTTGTCCAATAATTTCATTATGATTGACTGAAAAAATCTTTTCGGCGCCATCTGTCCAAGTACGAACACATTCTTTATCATCGATGACTGTAACAGAAGAATCAGTTGTTTGTATTACGGTGTTATAGAAAGATTGTAGTTCATTGTAAGACTTAACAAGAAACGGAATGATTTGCTGAGCCGTTATACAGCATATAGGCTCTTTATTTTCGTTTATTACGATAACGGTCATTTCATGAGAAAACGCGTCAATTAAAGTGTTGAATGAATCATCTTCATCTATAACTGCACAGTTGTATTTTTCTGTAGTAGAAGGGCTGTAATAAAACTTTTCGTTAACTTGCTCAATATGTTGCAAATTGTTTGTGTGATCAATTAATAAAGTTTTTAGAAATTCTTGTATTGTGGGAAATGAGAATGCCATATTGTCCTCCTATTATGTATAAAAATTTTGACAGTGATAAAAAAATAATACACCTATTTATGATAAATTCAAAATATTTTTACAAATAAAAATATTATTTGTAAAAAGTGTATATATGTAGAGTTGGCACGTCAATTGCATAAAAGAAAGTGAGGGATTAAAAAGAAGGGAGGGGTGCTACGTGAGGCACTGTGACGTTTTAATAATAGGTGGTGGAATTATAGGATGTTCAATCGCTTATTACACTTCAAAATACGGAAGAGACGTAACAATCATTGAAAAAGGAGAATTTGTCAGTGGGACGTCTTCACGGTGTGACGGGAATATTTTGGCTATTGATAAAGACCCAGGGTTTGATAGTCAAATGTCGTTAGTAAGTCAAAAGTTAGTAACTGATTTAAGTGAAGAGTTAGAGCACTCATTTGAATATAGAGCACCAGGAAGTATTCTCGTATGTGAGTCGGACGAAGAAATGGAAGCAGCCCGGCAATGGGTGAATCGTCAAAAGGAAGCTGGTTTACCGTTTCGAATGCTTGATAGACAAGATATAAGAGAAGAATCGCCATTTTTTGCAGAAGATTTATTAGGCGGGTTAGAATGCGCAACGGATTCGACTGTAAATCCATATCTCCTTGCTTTTTCACTTCTTACAGAATCGAAGAAATTTGGTACGAAAGCTTTTAATCATACGGAAGTAAAAGAAATGAAAAGAGATATAGACGGTTCCTTTATTGTAGAAACGACTAACGGGACGTTTACTGCGAAACAAGTGGTAAACGCAGCCGGTGTGTGGGCTCCGAAAATCGGAGAAATGTTGGATGTAAATATCCCAATTGAACCGAGAAAAGGGCATATTATTGTAGCTTCAAGGCAACAACACGTTGGTTGCCGTAAAGTAATGGAATTTGGCTATTTAATTTCTAAATTTGGCGGAAAACGAAAAGTGGATGCTTTAACTGAGAAATATGGGGTAGCTCTTGTGTTTGAGCCGACAGAAAGCCAAAATTTTTTAATTGGTAGTAGTAGAGAGTTTGTAGGTTTTCATACGAAGATAAACAACGAGGTTATTAAATGTATTGCAAACAGAGCAATTCGTTTTTATCCGAAAATGGCGGATATGATGGTGATTCGTTCATATGCTGGATTACGCCCGTGGACAGAAGATCATTTGCCAATCATTTCACGCGTGCAACATATCCCGAACTACTTTATCGCAGCGGGGCATGAAGGGGATGGCATTAGCCTTGCAGCGGTTACTGGAAAAGTAATTGAAGAGTTATTAAATGAAAAAGAAACAATCATTCCTATTGAACCACTTCGTTTGAGTCGTTTTACAGAAAGGGTGTTAAATGGATGAGGTCACAAAGAGTCTTTACGACGATTGATACACATACGGGCGGGAATCCGACGAGGACATTGATAAGCGGACTTCCAAAGTTAATTGGAGAGACGATGGCAGAGAAAATGTTACATATGAAAAAGGAGTATGACTGGATTCGCAAATTGTTAATGAATGAACCGCGTGGTCATGATGTAATGTCAGGAGCACTATTAACAGATCCGTGTCATCCTGAAGCAGATATTGGTGTTATATACATAGAGACAGGTGGATATTTACCGATGTGTGGTCACGATACAATTGGTGTATGTACAGCTTTAATTGAATCAGGTTTAATTCCTGTAGTTGAACCGATTACTTCGTTAAAGTTAGACACGCCAGCCGGCTTAGTTGAAGTGGATATCTTTGTTCAAGATGGAAAAGCGAAAGAAGTCTCTTTCTGTAACATACCAGCTTTTTTATTGAAACATATTACTGTACAAGTTGAGGGGATTGGAACTGTAGAAGCAGATATTGCGTATGGAGGAAATTTCTATGCCATTATTGATGCGAAGTCAGTAGGTTTAGAGTTAGTACCGGAACATGCATCTACAATCATCGATAAGGCAATTCATATTAGAAATATCATTAATGAGGAATTTGAAATCATTCATCCGCAGTATTCATTTATTAGAGGGTTAACCCATATTGAATTTTATACAGATCCTACTCATGAAAGTGCTCATGTGAAAAATACAGTTGTCGTTCCGCCAGGAGGAATTGATCGTTCTCCATGTGGTACAGGAACATCAGCGAAGTTAGCTGTATTATACGCAAATCAAAAAATTGAAGTGGATGAAGAGTTTATTCATGAGAGTATCGTTGGCTCTTTATTTAAAGGGTGCGTCATAAATACAACATCTGTAGAAAATATTGAAGCTGTCGTAACGAAAATTACAGGTTCAGCTTGGCTTATGGGGATGCATAGATTTTTTTATAATGAAAAGGACCCACTTAAAGAAGGCTTTTTGCTAATTCCGCCGATGGAACATGAAACGGAGGATGTAAAATGAACATTCAAAAAATGTATACAGCAGTAGACGTACATGTAAATGGTGAAGCATTTCGTGTAATGAAAGATGTACCATGCAAATACTACTACAGTTTAGAGCAATTAAACGAACAATTTTCAGGTGAATTAGCAGAAGAAATGAAGCTTGTATTAAATGAACCACGTGGTTTTATCGGATTAAATGGATGTATTGTCGTTCCTTCTATTCATATGGAAGTCGATGCAGCTGTATTATTTTTTAATCATGAAGGATCCATTCCGCTTCATTATGGGGGGATTGTCGCAGTCATAACGATGTTACTAGAAAGCGGGTATTTAAAAAAGAGAGAGACGAACCAATACAAAATTGAAACGCTATCTGGTATATTTTCAATCCATGCGTATGTAGAGAATGATGAAGTTGTATCTGTTTCGTTTGAAAGTAAACTATGTTATATGATTGAGAAAAATTTACAAGTTGGTAATATAAGTTACTCTCTCATTCAGGCAGATAAAGTATATGCAGTTGTAGAAAAGGATGCATATTCACCAGAAATCAGTATTGAAAATATCTCTAAATTAAAAAAATGGAGTGAAGTTACACTTCAAGCTATACAAAAACAGTCATTAATAAAAAGACTTATTTTAGTAGAATCTATGCAAACAGAAAAGAACCATATAAAGTCGATTACATTTCATGAAGATAACTTTATCGTACGTTCGCCTGGTTTTGTTTCTACTATTGTATCTTATGTTCATACATTATTTAAAAATGATTATATAGCGGATAAACCTTTTAAAAATGAAAGTATATTTAATAGCTTTATAACAGTGGAACAAGTGAAGAAAGAAGAACAAGGATACATTTTTCGCTTTGAAAGTAGAGGATTTATTACAGGGATGCAGACGTTTCTATTAGACTCTACAGATCCGTTTCCGACAGGATTTTTATTAAAATAGTAAAGGGAGAGATAAATATGAAAAAAATTAAAGGGGCATTTCCAGTATTGATCACACCGATGGATGAGTTTCAAGAAATTAATTGGAACGGTGTAAAACAAAACGTAAACTATTTTATCGATCAAAAGGTAGCTGGCATTATTATTAATGGAAGTACAGGTGAGTTTGTTAGTTTATCAAAAGAAGAACGATTTAAAATGGTAGAAACAGTATTAAAAGAAGTTGATGGTCGTATTCCAGTTATTGTAGGAACTGCAGCAGAAACGACGAAAGAAACGATTGAATATACGAAACATGCAGAAGCACACGGAGCGGATTGCGCATTAATTATTAACTCGTACTATTGTAAGCCGAAAGAAGAGGAAATTTATTTTCATTTTAAAGAAATCTCAAACGCTGTAAATATACCAATTATGTTATACAATAATCCGTTTACATCTGGTGTTGATATGAGTACAGAGCTCATGCTACGTATTGGAAAAGAATGTGAAAATGTTACACATATTAAAGAATCTAGCGGAGATATTCGTAAAGCAAGAGATTTAGTACGACAAGGCGAAGGTGCTTTTCAAGTCTTCTGTGGATCTGAAGATTTAGTTATGGAATCTTATTTAGTAGGTGCAACGGGATGGGTTTCAGTAGCAGGAAATATCGTGCCGGGACTTGTTACGAAAATGTATGAGCATTTCCAAAATGGTGAATTAGAAAAAGCTTGGGAAATAAACGATGCTATTTTACCTCTTTGCGAGTTTCTTGAAGGATCAGGAAAATATGTACAAAGTGTTAAACGCTCAATGGAATTACACGGGCAAGCAGGGGGACCTTCTCGTTATCCGAGACTCGGATTAACTGAAGAAGAAGATCAAAAACTTCAAACGATTATTTCAAAAATTGCAGCTCATGCAGCTGTTTAAATAAGGAGGAGAGCATATATGTTAACGACAAACATTGAGCTGAGACCAAAAGTGAAAGCGTTTTTAAATGAAGAAATTAAAATGTTTATTAATGGTGAATTTGTACCTTCCATTAGCGGGAAGACATTTGAGACATACAATCCAGCAACAGAAGATGTTTTAGCTGTCGTATGCGAAGCGCGAGAAGAGGATATTGATGTAGCGGTAAAAGCTGCAAGATCTGCATTTGAATCAGGACCTTGGGCAGAAATGACTACCGCTGAAAGAGCGCACCTAATTTATAAATTAGCAGACTTAATTGAAGAGCATGGAGAAGAATTAGCGCAGTTAGAAGCTTTAGATAATGGAAAACCATATCAAGTAGCACTGGATGATGATATTGCAGCGACTGTAGAAAATTATCGTTATTATGCGGGATGGGCTACGAAAATTATCGGGCAAACAATTCCGATTTCAAAAGATTACTTAAATTACACACGCCATGAACCTGTTGGCGTTGTAGGTCAAATTATTCCTTGGAATTTTCCACTCGTTATGTCTTCTTGGAAAATGGGAGCTGCACTAGCAACAGGTTGTACAATCGTATTAAAACCAGCAGAGCAAACGCCTTTATCGTTATTATATACAGCGAAGCTCTTTAAAGAAGCAGGTTTTCCAAACGGTGTTGTAAACTTTGTTCCAGGTTTTGGCCCTGAAGCAGGAGCTGCAATCGTAAACCATCATGATATTGATAAAGTAGCCTTCACAGGTTCAACAGTTACAGGGAAATATATTATGCGTCAATCTGCAGAAACAATTAAACATGTAACGTTAGAACTTGGTGGTAAATCACCAAATATCATTTTAGAAGACGCTGATTTAGAAGAAGCGATTAACGGCGCATTCCAAGGTATTATGTATAATCACGGCCAAAATTGTAGTGCTGGATCTCGCGTATTCGTTCACCGAAAACATTACGAAACAGTCGTAGCTGAATTAGTAAAAATGGCGAACAACGTAAAACTTGGAGCAGGTATGGAGAAGGAAACGGAAATGGGGCCACTCGTATCTAAAAAGCAACAAGAACGTGTGCTACATTACATTGAACAAGGAAAAGCAGAAGGAGCTACTGTTGCTGCTGGTGGTGAACGGGCATTTGAAAAAGGATATTTTGTACAGCCAACAGTTTTCACAAATGTTACTGATGATATGACAATTGTGAAAGAAGAAATTTTTGGACCAGTTGTCGTTGTACTTCCATTTGATTCAACAGAAGAGGTTATCGAAAGAGCAAATCGCTCTTCATACGGACTCGCTGCGGGCGTATGGACACAAAATATTAAAACAGGACATCAAGTTGCCAATAAATTAAAGGCAGGAACAGTATGGATTAATGATTATAACTTAGAAAATGCAGCTGCACCATTTGGTGGCTTTAAACAATCTGGAATCGGTCGTGAGTTAGGTTCATATGCGCTTGATAACTATACAGAAGTGAAAAGCGTTTGGGTAAATATAAAGTAATAGAGAATCTAACTGTTAATAAATAGAGGGATGAAATAATGAGAGATACGGACAACTGTAAGGTTTAATAATAGTTGTCCGTTTTCTTATATATAAAATAGTTTTCAAAAGAATGTTAAGGGGGATTTGGATGGAGCAATTAGTAGAGTGGTTAGTAGGGCAAGTATGGAGTATTGGGTTAGTTGTTTTTGCATTAGGGGCAGGTGTGTATTTTACAATTGCCACTCGTTTTCTGCAAATTCGTTATTTTAAAGAGATGATTAAACTATTATTTGAAGGGAAGAGCTCGGAGACGGGAATTTCATCCTTTCAAGCATTTTGTTTAGCCTTATCAGGTAGGGTTGGAATAGGTAATATCGCAGGGGTCGCGACAGCTATCGCTTTTGGTGGACCAGGAGCTGTGTTTTGGATGTGGGTAATGGCTCTTTTAGGAGCAACGAGTGCATTTGTTGAATCAACATTATCTCAAGTGTATAAAAGTAAAGTTGGGAATGAATACCGAGGTGGTACACCATATTTCATTGAAAAAGGCCTGAAAATGAAATGGTTTGCAGTCATTGTAGCGGTTGTTGTAACACTTTCATATGGCGTTTTATTACCAGGTATTCAGTCTAGTAGTATCGCAGTTGGGTTTGAAAACTCTAATGGCATTAGCAAATATATAACTGGAATATTATTAGTTATATTATTAGCATCAATCATTTTTGGTGGCGTAAAGAGAATTGCGGGCGTTTCGCAAATGCTTGTTCCATTTATGGCAATAGGTTATGTAATTGTTACATGTATCGTATTAATTGCGAATGTAACAGAAATTCCAAGTATGTTCGCTTTAATTTTCTCTAGTGCTTTTGGTGTAAATGAAATGTTTGGTGGAATCGTTGGTGCAGCAATCGCATGGGGCGTAAAGCGTGCTGTATTTTCAAATGTTGCTGGTGTTGGAGAAGCGACGTATAGCTCCGCTGCTGCTGAAGTATCCCATCCTGCAAAACAAGGGTTAGTTCAAGCGTTTTCTGTATATATCGATACAATTGTTGTATGTACAGCGACAGCTCTTATGATTTTAATAACAGGTATGTATAATGTTATACCTGAAGGGAAAAGCGCTATAGTAAAGAATATAGGGAATGTTGATGCAGGTCCAATCTATACACAACAAGCAGTTGAAACTGTTATGACAGGGTTTGGTCCATTATTTATTTCAATCGCAATATTTTTCTTCGCATTTACAACTTTACTCGCATACTACTATATCGCTGAAACGACACTTACTTATTTAGATCGTGAGCTTAAACATAGCTGGTTAAAACCAGTTTTAAAAATTGGATTTTTAATTATGGTTTACATCGGTAGCGTAGAATCAGCGTCGCTTTTATGGAATCTTGGAGATTTAGGAATCGGTAGCATGGCATGGTTAAACTTAATTGCGATTCTACTATTAAGTAAAATCGCATTAAAAGTGTTAAAAGATTATGAAGCACAGAAAAAGGAAGGGAAAGATCCAGTATTTGATCCTAAAAATGTGGGAATTGAAGGTTTAACGTTTTGGGAAGAAAGAAGTAAAGAAATTGAAAGGAAAAACTATAAAGAACAAACGGTAGAGGATGATAGTTTGAAATTTTAGTTATAATAAACTGAATATTCATTCTATTGAATGAGGTATATTACCTTCTTTTCATCACATACTACAATAGGTACACATAATTTGAATGGGGGTAATAATAAGATGGAACACGAACAACATAGTTCAGTAAATGACGTTCTACATCATTATAAAGAAGGTATCGGTAGTTTTACAAACCAAATTCCTGAAATTGCAGAAACATATAATGCATTCACACAAGCTTGTTTTCAAGAGGGCGCTTTAACAAAAAGGGAAAAACAACTTATCGCATTAGGAATTAGTCTAGCAACGCAAGATGAATATTGTACTATTTATCATACAAAAGGTTGTCTTGATCAAGGATGTTCAGATAAAGAGATTCTGGAAGCATGTGGTGTATCAGCAGCATTTGCTGGCGGAGCTGCAATGAGTCAAGCAGTAACTTTAGTACAGGAATGTTTAACAGAACTGAAAAATCAAAATCATTGAATGTAAAAAAACGTTTTAAACTTTATGTTTAAAACGTTTTTTTATGTGAGTTTGAATTTGAGTATAAAAAGTACCTGGTATGTAATGTATTAAAGTAAGAATTTTAAATTTAGTGGGAATGAGAAATAACAACTATTTATTTAGTTTTAAGTTTTCCGAAAAAGTTTCAATTGTTGCATATAATCAATAGCTTTTGTTTTGTTCTTTTGTTTACACACATATTCGAATTCATTCTTATCCCTATAATAACTATTCATCATGTCTTCTGTAATAATTCCATCGGAAATAGCTTTTTTAATTGCGCAGTGTGGTTCATTTGTATGAGTGCAGTTAGAGAATTTACAGCTCATAGATATCTCTTCGATATCTTCATAGCCAAGATTAAAGTTGTCCTCATGTTTTATTAAGTCAAAACCTGTTTTACTAATGGTTAATCCCTCCACTTGCCATACAGTATATAAGTATGTTTTATCTAAATATATATTTCCTTTTAGTAACCTGTTATTCCTTCCTTAAAACTTGGTACAATGAAACAAAAGGGGGATTAGTAATGCAAAATTTAGTAATTGAAGAGATTAAGCAAATAAATGATGATATGGAAGAGCTTTCTAAACTTTTGAAAACGGTTGTAGATGATGGGGCGTCAATTGGTTTTTTACCTCCACTGGAACAAATAGAATCAACAAAGTATTGGGAAACTGTTTTAGCACCAGAAGTGATCTTGTATGTTGCTAAAATAAATAATGAAGTGGCAGGGAGTATTCAATTACATTTAGTTACAAAGCCTAATGGGATTCATAGAGCTGAAATTTGCAAGTTAATGACTCACCCGAACTTTAGACGTAACGGCATTGGACGTTCGCTTATGCAAAAAGCAGAGGAAAGAGCAAAGCAAGAAAATAGGTCTCTTATAGTGCTAGATACGAGAGAAGGAGACCCTTCTAATAGATTGTATAAATCATTAGACTATAAAGAAGTTGGAAAAATACCAGAATACGCAATATCTCCAAATGGTAATTTAGATGCAACGGTTATTTATTATAAAATGATTTAGTATTTTTATTTAAAAAGAGAGATATTTTTAAACGAAAAATCTGTTATTAGGTCTGAGTATTGATTTGTAAAAAGATTGATAACCCCCTGTATAATAGGGGTTTTCTTTTCATTCATTAACTTCATATTGAATGTTCAATTTGAGGGCCAATTTGTATAAGGTTTTAACAGTTGTATAAGAGGTATTACTTAAATAGGAATTTTGAAGTCTTTTGGTGAATATTAAATGTTAATCTAAAAGATGGAGGTTGCTGTGATGTTGAAACTGTTTCAATATAACTGGCAAGTTCGTGATGATTGGTTTACATGGTGCGAAGACATATCGGCCGAAGAACTGGTAAAGAAACGGGTCGGTGGATTCGGCAGTATACTACATACCCTATTTCATATTGTAGATGTGGAATATATGTGGATCTTAGGGTTGCGTGGTGAATCAGTGCCTGAGGAGCCATTGTTTGAAGAGTATGCCAGCTTACAAAAAGTGAAAAATCTTTCAGCTCAATACCACGGGAAAGTGAAGCCATTTGTGACCTCTTGGACAAATGAAATGGATTCTCGGAAACTTTCAAAAGCTGACTTCAATGAAGAGCCGATTAGCTCAAGAGACGCACCAATTAGGCGCCGAGTCATTGAATGTACACACGGAGAGTTAATACGTCATGTCATTGTCCACGAAATCCATCATATCGGCCAGTTATCTATATGGGCACGTGAAATCGAAAAGGAGCCAGTTTCCGCAAATCTGAGAGGGAGAGGGCTATTTGATAACTAGACTAACTTTGCCAATTTCGTAATTTATTTATAAACGAATAGTTTAATTGAGTATATTTAACACCGTCTATATTTCTCTAGCGGTGTTATTTGAATGTATCAATAAAATTTATATAATGTACTAAATGAATTTGAGAAAGTTTTTAGAGGGTTCTTTTCGTTATACTCCTTGACTTATAATGGATGTAGAGAAGATGACTAGCCGACTATAGTTATTTTCGCTTTATTATGGGAAAGGGGATGACGGGATGAGAACGAAAGGTTTACAGAAGGTGAAGAAAGTTATATTAAGTGGTGGTATATTACTTACGGGATTGTTAACTTTCGGTTTTTCAGAAAAAGCTTCAGCTCATGGATATGTTGAATCACCAGCGAGCCGTTCTTATTTATGTAAGCAAGGGGTAAATGTAAATTGCGGACCGATCCAATACGAGCCGCAAAGTGTAGAAGGAATAGGTGGATTCCCGTAATTAGGACCTTCTGATGGACAAATCGCAGGAGCTGGCCATTTTCCTGCTTTAGACGTTCAAACAGTCGATAGGTGGAAGAAAGTTACGTTAAACGGTGGGACGAATACATTCAAGTGGAAACTAACCGCTCCTCATAGTACGAAAGAATGGAAATACTACATTACAAAGAAGGATTGGAATCCAAATATGCCTTTAACAAGGTCTAGTTTAGATTTAGTGCCGTTCTATGTGAAAAATGATGGAGGAACTAGACCAGGAACTTCAGTAACACATGAAGCAAATGTACCTACTGATAGAAATGGATATCACCTTATTTTAGCTGTTTGGGAAATTGCAGATACTGGGAATGCATTTTATCAAGTTATAGATGTTAACCTTGTAAATAACGGTTTGGCATCAAATTTCGCGCTAAATCATGTAGTGCAGGCTCCTACCTTATTTTAAATAAAATATACATTTCGATCATCTAATTCATTTTAGATGATCTTTTTTTACGAAAAACGATGAAAAATATAGAAGAAAGTGCAATTATTTATAAAAAATTATGCTTTAAATATTGTCATATTTGCTTCTTTAAGATATCCTTTTCATGAAGAGGTGGAAAACATGGAAAAAGTACTAGTTTTCGGGCATAAAAACCCAGATACAGATGCAATTTGTTCTGCAATTGCTTATGCAGAATTGAAAAAAGAATTAGGAATGAATGCTGAGCCTGTACGTTTAGGCGAAATCAGCGGTGAAACTCAATTTGCGTTAGACCATTTTAAAGTAGAAGGACCGCGTTTTGTTGAGACAGTTGCAAGCGAAGTGGACAACGTTATTTTAGTTGATCATAACGAGCGTCAACAAAGTGCTAACGATATCGAGTCTGTTCGTGTGTTAGAAGTTATTGACCATCACCGTATTGCTAACTTTGAAACAAGCGATCCTATTTACTATCGTTGTGAGCCAGTTGGTTGTACAGCTACAATCTTAAACAAAATGTACAAAGAAAATGGCGTTACAATTCGTAAAGAAGTTGCAGGTTTAATGTTATCTGCAATCATTTCAGATTCTTTACTATTCAAATCTCCAACTTGCACAGAGCAAGACGTAGCAGCAGCTCGTGAATTAGCGGAAATCGCTGGTGTAGATGCTGATAACTACGGCTTAGAAATGTTAAAAGCTGGTGCTGACTTAAGCGGAAAAACAATGGAGCAATTAATCTCTCTTGACGCTAAAGAATTCCAAATGGGTAATGCGAAAGTTGAAATCGCACAAGTAAACGCTGTTGATACAAACGACGTTCTTGTACATCAAGCGGAACTTGAAAAAGTTATCTCTGCAGTAGTAGAAGAAAAAGGTTTAGACCTATTCTTATTCGTTGTAACTGATATCTTAACTAACGATTCTGTCGGTCTTGCGATCGGTAAAGCAGCAAACGTTGTTGAGAAAGCGTACAACGTATCTCTAGAAAACAACACTGCTACTTTAAAAGGTGTTGTATCTCGTAAAAAACAAATCGTACCAGTATTAACAGAAGCATTCCAAGCTTAATTTTATTGAGTACAGATACACAGCAAGGACAAGTAGTCGGATTGGCTACTTGTCCTTTTCTATCTCTAAAAAACAGAAAATTAAAATTTAAAAACAGGAGGATTGTGTATGCTTAATGATTTGGAGAGTAAATTACAGTCACTTTTAGAGCGAAATATTACTTCTGTTTCAGAATTAGAGAGTTGGCTTTTGGATGAACTGCGTGTAACCGCTGAAATAGAAGAGGAGATAACAAGTAGTTTAATTGCCACGTATAGAGATACAAATGACAGAAATAAACGTAATTTACATATGTATAATCAAAATACAATTCAACCACTTTTAAAAAGATACAATGCGAAATTTGACCAGAAATTTAGAAAGTCTCCGTTTTCCGACTTATTAAATGAGCAGAAATACGGTTTTATGAAAAAAGCAAGATTGGTAAAAAGTAAAATGTTTAATGACAAGAACATTGCTCTTTCCATTAAAGAGCAAAAGCTTATTACGAAATATAGAGAAATAATGTCTAACATATCTATTAATTGGGAAGGAGAGCAAAAGACGTATGCATACGTAAAAGCAAAACTAGATAACCCCAATAGAGCTATTCGCGAAAAAGCTTGGTACGCTTTATGTGAAGCAAGAAGTATAGTGAAAATAGAAATAGATTATATTATGAATGAACTCATACAATTGCGGAATGAGATCGCTTTAAATGCAGGATTTAATAATTATAGTGAGTATGCTTTTAAACAAAAAAATAGAGATTATAGTATTAAAGAGTGTTATAAGCTTCATGAATCTATAGAAAAGTATGTTGTACCAATATGGGAACAGTCGGGGATTCTTTCTAAAAACAATCTCGGTGTAAAAAAATATTGCCCTTGGGACCTTACTCCATGTAAATTACCAAAAGCTCCATTCCAAAATGCTATTGATTTATTGAATGGGGTGGAAGAAATATTTCGGAAGACAGATTTATATTTTTATGAGAAATTTATTCATATACGAAAAACGGGATTAATTGACGTAGAAGAGCGTGAAAATAAAGCACCGGGAGCTGCTTGTTTTACCTTTCCTCATAGTAAAGAGGTTTTTGTGTATTCTAATTTTAGTCCATCATTTTATACAATTAACGCGCTAATACATGAAGTGGGGCATGCATTTCATTTTTATAAACAATTTAACAATGATAGTAGCATGCAAGAAAGATATCTTCGTGAAGAGGTAGCTGAGCTTTATTCCCTAGGTCTTGAGTTGCTAGTAATGGATAAGCTCAATATCTTTTATAAGCAAGAGGATGAATATAAAGAAGTGCAGCGCGTACAATTATATCGTGCTTTGTCTTTATTAATGTCGTCAATTGCAGGAGATGTATTCCAGCACTGGATCTATACAAATCCAAACCATACATCAGAAGAACGTGATAAGAAATACGCTGAAGTATGTAAAAGGTATCAATATTCACCAGTCAATATTGTAGGATTAGAAGATGAAATCGGTGCAAGCTGGTTAGAGTCATTTCATTATGTTCAGTTTCCTTTCTATAAAATTGAATACGCAATTGCGCAAATAGGAGCAATGCAATTGTTTCAAATTTATCGAGAGGATCCAAAAAAAGCGATTGCTTTCTTTAAAGAGGGAGCGAATGCAGATTGGAATTTACCTATACAAGAAATATATGAAAAAACAGGTGTTACGTTTGACTTTTCGGAAGAAAGGATAGAAAGTACTGCAAGTGTAATTTTTGATCTAATAAATGAATTAAAATAAGGATAGCATTTGCTATTCTTATAACTGTTTGTTCGTAGATTTTTTCTTGTTTATATAAAATGTAATAATTGCAGTAATGAGGAAAATAGGTATAGCATATGCTTGCCCAACAAACAATTTCCAGCCAACATGATTATAGCCTTCAGATGCTGGAGCAATCATAGCGATTACGCAAACGATAATATAGAGTACTAGCGCAGGGATTATATTTTTCATTTGTTCACCTCCTTTTCATAAAATCATCACATGTATATTTGTATAATACATTATGGTTTGAGAAAAGATATATGTTTTTCTAACATTTATGTAAATAAAAGGGTTGTTATTAAGTGGAATAGAATAGGTGTATGTAGAATGATATAGGGGTGTTACATATAATGAACAATATATTAAATCGAATAAAGAAAGATGTAAGTATAGAATTATTGAATACGCTTTGGCCTGGTTTTAATAGGGCTGCATTTGCATTATATAATGATGAGCATGTGTATGTATTTCATCATCCATTATTTTTGAAAGATGATGGTGAGTATGCCGTTTTAAAGCGGGATGATGAATTTAAAGGCGATACACTTATTCTATTCAAAGATTATCCGACTGCCATTGTGAATATGAATAGGTATAAAGATTATGAAAGTTTATTTGCGGTTGTTGTGCATGAACTTTTTCATTGCTATCAATATTTGAATAAAGAAAGTAGATTTCCAAATGAATCTCTAGGATTTCTATATCCTATATCAGAAGAAAATATACAATTGCGAAATAATGAACGAATGTGTTTATATGATGCTGTGCATTGTAAGTCACAAGCTGAGAAATATAATTATATTAAGCAATTTATTGAACTAAGAGAGCAAAGAACTAGTTTTATGAAAGAAGAGTTTATAACATATGAGTGTATGGTTGAAAGTATAGAGGGGCCTGCTTGGTATGTAGAAATGAACGCTTACAATGCAATATGTGAAAAGGATGAAAGCGAAACATTACGAAAATATAGCGGATTTATTTTAGATGCATATGAAGCTAATTATAACATTAGGAAGAGCTGCTATAGCTCAGGAATGCTTTTATGTTTATTATTAGATGAAATCCTTCCTAACTGGAAAACGAGCTTCTTTAATAGTGATAAATCGTTATATGCCTTTTTAAAACAAAATATAAATGTGGATTTGAGTTTTAATAATGAAATTGCAATAAGTAAAGAAACGAAGCAAATCCTTCATTTTGTTCAAAACGAAAGAGACAAGGATTTTAAACAATTCTATAAAGAAAAAGGGTATCATCTGTATATTGTAGGTAATATGAAATTAAACATGTTTAATCCAATGAATGTAAATTTAAACGGAAATAAAGCATTACATAAAACCTTTTTAAGTGTGAGTATACATAATAAAACATATATGATAGATCAACCTGTTTTAGCATCTTTTGAAGAAGATTTTAAAAATATGACACAAGTTCATATTATAATGAATGAAAAACCGATAGAAACAAATAATGGATGGAACGTAGCGGGGATTGGAGATATAGAAGGTGAGTATGAAGAAGTAGAGAATTCTATATTTTTATATTTAAAAAGTTAGAAGAGAGGTAAGAAATTTAAATGAAAAGGTTATGCATAATTCCATGCGGGAAAAAGAAGATTTGGGATAAGTATCCAGATTACGGATCGATGGAGGTAAAAGATGTATATATTAGTCCATTCGGAAAAGCATGTCAGGCATATGCAACTATGTTTTTCGAGAATTGGGTTATATTATCGGCGAAGCATGGATTTTTAAGACCGAATGATATTGTACTAGAAAACTATGATCTTGCCTTTGATTCAAAGAGCGATGAGATTATTAGCATGGAACAATTAAAACAACAGATGATTGAAAAAGACTTGCTTCAGTTTGATGAAATCGTTTTACTTGCAGGCAAGAAGCATAAGAAAGTAGTGACACAATTATATGCAGAAGAAATTATTACGTATCCGTTAGCAGGATGTAAAGGAATTGGGTATATGTTGCAGAGGTTGAAAGGGGCTGTGGGGGATGGGAAGGAATTATAGTTAACTATTTGTTTGAGCTTTTCAATTTATATATATTGTGAGCGAGAAGAAAGAAAATACATATGAATTTAAAGCCCAACTATTGGGCTTTTTTTGTAGTAGTCCCTATAAATATATAAAGTACAACTAATAGAAAAGTATAACATTTATAACTATACTTATAAAACTAGAATATAGACTAGTAAACAAGCATTTTTACTCTTTTAAACATAGAATATGATGAATTCTATTTAGGAGGAGGCATATTTATGGGGAATCATTGTAATTGCAGGCGTTCATTTTGGGATGATTTAATGTTCGGAAAATGTGGATGTAAATGCAGGGATTGTCACGAATGTCGTTGCAATGAGAAACCGAAGTGTGATTGTGAAAAATGTAATTGTAAAGAGAAACCAAAATGTCATTGTAAACATGAAGGGTATTAATAATAAAAAAGAGTACGTTACGTACTCTTTAATTTTCTAATGTTATATTCCATCTTGAACAGATTTTTTTACGATTTCCCACGAGTCTTGTTTTTTGATTTTTAAAGCAACATTAGTTCCGGTAGACTCCTTATAAAAGATATATCCATCGTTTGAGTTTACATATGCCAATGGTTCACCTATGCAATCTCGTGAACAAGATGTATTGATAATCTCAATTAAAGATAGTTCGCTCGGATCGGTTTTACTTGCATCTATAATAGTATCAACGTCTGTTTTACGGTAACCTTGTAAGTTTACATGGAAACTTTGTTCAATTTCACCTGTAATACTAGTATTCATTACTTCAACTGAAAGTTTCTTTTCTTGAAGAAATCCGTTTTCATAAAGTAATTTTGTATATCCAAGCCATCCAATTAAAACTAGCATAATAAATATACTAGATATTTTAAGTGTTCGAAGCCGTTTACTAACAATCGTTTCTGAGTATTTCATTTAGTTTAATCCTCCAATGTTTTTAATTAAAAGTATGCCTCGATACATACTTTTAGAAGAAGGATAGAAGTTAATGAGTTCTAGATTAAAAAAAGAAAGCATCCGAAGTTAGATGCTTTCTTTTTTTAGTATTTTTCGCTATCTGTTCGTTACTTGTTTCATAAGTGGCCTAATTTCTTTAACGGGTGGTTTTTTATCATAGGCATCAACGTAAGAGAAATAGTAATTTAAGTTTCTGAGAAGACCTTTTCCTATTTTAGCGCTCAAGAACGGAAATACTTGTCCAGTATAATCATCGAGAGATTTACAGTAATATTTTTCATCTAGATAAATACTGTATTTACATGTTAGTTCTACTAGTGAGTTCCCTTCATCATCAATTACTTCTTTAGAATCAATAATGTCTATTAATGCGAATTTTTCATTCAGATAAACTTTCTTCTTTTTCTCGTGTTTATTTGTGAGGATAAATACGAGACCAATGGCGTTAATCAAAAGATTTCCTCCTATAAAAAACGGATATTAATAAAATATATCGATATACGTTAAATGTAAAGAGGAGAGGTGAAATTTCATTGATAGAAAGTTTTATAAGCCGATTTGTTTTTTCAAATCGGCTTATTATTGAAACACTTGTGGGAATTGTTTTACGATTGCATTTGTTAGCATATCAGCCATTTCTAATGCTTCTTTTTCAATTTTATCGTATAGTTTTACGCTTGCTTCAAAATCTTTATTTAGGAAGGCAAGCGCTTCTGCTTTCGTAAGTGCTAAATGTTCATAAAACATTTTTCTGAATTCTTCTTTTTCTATATATGGGTTGATGCTAGTAAGAAACGCCACAATTTCATCACCATTAGCGTACCATTTTTTCTCTATAGCGGCAGCTGCATTTTGATCACCTGATTTTGCGGCTTTAACTAGATCCGCTGCAATGACTAAGTGATCTTTAATTAGTGCACTATATTTTTTTACAGCATCTTCACCATAGAATGGTTCAAGTGACAGTCCCATATGTGTTGCATTTTGAAGAAGTCGCCCAACTGTAACGTTTACGTCTGGTAAATTAAAGACAATACTAATAATAGCTAATCTCGTCCAAGCGACATGTTGTTCCCATAAAGAACGCATATAACCTTTTAAAAAGTTCTCGTTTTTACTAATTCGGTAATTACGTACAGATGTATCAAAGTGTACATAAGGGTTATGATAGGGGGAGTAATACGATTGCCAATAAGAATACATAAACGGTAACACTCCTTTGAACATGTATAACTCAAAGTATGATGGGAATTTATTTTTAGTTACGTGTCCTAAATTAATTTCAGAAATTGATATGGAAAAAGATGGATAATTTTATTGTGGTATATACAAATAAAATGAATATAAAAATAAACAAGGCTCTGCAAGGGAAGTTGCAGAGCCTCAAAAGGGTATTGCCGAGATGTCGGACTCGACTAAGTAATGTTATCATAAAATTCTATTTAAAAAACCTGGTAAATGTGTCCAAATGAAAGTGGATCTTTAATAAAGTCAATGGGATCAGCTTCCCGCAGCAGATCCCGTTAACTAGATAATGTTGATGAGCAAAAACTCATCTGGAGTACTTTTATAGTAATAAGTGAAATTCGTTTTGTGTATTGAGAAAAAAAGAATTACTTCAATAAATGTTAAGAACTTATATTTTACATCTCGTTACTATTATCATTTGTTGTGAGTGGAGTATGGTTATAAAATAGAGAAAAGATATACAAGTGTATCTAAAAGTGTACTGAAATGTATAATAATCAAAAAAGACCTGCTTTTATAAGCAGGTCAACTTAAGGGGTTTATCCAACAGAATATTTCATATGATAACAGTTGTATTATAGTAAGTCTATAAGATATATATTGAGAAAATTATTATGGATAATATATCACATACACATTAACGTTTAAAAAGTTGAGAAGGAAAATGGAAAAGCTTTCTATAAGAAAATAATGGCTGGTATTTATAATACGATTCATATTTCCACGCATCATGATTCGAAAATTGGAGTTGGTTCGGTACTGTTTTCTGCTTGATGGAACTAATATTCTGCTGCTTCATATAGTAACCTCCTGAATTCATATGTATAAGATTAGTAGTATTCAAGGAAGGGTAATAAAATGTATATTTATTTTGTAATTCATTTTATATGTGCTTTATTTATGTTTTAAAATTTATAAACATAAATAGCCATTAAAACACCGTTGTTAAACAACCTTTAAAACGTAGAAAAGCATAAAAAATGAAAAAGCAAGCTGTTAGTCATGTATTCATCACTTTCATGGCGCATAAGTGATGATATAATAGGAATAGATGAAAGATATAGAAAAGCAGGTGACTCTTTTTTGTTTACAAAAGCACAAGAACTTTTAGCGTCTTATTTCGGTTATTCGTCATTCCGAAGAGGACAAGATGAAACAATTAAAAATGTATTAGATGGGAAAGATACGGTTTGTATTATGCCTACGGGTGGTGGTAAGTCAATTTGTTATCAAATTCCCGCATTAGTATTCGAAGGAACGACATTAGTTATTTCACCTTTGATTTCACTTATGAAAGACCAAGTAGATACATTAGTACAAAACGGTATTTCAGCTACTTATATTAATAGTTCTATTTCAATTACAGAAGCGAATCAACGCATTCAATTAGCGAAACAAGGACATTATAAGTTACTTTATGTAGCGCCTGAGCGTCTTGATTCAATGGAGTTTGTTGACCAACTTATCGATATGAAAATCCCGATGATTGCAATTGATGAGGCGCACTGTATTTCGCAGTGGGGACATGATTTCCGTCCAAGTTATTTACATATACATCGCATATTAGATTATCTTCCAGAAAAGCCGCTTGTATTAGCTTTAACTGCGACGGCAACACCACAAGTTCGTGAAGATATTTGCAACACGCTTGGAATTAATCAAGAAAATACGATTATGACAACGTTTGAGCGCGAGAACTTATCATTTTCTGTTATTAAAGGACAAGATCGTAATGCATATTTAGCGGATTATATTCGTCAAAATCAAAAGGAATCTGGGATTATATATGCAGCTACTAGAAAAGTAGTTGATCAGTTGTATGAAGATTTAATGAAAGCGGGAGTTTCGGTATCAAAATACCATGCTGGTATGAGTGATACCGATCGAAATGAGCAGCAAGAACTCTTTTTACGTGATGAAGTGAGTGTAATGGTAGCGACATCTGCATTCGGGATGGGGATTGATAAATCGAATATTCGTTACGTTATCCATTATCAACTGCCAAAAAACATGGAAAGTTATTACCAAGAAGCAGGACGTGCTGGACGTGACGGATTAGATAGTGCGTGTATATTGTTATATTCTTCTCAGGATGTGCAAGTACAGCGCTTTTTAATTGATCAATCGACAGGTGAATCTCGATTTTCAAATGAACTTGAAAAACTGCAAAATATGACTGATTATTGTCATACAGAACAATGTTTACAATCATTTATTTTGCAATACTTTGGAGAAGAACCGAAAGAAGATTGTGGCCGCTGCGGAAATTGTACGGACGACCGGGAAAGTATCGATGTGACGAGAGAATCACAAATGGTTCTATCTTGCATGATTAGAACGAACCAACGATTTGGAAAACAAATGATTGCACAAGTTTTAACTGGTTCGAAAAATAAGAAAGTTATTGAATTCAATTTTCATACTTTACCAACATACGGGTTACTATCAAATCGTAGTGTAAAAGAAGTTAGTGAATTTATTGAGTTTCTAATTTCAGATGAGTTAATTGCAGTAGAACATGGTACGTATCCGACATTAAAAGTTACGGAAAAAGGGAAAGAAGTATTATTAGGTAAAGAGAATGTTTTACGTAAAGAACGAGTAGAGACAAGACAAATTGTTCAAGATCATCCTTTATTTGAAGTACTTCGCGAAGTACGTAAAGAAATTGCGCAAGGAGAAGGTGTACCTCCATTCGTTATTTTCTCTGATCAAACGTTGAAGGATATGTGTGCAAAAATGCCACAAAGTGACTCTGAACTTTTAACTGTGAAAGGGATCGGCGAACATAAACTTGTGAAGTATGGTTCTCACTTCTTACAAGCAGTTCAGCACTTTATTAAGGACAATCCAAACTATGCTGAAACAGTTAAAACAGAAGTGGTGACAGAGCGGAAAAAGTCAGGGAAAGCTTCAGCAAATTCTCATTTAGAAACGTATGAAATGTATAAACAAGGCATTGATCTAGATGAAATTGCGAAAGAACGTGGCTTATCAAGACAAACAATTGAAAATCATTTAATTCGCTCTTTTGAAGATGGAATGGAAATAGACTGGAACAGTTTTGTTCCTGCAGAATATGAATCACTGATTGAAACTGCCGTGCAAAATGCAGAAGGTGGTCTGAAATCAATTAAGGAACAACTTCCAAATGAAGTGAGTTACTTTATGATTCGTGCATATTTACAATTTAGAAAGTAGAGATATATAAAGGGGATAGGGGATATATGCATCACGTTTTCGTGTATGGCACATTAAGAAAAGAGCAAACGAATGTTCATTTTATGCAAGGTGCAATATGCATCGCAGACGGAGCATGGACGTATGGTAAATTATTTGATACAAACGAGGGGTATCCGGCAATGATTTGTTCAAATGAGGACAAAGTATACGGAGAAGTTTATGAAGTAAATGAGGTTGTTCTGCAAAAATTAGATGAACTTGAAGAATATACAGGTAATGCAGAAAGTGATTTATATGACCGAATCACCGAAACGATTTATTTAGGAGATAGAATAATACGTGCATTTGTGTATGTCGCTCAAGATAAAGAGATGCTAAAGAAAGTTATCATTTCTGGTGATTGGGTAGAGTATCAACAAGAAAAATAATAGCAGCCATAGAGCAGATAGTGGGATCATTCATTATCTGCTTTTTATATTGTTACTTTAAAAATTCTTATTATTTTGATAAAATTGTAAATATAGAGAATAATAACCTTTTTTCATGGGTGTCAGAAATTTAGTTTCTCACCTGTAGAAGAAAAATCTATTGCAGGAGGAGAATAATAATGAATGAATTAGATGTGAGAGAATTTTACGAAAAACAATTCGAACTATCCAATTACGATATTAATACAGAAAGCTGGTTAGAACAGGTTGCGAAAGAAGTTCAAGAACAAATTGGACATCCATTTCAGTCAATGTTAGAACTAGGAGCAGGAAATGGTGGATTTGCAAGGGCGATGTCTAAGTTACAAGTAAAAATGACTACTGTTGAGCTTGTACCAGAGTTAGTTATGTTTGCAAAAGAACATTCTACTAATGATATAGATATTCATTGCGCTGATTTTTATAAAATTAATTTTGAAGAAAAGTTTGATGTTGTTAGTTATTTAGACGGATTTGGTGTAGGATCAGATGATGAGCAATTGATTCTATTAAAACGGATTAAAAACTGGATGAAGGATGACGGATGTGCACTTATTGATATTTATCAACCACTTTATTGGAAAAAGGTAAGTGGACAAGAAATGACCTTAAGTGCAGCTATGCGAAAATACGAATATGATAGTATAAATGAAAGAATGTTAGATCATTGGTGGCATCCTAATAATCCAAATGATATAGTTACACAGTCTTTACGTTGTTATACGGTAGATGAGATTAGCAATCTATGTGCTGAAGCTGGATTAAGTATTGTAGGGTTCTTCCCAGGCGGAGCATATGATTTTGAAAAACGAAAATATAAAGAATTAGCAACTTTAAATGAATGTTTGGCGTACCGAATTAAAATAAAGAAGAGTAGAGATTAATCTCTACTCTTCTTTATTTTAGAAAATTCTTACTAAAACTATTGACTTTATAAATGGATTTTTAATACAATTGTATTTCGACTGAAAAATTAGAACGGACAGGAGGGAATCATCAAATGAACAACATTTTTGAAGAAGAGTTACAAAGGATGAAAGATACATTACGTACGATGGATGATCAATTAGAACAGCTCGAAAACATTCCGGTTTATTATGGAGATGATTTTAAAGAACAAATTCTAGAAAGTATGAGAGAATCTAATAGGCAAAATTTACGTATCGGTGTACAAGAACCGTACTTTGGAAGATTAGATTTTCAAGAGGATGGCAAGGAAGATGTTATGCCGATCTACATCGGTAAAGTAGGTGTTTCACATAAAGACACAATGAAACCAATTGTAATAGATTGGCGGGCACCTGTTGCAAGTATGTTTTATTCATTTACCGGTGGAGATGAATTAGCATTTTATCAATCGCCAGACGGATTAGTAGAAGGTGATGTGTATTTAAAGCGAAACATCTCTATTCGAAAAAGAGAACTAGAACGTGTTGTTGATACATATGTAAAAGGAAATGAAGATGTCTCACATGCCGATGATTTTCTTCTATATCGATTAGGTGAGAATAAAGATAATAAACTAAAGGATATTGTTTCGACAATACAATCGGAGCAAAACGATATTATTCGTGCGGAAAGAAACTTACCATTATTAATTCAAGGGGTTGCAGGAAGCGGAAAAACAACGATCGCTTTACATCGCCTTGCTTTTTTAATTTATGAATATCGTGAACAATTAGAAGCTGAGAGAATGATTGTATTCGCTCCGAATAGTCTGTTTTTAGACTATATTTCGAGTGTGCTTCCTGAATTAGGTGTAGGGAATATTAGTCAAACAACATTTCCAGATTGGGCATTACGTACGTTAGATGATTCTGTGAAACTAAAGCAAACAGAAGAAAAGTTGAAAGAAGCCTTTTCTATTAATCGTGATGAAGAAAAGGTTATGCTCGGTAAATTGAAAGGCACGCTGGAATTTAAGTCCTTTATTGAAGAGAGAATGGTTCAATTTGAAAAAGAATTAATACCAACAAGTGATTTTGAGGCATGGGACAAAGCTATTATTCCAGTAGAAGACATAAAAAAATGGATGCAAGTTGAATATAAACATTATCCATTAAAGAAAAGAAGAGAAAGATTAGTCGGCCGAATGAAGCGCTGGATTGAAATTGAACTGAAAAAGTATGGAGAAACAAACGAGAAGAAATTATTAAAAAAAGAAGCGACAAAGAGATTGAACACATATATGAAGTTTTGGCCGAAAATGAGCCCACTTTCACTTTATAGTTCAATATTGAAAAGTAAAGAAATACTCGAAGTATTGCCTGAAGAACTTGTGAAAGAAACTGAAAAGAGTTGTCGTAAAAAAGAAGTGTATGTAGAAGATTTACCAGCTTTAATTTACTTACATCACCGCATAACAGGTATTGAAATCGGACAGAAATTCCATCACGTCGTTATTGATGAAGCGCAAGATTTCTCACCATTCCAAGTGTATGTATTAAAAGAAATTACACTAGGTAATTCTTTCACTATATTAGGTGATTTATCTCAAGCAATTTATGATTATCAAGGGATTGAAGATTGGGGTGCTTTTAAGGAAGTATTCCAAGAAACAGGTTATTATGAACTGACGAGAAGTTATCGTTCTACAAAAGAAATTATAGAATTTGCGAACGAAATAATTAAAAACGCAGAGATTCCAGTTGGGCTCGCAACACCAGTTTTTCGCAGTGGTGAAAATGTTAAGGTAATCCATGCAGAAAATCAATTTAATGAGATTATGAAGACGTTAAAATATCTACAAAACGAAGATGTGAAAACAATTGCGGTAATAGGAAGAACAGAAGATGAATGCCGCGATATATATGAGAAATTAACAAAAGCAGGATTGGCCGTAAACATCATTGAAGCAGATCAAAGTAAATATGAAGGTGATATTTCAGTAGTACCTGTATACTTGGCAAAAGGGCTAGAATTTGATGCGGTTCTATTAATCGATGTTGATGAAGAACATTATAAAAATATGAAACATGATGCGAAGTTACTATATGTCGGATGTACAAGGTCACTTCATGATTTATGGATTTTCCATAGCGGGGAAGCATCGCCTTTAATTAAAGGAATAAAATAAATATGAAAAACAAGAGGCGTTTCTAGTAACAAAAAGAAGAACCTCTTGTTTTTCTATATAAAGACATGGAGAGAAAATAACAATGATCACAAAAGTAATAACAAAAAGAAATTGGGAAATCGCAAAGATAAATGGAGAAATTAATGAAACTTCACTAAAAGAAGAAGGATTTATTCATTGTTCATTTTTAAAACAAGCTTTAGAAGTTGCTGAAAAATATTTTAGTCATGAAGAAGATGTTTTATTACTTACAATTGATCCATCATTAATAAAAGCAGAAATAAAATATGAACTTGCTTTTAACGGTCAAGAATATCCGCATGTATACGGAGTAATTCATATTGAATCAGTTGTAAATGTTACCCCATTTATTAAAGAAAAAGGAGAGTTTATATTACAAGAGGTACAAAATTAAAATTGTTATAAGCATTTAAATTAGCCAGAAAAGCACAAAATATATAGTTTGTGCTTTTTTTATTTTCTATTTTTTGTAAATACGTATTGTTTTTATCACATTAATACTGTACGATACATAGTATAAAACACATACTGTATGACATATAGTAATGAAAATGAGGTGAGTGAATGGATGCTTTATTAAATTCGTTAATTACTGAACTAAGAAGAGGTACATTAACATTAGCGGTTTTAAGCCAGTTAAGAACACCGCAGTATGGGTATTCACTTGTCCAATTATTGGAGCAATCAGGGATTACAATCGATCAAAGTACGTTATATCCACTACTTCGCCGATTAGAAAAGCAGGAGCTAGTGACGAGTAGTTGGGATAAAACGGAGAGTAGACCGCGTAAGTATTATATTTTAAGTGAATACGGATTAGAGATATTTTTGCAGTTGAAAAAGGAATGGATAAAGGATTCGAAAGAACTTTATAAATTATTAAAGGAGGAGGACAAGAATGAATTTGATTGATATTTACGTCGAGGAAGTAGCGAAGAGATTACCTGAAAAAAATCGTGAAGATATTATTCTTGAACTACGGTCAACAATCGAGGATATGTTACCGGATGATTATAATGAAGATGATGAAAAAAGAGTTCTTGAAAAATTGGGGAGTCCAGTTTCATTGGCAAATGGGTACTTAGATAGGCCGATGTATTTAATTGGACCACGTTATTTTGATGTATATACGACATTATTAAAAATGATCATACCGATTGCAGCTGTTATCGCACTCATTGCAATGGTTGCAGAAAATTTTGTAGGATATGATGGTGAGCAAGCGGTATTAAATGTTATTTTAAATCTGATAGGTAAAGGAATTGGGGAAATTATCGAAGTAGGCCTCCATGTATTTTTCTGGTTGACACTTGTATTTGCAATTTTAGAAAGAACAGATAAAGACAAAGGTACTCAACCGTTGACGACAAGTTTAAAAAAGTGGACGCCTGATGATTTGAAAAATACTTCGTATGTTCCAAAGAAAAAGTCGATCTCAAAGTTCGAAGTATTTGGCGGGTTAATGTGGACGGCAATATGGGCAACACTTTATTTTTATGCGAACCATCTTGTAGGTGTATATCATGGTACAGAAAGCGGATTGAAGTTTGTCGCGGCAACTTTTAATCAAGATGTGTTACTTCAGTATTGGCCAATCGTTGTAATTGTGATTGTGTTTGAAATAGGTATATCTCTTTATAAGTTAGTACAAGGACAATGGACGAAAAAGCTGGCAATCGGGAATGCTATTCTTCAAATAGTTGGAACAATAGTATTCATTGTAATTGTAGTAAATCCGCATTTATTTAATGAAGGATTTATTGCGTATGTGGCAAATGTGTTTACTACTTCTCCAGAGGAAGTTAAAAAGTGGTTAATTGGTGGAGGTATTATCATTTACATTTTGTCTGCTGCGCTAAATATATTTGATGGTTTCCGAAAAGCTCGTATTCGTATATAGGAGTGAAATTAGAGGAAAGGAAGAAAGTGATGATAAGGGAAGCAAGGAAACAAGATGTCACATACATTTTAGATATTTATAATGATGCTATATTGAATACAACAGCTGTCTATACGTATAAACCTGTAACCCTTGAAAATAGAATAGATTGGTATGAACAAAAAAAGACTAACGGCTATCCGATTTTAGTATGTGAATTAGATAATAAAATAGTAGGATTTGCGACATTTGGCCCGTTTAGAGCTTGGCCTGCCTATAAATATTCAATTGAGCATTCTGTGTACGTTCATAAGGAATATAGAAAAAATGGGATAGGAACTTCATTAATGCAAGCATTGATCACAGTTGCAAAAGAAAGGGAATATATGACCTTAATTGCTGGAATTGATGCAGAAAATGAGAAAAGCATTGCCTTACATGAAAACTATGGATTTGTTCATGCGGGGACAATTAAGAAGGCTGGTTATAAGTTTAATAGGTGGTTAGATTTAGCTTTTTATCAATTGGAGCTTAATGGTCCTAAAAAGCCTACGGAAGAGTAAATGTTTGCGTTATGCGAATTATGTATTTTAGAAAGGTAGCATGGGGAAATTTCATGCTATCTTTTTTATTGTATGCATAAATATCATGTAACAAAAAAGGTTTTTAATATTCTATATCGAAATTTAAGAATGTGATAAAACAATATAAAAAGAGGTATGAAAATTGAAACGAAACTTAAAAACTTCAACAATCATCATATTAATTTTAACGATTATCGCTTTGGAAGTTGGAATTGCGATTTATGATCATAATCTGTCATTAGATACGATTTACTTTGCAGCAATCCTCAGTTGTATAGTATTGCTTTTTGGCACACGTATTTCTAAAGAGAAAGAAAGTACATCGAAACAGAGAGGAAGCAAAACAGCTCTTATATTTTGGCCATCTATTTTATTGTCTATCGCTAGTTTTGCAATTATAAGTTATATAAGAATAGGCTATGTTTCAGTGCCAGGGATAATTGGTTTTTCATGCTTTGTTACTTATGGTGGATTCGTGTTTATTACTATTTTAAAGAGAAAAAGTAAAAATTAAAGATAGCTTACTAAGTTGAAATGGAGAAATATATGAAACACATAGAGTATGGTACTCGTACTGAAGGAGAGTACATAAAAAATAAAGTAATTCAATATAACATGTCGACTTTAAGGGATGAAGCAAAACAGCCGATGGAGCAAGTAAGTTTTGTAGTAAAAGATGAGGATGGAAAAATATTTGGTGGGGTAACAGGAACGATGTATTTTTATCATCTTCATATAGATTTTTTATGGGTTGATGAAACAGTTCGTCATGATGGTTATGGCAGTCAACTGTTACATAAAATCGAAGACATCGCGAAGGAAAAAGGGTGTAGATTAATATTATTAGATTCATTTAGTTTTCAAGCGCCAGATTTTTATAAAAAGCACGGCTACCGAGAATATGGTGTTGTTGAAGATCATCCTAAAGGACATAGCCAACACTTTTTAGAGAAGCGGCTATAGTAATAGTATTCGTGCTCTAGAAGAAAAGTTGATTTTAAAAGCATCACCAAACAAGGTGATGCTATTTTTAATTTATAGCAACTACTCAAGCTGATGTAATTATGGGGACAAATAGTACGATTCGTATAGCTATGATTTTCTTTTTTAATGGAAATGAGTTACTGTCTTTGTAGAAGACACTTGTCGTATTTACTATATGTACTAGCAAATACTATTGAATTTTTAGGAGAGGAAGAGCAATAAGACGAGCTCTGAATATAATACTAATAAAGGAGGTGTTAAGCAATGGGTTACATTGTAGATATTTCAAAATGGAACGGTAACATTAACTGGGATGTAGCCGCTCCACAACTAGATTTCGTAATTGCTAGGGTACAAGATGGATCAAATTATGTAGATCCTTTATATAAAAATTATGTCCAAGCAATGAGAACTAGAAATATTCCATTTGGTAACTATGGATTCTGTCGCTTTATTTCAATTGCTGATGCGAAGAAGGAAGCGCAAGATTTTTGGAATCGCGGTGATAAGAGTGCTACAGTTTGGGCTGCTGACGTAGAAGTGAAAACAATGGATGACATGAGAGCAGGTACACAAGCTTTTATCGATGAATTACGCCGACTAGGTGCTAAAAAAGTTGGTTTATATGTTGGGCATCATGTATATGAGCCTTTCGGAATGGCGAACGTAAAAAGTGATTTTGTATGGATTCCTCGATATGGCGGCAATAAACCAGCATATCCTTGTGATATTTGGCAATACACGGAGACAGGTAATGTACCAGGTATCGGCAAATGTGATTTAAATCAATTAATAGGTAATAAACCACTTTCCTGGTTTACTGAATCAGTACCGAAACAAGAAAATATACAAGGACAAGTTTCTAAACAAAATATCATTCAATCTGGAGCCTTTTCACCTGATGAAACTCCAGATGTTATGGGAGCGTTAACTTCTTTAAAAATGACTGCTACCTTCATTTTACAATCGGATGGTTTAACGTATTTTGTTACTGAACCAACTAGTGATACGCAATTAAATGCTATGAAAGGCTGGCTTGATCGAAAAGGTTGGTGGTATGAAGTTAAATAGTAAAAATTTACTAGTTACTATTTGAATAGCAAAAAAGAGCCCTCCAACAGGATGGCTCTTTTTTTGCTATTCAAATAGCTTATTCATTAAATCTTGGATTTCACGTCTTCTTTTATCTGTTTCGTCTTTATCAATTGTATACGTATCATCCTCGATTATAAGAATATCACCTTCTTTTGCAGTAGAAGGGAGTTTGGATTTAGGTACATCAATTGTTACGTTATTCAATTCAATAATTGCTAGTTCGCCTTCAAAACGGTCAATAATACCTCTTTTCATAATTATCTCTCCGTTCTTACAGAAATGTTAGAACCATCACTATTTATAATTACAGTTCCATTTAAATCAGTTCTATATACATTAACAGACATTGAATGTAACTTTGCTAAAGTTTCCTGTGTAGGATGGCCATAACGGTTACCTGCACCTGCACTAATTACAGCGATACTTGGTTTCACTGCATCTAAAAATGGCTGAGAAGAAGATGTCTTACTTCCATGATGACCAGGTTTTAATACGTCAGATTTTAGGTTAGAACCATGTGCTAGAACCATATCTTTTTCACTTTTAGATTCAGCATCACCAGTAAATAAGAAAGATTTGCTACCGTGTGTTACTTTTAATACCGCACTCCACTCATTTAGATCGTTATCGTATTCTTTCACGGGAGCTAAAAATTGTGAGTTTAAACCGTTGATTGGTAAAGTTACTCCAGAATTCGCTTCTTTAATTGTTAATCCTTTGTTAGCTACTGCAGTTAGGAAGTCTTTGAACGTTTGTGTCGTATGACTTACTTTAGGGGCGTAAACGTTTTTTACATTCATAGCATAAAGCACTTCATCTAATCCGCCTACATGATCAGCATCAGGATGAGTGGCAATCATATAATCAATAGTTTGGAATCCTAATCCTTTTAAATAATTTGCTACTACTTTACCTTTGCCGTTGTTACCAGCGTCAATAAGGATCGTTTCTCCACTTGGAGATTTAATAAAAGTAGCATCACCTTGTCCGACATCAATATAATGTACCTCTAAGTTACCTTTAGGCTTAGGAAGAGCTGGACGGAAATTTGGTTCTAATACACGAGCCAAAAATGCAGCGAATTGCTCACGAGTTACTTTTACACCTGGACCAAATGTACCATCAGGCAATCCAGTAGTAATATTATTTTGTGCTAAAATTTTGACATAATTGTAACCCCAGTGATTAGATGGAACATCAGGGAAATTGACGTCTGCACCTGTAGGCTTCAAATTAAAAGTTTTAACTAAAACTACTGCCATTTCTGCACGAGTTAATGAGCGGTCAGGGAAATAGTTTGTTTCACGTTGTACAATGTTATTATGTGCTAACTTATGTACAGAATCATAGTAATAGATACCTTTGGCTACATCGGAAAAAATATGATTATAGCTAGATGGTTTTTCTAATTTTAAGGATAAATCTAGCATTAAGGCCATTTGTCCACGAGTTACATCATCACTCGGTTTAAAAGTTCCTTCTGGCGTACCTTTAATGATACCTTTATCCGATAAATAGTTAATTTCTTTAATTGCCCAATGATTAGATTGGACATCAGGGAAAGATTTAGCACTTGTAAAATTAGGGATGAATAATGATAAAATTATGACAAATGCTGTTAGTAATAAACTAAACTTTTTCAAAAAATCGCCTCACTTTGTATATTTTTTACCTAATTAACTTTACCATTTATTGCAAGAAATTCAAGTTTTAATAGTTAAAAATAATATGAGAAATGCTTTTGGTATTATATTCATTAGTTTTCTCTTATTCTGTATATTTGATATACGTAATATAAAAGGATGAGAGTAACGATTGCAATTGTAAAATTGATATTATAAATTTATTTTATGAAGTTTTTTTGTAACAGGTTGGATTCTATAGTTTTATATTGAAAGAAGTAAAGTAAGACAAAATAAATATAATGAGTAATTTGATGGGAGAAAGAAAATGTACACGTATAAATTGCAACATGAACAACCAATCTGCGTAGGCAAAATAAAAAAACTTTATGACTCTGTCGGTTGGTGGCCAGAAAGAAAAGAAATCGATATTCAAAAAATGTTAAAGCATAGTATAGCAATTGGAGTATGGGAAGAAAATGAATTAATCGGATTTGCTAGAGTTGTTTCTGATGGTGTTTTTCGAGCGTACATAGAAGATGTTGTTGTGCATGAGATTGTAAGAAAATAAAGGGATTGGGGAGAAGATGCTTACAATGTTACTTCAAGAAATATCTCATGTTCATATTGTTAGTCTATTTTGTGGAGAGAAGTTAATAAAGTTTTATGGTGAACACCAATTTCAAGCGACGAAACAAATTGTAATGCATCGTAATCAAATAGTGAAAGAATAAGAGGTGCAAAGGAAAATGAATGCAACAAGAACATATTGTTTATCAAAAAGAAAAGCGACTGAAGATTCTCCTGATGGTTGGAATGCAACATGTATGAGGCTTAATAATAAAATATTTGCGATAATAAACCATGAAGAAGGAGAAAAAGCTGCGATTACATTAAAATGTGATCCAGAACTTGCATTAAGATTAAGAGAAGAGTATCCAGAAGCAATCATTCCCGGGTATCATATGAATAAAAAACATTGGAATACAGTGTATATACATAAAGATGTAGAGCAAGAGCAAATTAATAAGATGATTGATTGGTCATATGATTTAGTTCTACAATCATTTTCAAAGAAAAAGCAGCAAGAGTTATTAGATTAATATGTATAAGGGGTGGAAGTAATGAAAGACACGATCAAAGATACATATGATAAATTAGCGAGTACATATAAAGAAAATCTAGACTTGGCAAATCCATATAACAGTTATTATGAAAGACCAGCGATGATGGAGATGATTCCAAAGAATTTAGAAGGGAAGAGTATATTAGATGCTGGATGTGCAGCTGGATGGTATACTACTCAATTTGTAGAAAGGGGAGCAAATGTTACTGCAATTGACGTAAGTTCTGAAATGGTAAAAGCTGCAAAGGAAAGTACGGGTAATAAAGCAACGTTTCTTTGTCATGATTTGCAAGAAGTATTACCATCTGAAGATAATACTTTTGATGTTATTGTAAGTTCGTTAACGCTTCATTACTTAGAAAATTGGGATAAAGTATTTCAGGAGTTTCATCGAGTATTGAAGCCAGGTGGCGAATTTATATACTCCATTCATCATCCTTTTATGGATTTTACAAAGTTTACTAGTGAAAATTATTTCGAAAAACAATTATTAGTAGATACTTGGGTTAAACCAAATATTACAATAGAAGTTAGCTTTTTTAGAAGATCACTCCAAGACATAATTAATGAAACAACAAATTATTTTGTGTTAGATAAAATGGTGGAACCGAGGCCGGTTGAAAAAATGAGAGAAGTAAATGAAACATCATATCATTATCTAAATACAAATCCACATTTTCTTATTATGAAAGCCATTAAAAAATAGGTAGTAAAATAATTATATTTTACTACCTATTTACAGTTTTTAATTACATATTAGGAGATTTTGAGATGAATAAGAAACGAAATAGATTATTATATGCGCTATTTACTATAGTTATAATTATTTTAGGTCTTAGCTCAAGAAAGTTAGCTTTTGCGTTACCTCATCTATTAAACGCGTACTTAGGCGATGCTTTATGGGCACTCATGATTTTTACAGGGCTCGGTTTTTTATTTCCTAAAATAGAAACGAAGAAATTGGCTTTTATAAGTTTACTGTTTTGCTACGGGATTGAAGTAAGCCAATTGTATCATGCTGAATGGATAGATAGCATTCGTGCAACGACTTTAGGTGGCCTCGTATTAGGTTACGGATTTTTGTGGAGTGATTTAGTTGCTTATACAATTGGTGTTGGGATTGGAATGTTTTGTGAGTTTATATTACAGAAGAAATAATAGATTTAAAAAGGGGTATGTATGAAAAAAATAATATTAATAGGTTCTGGTGGTTCAGGAAAATCTACATTAGCAAGGCAGTTAGGTAATAAATTAAATATTAAAGTACATCATCTTGATGCGTTATTTTGGAAACCGAATTGGGAAGGTGTACCGAAAGAGGAGCAAAGAAAGGTTCAAAATGAATTAGTTAAAGAAGATGAGTGGATTATTGATGGGAATTATGGCGGGACAATGGACATAAGAATTAACGCTGCTGATACAATTATCTTTCTTGATATTCATAGAACAATATGTGTTTATCGTGCTTTTAAAAGGGTTGTACAATATCGGAATAAAACAAGACCGGATATGGGTGCTGGATGTGAAGAAAGGTTTGATTTGCAATTTTTTAAATGGATATGGCAATATCCTAAAACGAAACGACCCTCAATTTTAAAAAGGCTAAATCAATTGAGTAAGGAAAAAGAGGTTATTATTTTAAAATCTTCAAATGAAGTAAGACTATTTTTAGAGAAATACGATACCATAGATAATTAGACTATAAAAAGAAGTAACATGGGGGGATAGGATTGAATAGATTCATTAGCCCGGTTGATTCTAATATGGTGAAAATTCCAGCAGGAAAAGTAGAATTAAGAGATGATCGAATAAAAAAACAATGGCAAGTTCAAGTTAAACCGTTTCTTCTTGCAAAGTATGTTGTAACAGTGGAATTATATTATGCTATTATGAATCGTGCACTAAATGGTAATGAAAATAGTAACAAACCAGTTGTAAATATTTCATGGAATGATGCCATTATATTTTGTAATTTACTTTCAAAAAAAGCGGGATTAAAAGAGTATTATTCTATTAATGATGGTGGTCAAATTGTTAGTTGTAATTTAGATTCAAATGGGTACCGATTACCTTTTGAAGCAGAGTGGCAATATGCGTGTAAGGCAGGAACTACCGGATACATATATGGAGAACTGAAAGAGATTGCTTGGTACAATGAAAATTCTAGTGGACATATTCATGAGGTCGGAAAAAAAGAACCGAATGCATGGGGACTTTACGATATGTTAGGAAACGTTTGGGAATGGTGCTATGATTTATATGATGAACAAGTGTACGGATCATACCGAATTTTCCGCGGCGGTAGCTGGGCTGAAGCAGCTAGAGGTTGCGGTGCGACTTGTCGTCGCCGTAGCCATCCTACATTTCATATAGATGACCTTGGATTTAGGCTTGCTAGGTCCATTTAGAAAAATAAGACAAAATACCTGTAATACTAATGACAACATAGAAAAGATTTTAATGAAGGAGTGTTTTAAGTGGCACGTGTTTTATTCATTAATACTGGATCAGAAGGACATATAAATCCTACATTGCAAGTTGTAGAAGAATTAGTCTCACGCGGGGAAGAGGTAGTTTATTTTTCAATAGAATCTTTTAGAGAGCGTATTGAGAAGACGGGTGCTACTGTACGAACAATTGACGATCAAAAATTTATAAATGCTTTTCTTTCCGGTGGTCGAAATTATTTACCAGAGAGAATAAATGGTCTTTTACATACGGCAGATGTTATTATACCAAATGTTCTTGAACAAATTGAAGGGGAACAGTTTGATTACATCATTCATGATTCAATGTTTGGCTGTGGCCGTTTAATTGCTCAAATTCTAAATCTTCCAGCAATAAATTCTTGTACATCTTTTGCACAGAATGAAAAATCATTTGAACAAATGTTGGATTACTTGTCTAAAAGTATCCCAATGGAAGTTCAGGATAGGATACATAATGATTTTGAAAGATTAACTAAGGGGATTGCGGAAAAATATAGTGTTGAAATAAACTCACCATATGAAGTTTTCTGTAATCCAGCGCCACTTACTATTGTGTATACAATAAAAGAGTTCCAACCTTTTGGAGATATGTTTAATGAAACATTTAAATTTGTAGGTCCATCCCTGCACAAGTAAAAGATGAAGAGTTTGATTTTACTACAATTGAAGAAAAAAGCCCGATTTACATTTCACTAGGCACTGTTTTTAATGAATCGCTTGATTTTTATAAACTTTGTATGAAGGCGTTCGAGAATAGTGATCATACTATTGTTATGTCTATTGGTAATAAAACAAAAATAAGTGATTTAGGTAACATTCCTAAAAACTTCATTGTAAAAAACTATGTACCACAAACTAAACTACTTGCATATACAAAGTTGTTTATTACACATGGCGGAATGAACAGTACACATGAAGGATTAAATAACGGGATTCCACTTATTGTAATTCCGCAAAGTGCAGATCAGCCAGTAATCGCAAAGCAAGTAGAGAATCTAGGAGCTGGGATTAAGTTATCTATAAATGAATTAACTGTGGAAGAACTACGTGAAAGTGTAGAATTTGTATTAAATAATCCATCATATAAAGAAGCTGCATTGAATTTGAAGGAGTCTTTCCGAAAATCTGGTGGTCATAAGGAAGCTGCTGATGAGATTTTTACATTTATAGGTCAGTAATAAATGGAAGATTATACATGAGAAGAGTGTCTATATGAAATGATATAGACACTCTTCTTTTATATGAAGCGGAGAATTCGTTGTTTTGAAATGTTAAATATTCTGTTTTATAAATTCGGACCATAGTTTTACGTGTTACTAATGCTTTCATCATTTCTGCACAACTTCTGCACATACTTTGATGATTTCTATGTCATGATATATTCATCAAGTGAAATATTTCACAAGAAATGAAATATATTTTCACTGCGGTGTATGCATAATTAACACATACATCGATACAAGATTGTCTCTTGTTATTCTTTTACATCGAAGCCCACATTACACTACAAAGTATAACAAGAAGGGGACAGGAACATGAATAATCGATTATTAAAACAACTACAAAACATGAAAATGAACAAAAAAAGTCTAGGAGCTGTTGCATTAACAGCTGGAATTATTGGCACGACACTTATTCCTCAAAACGCATACGCGCACGGTTTTGTTGAAAAGCCTAGCAGCCGATCTGCTTTATGTAGTCCAACCTATGGTGCACTAAATGCAAACTGTGGAAGTGTTATGTATGAACCACAAAGTTTGGAAGCTCCAAAAGGGTTCCCGCAAGCTGGCCCAGTTGATGGACAAATCGCTTCTGCAGGTGGTAAATTTGGTGGTGTTTTAGATCAACAAACAGCTAATCGTTGGTTTAAAAATACAATCACAGGCGGGGAAAATACTTTTACTTGGAAATATACAGCGCCTCACTTAACAAGTAAATGGCATTACTATATTACAAAAAAAGAATGGAACCCAAATAAAGCGCTCACAAGAGCAGATTTAGAACCAATTGGAACTGTACAACATGATGGTTCTGCAGCCTTAAATCATTTAACTCACAAAATCAATGTGCCTACTGATCGTAGTGGATATCATGTGATTTTAGCAGTATGGGATGTAGCGGATACAGCAAATGCATTCTATAATGTAATTGATGTTAATCTTATTAATGATGTGAAACCGGACATAGAAGCTCCAAGTACTCCAAATGGAATTCAAGCACTTAAAGTAACAGCGAATAATATAGAACTAACGTGGATTGCTTCTACGGATAATGTAGGGGTAAAAGGGTATCAAATCTTCCGTAACGGAGAGATGATTGATACAGTACCAGGAACTCATTTTATTGATAAAAAATTACAACCAAGTACAGAATACTCTTATACTGTAAAAGCAATTGACGCAGCTGGAAATGTATCGAAAGAAAGTGCAGCGCTTACAGTAAAAACAACAGTTGAGGCGCCTGATACAGAAGTACCAACACAACCAAAAGGATTACATAGTATGGGAACGACAGCGTCAAGTGTGGATCTAATGTGGAGTTCCTCTGACGATAATATTGGTGTAGACCATTACGATATTTATAGAGAAACAGAAGGATCATTGAAAAAAATTGCAACATCCAATACGACTTCTTATATGGATAAAAATTTACTTCCTAATACTACTTATAAATATGTAGTGAAAGCTGTTGATGTAGCTGGAAATGAATCTGTACAGAGTGATATATTCACAATTACTACAAAAACTGAAAGCGCTTCATATGAAGAGTGGAATGCAAAGAAAGCATATGAAAAGGGAGATAGAGTTCTACACGAGGGAAAAGTATATGAAGCTGTCCAGAGTTATCAAGGAAATGGGGATCCAAACTGGATTTATGCCTTATCATTATGGAAAACAGTGTAAGCTTTACCTAGATATGAACTAAGAGATGATGGGCTTTGATGCAAAAGAAAATCTTGAGAATTCACTTTTCTATTTATAAAAAAGGGTAGTATATAAATTCATATACTACCCTTTTTATTATGATAGTACTTTCGTCATAATAACGTGCGGAATACCATCTTCAATAAATACATCAGAAGAAGTTTGATAATCTAATTTTTTATAAAATCCTTCAGCTTGTGTTTGACCGTGTAGTTTTACTTTTGTAGCTTCTTTGTCACGAGCAATTTCTTCTAGCGCTTTGATTATTACTTTTCCTAATCCGTATTTACGATAGTCTTTTAAAATACAGATGCGTTCTAATTTTCCTGCACCGTCAACAAATCGTATACGACCTGTACCTACAGGAAGATCGTTATAATAAACTAAAATATGTTTGCATTTCTCACCAATTTTATCGAATGTATCGAATTCATCTTCAAGAGGGACATTTTGTTCTTTTACAAATACTTCTTTTCGAATATGAAAGGCAGTTTCTAAATCTGTAAGTTCTGTTATGATTTTGGAGTGCAAATTGTTCAGCCCTTTCTAGAGTGATGTTCTTTTGTTTTCATAGTATATCATACTTCAACATTATTTTATTTTTTGTGCTTGAACAATAAAAAAGATGGAAGTTAAATTTTTCATAAAATAAATGATTTTGAGTTTCTGACGTCAAAAAGAATATATTATGAACTAACGCCTGCAATCAATATGGAAAAGGAGAGGCTGTATAATGTCATTATTAATAACTACATTATTTCTTATTTTCCTTTCTAATTTCATTATTCATATTCTGTTAAAAAGCAAAATAAATAAAATTACCCTCAATTTTGTTAGTGGTGTAGTAATGTTACCTGGTATACCTATATTTTGGTTCATTATATATAGCCGTAAAACAACATCTAATGATTTTTACTTTCCGTTAATTGTTACAGTAATTTTTATTATAATGTTTGTAATTCATACAATTAGATGCGTTACCAATGACATGAAAAAAGGATGAGGAAGCACCTCATCCTTTTTAACTACACGGAATAAAGCGGATTTATAATTCCTCTATTCCGTTTTCAGTTCCAATAATCGCCTTACTAGTCATATTAACAAACAACCCTGTTTCAACTACACCTGTAATCATTTTTAATTGAGTGTGTAAATTGGCTGGATTAGATATGTTATGAGGGAATATACAATCGATAATCATGTTTTTGTTATCGGTAATAAACGTTTCGTTATTTTTTAAACGTAACGTTGTTTGACAACCTAAAGATTGAATTTTCCTTTCGGTTTGTTTCCATGAAAAAGGTATAATTTCAACAGGTACTGGGAAAGTACCTAAATGTGTTACAAGTTTCGATTCGTCAGCAATAATAATTAGTTCTTTGGAGGAAGTGGCAACAATTTTCTCGCGAAGTAATGCGCCACCACCACCTTTTATAAGTTGTAAATTAGCATCAATTTCATCCGCTCCATCAATTGTAAGATCAAGGCTTTGTACGTCGTTTAACGAAATTAGAGAGATATTTAGTTGTTTAGCTAATACTTCCGTTTCTTTTGACGTTGGTACAGCTTGAAATGATAAGCCTTCTTTTACACGCTCATCTAATTTTTGTATCGTCCAATATACAGTAGAACCTGTGCCAAGTCCAACTTTCATCCCATCTTTTACAAAGATAGCAGCATATTCACCAACGAGTTGTTTTAAATTTAGCATATTATTCTGCTGGACGTGGGCCTGCATCTAGACCTGAATTTTCCACTGTGAGTATAGGACGAACGACTATATCTTTATGTACGTGCATTTGGCATGATAAACGTAAGTGATCTTCAATTCCTTTTTCCGTAATTGCATTTTTTTCATTAGAACTTGCTTCACAAAACTCACCTGCTATAATTTCTACTCTACAAGTTGTGCAGCGTGCTTTCCCGCCGCAGCGATGGAGAATGTGTACACCGTTATCTTCGATCGCTAATACTAACTTTGTGCCTTCTTTTACATCAAAAGTTCCCGCACCTTCAATTGTTAATTTTGGCAAATTTGTTCCTCCTCAAGTAAAATTGTACATAACATATTTATGACCGCGAATTATTGAACATAAACATAATTTTTTTATATGCCCCGTAACTTTTTTATTTGTTTAATCGTTAATTAAGTAAGCGCTGAAAAGGAGTGGTTATTTTGTGCACAAAAGTAACTCATATTTTAAAGAATCATATCGATATGAATCATTCAAATATAAACTTTTTAATTGAGCAATATGGAGAATTGAAAAGGTACTGTACATTTTTAACGAAAAACAAATGGGACGGCGAAGATCTTGCCCAAGAAACAGTTTGTAAAGTTCTTCAAAAATACAGTAATAAAGATATTTGTATGACGCTTGTATATAAAATAGCTAGAAATCGCTGGATAGACCAGATGAAATCAAAATCAGTTCATGAAAAAATAAAGGAACAAATTATTTTTGATGCCCCACAAGAGAACATTGCAGATTTGCATGAAATGGTAGGGAAAGTATTATCGTCATTAAATGTACAACAATCCACAATTTTATTATTAAAAGATGTTTTTCAATATAGTATAGGTGATATTGCTAAAGTATGTTCCGTATCAGAAGGTGCAGTGAAAGCTTCTTTATTTCGGAGTAGAAATAGACTGAAAACTGTAAGTGAAGAAGGGATTGAGATAGTCGAATTCACAGATGACATTGAAGTTGTAGTAACGTCTATTCGGGAGGAAAAGCCGGAATTATTAACAAAACTTCTTCCTACAATAGATTTTACTAAGTTACCATCTAAACAGTCAGTCTTACTATTTAATGAGAAAAAACCTTCTTCCTACAGTTGTATGCTTTATGCGGCATAACAATTATTGGAGGGATTTAAAATGAATGCAATTCCATATGTAGTTGAACAAACGAAATTAGGAGAACGTTCCTATGATATATATTCACGGCTATTAAAAGACCGCATTATTATTATCGGTTCAGAAATAAATGATCAAGTAGCGAGTAGTGTCGTAGCTCAATTATTATTTTTAGAAGCGGAAGATGCAGAGAAAGATATATATTTATACATCAATAGCCCAGGTGGTTCAACGACAGCGGGTTTTGCCATATTAGATACGATGAATCTCATTAAACCAGATGTACAAACGCTATGCATGGGATTTGCAGCATCGTTTGGTGCATTGTTATTATTATCAGGTGCAAAAGGAAAACGGTTTGCGCTCCCTAACAGTGAAATTATGATTCATCAGCCAATTGGTGGTGCGCAAGGCCAGGCAACAGAAATTGAAATAACAGCGAAAAGAATACTAAAGTTAAAGCGTGATATTAATAAAATGATTGCAGAAAAAACGGGGCAATCGATTGAAAGAGTAGCACATGATACAGAAAGAGATTATTTTATGACTGCTGAAGAAGCGAAAGAATATGGGATTGTAGATGATGTTGTTACGAAAAAATAAGATAAAACAGGCTAGAGGAATAGCATATCCTCTAGCCTGTTTTATTAATCTTTTACCCATTCATCAACTAGTGCTTGATTCTTTTCAATCCATTTGCGCGCGGCTTCTTCAGGATCTTTCGTTTTATTTAACATGACCATTAATGTACCAAGTTGTTCATCGTTCATTTTCCATTTGTCAAAGTATTTCACGATATCTGGATAATCTTTTTCGAAACCTTTACGAACAGAGTAATAAATATCATCTTTTTCACCATATACTTTCTTAGGGTCTTTTAAATATTTTAAGTCAAATTCTGAAAAGCCCCAATGCGGATTCCAAAGCGTAACAGCGATTGGTTTCTTTTTCGTATATGCTTTCTTTAATTCACTCATCATCGCAGCTTCAGAAGATTGGACAAGTTTTAGTTTAATATCATATTCCTTCATCGCTTTATTTGTTAAATTCATAAGACTACTACCGGGTTCGATACCGACAATTTTGTTATCTAGTTCATCTTTATGAGCATTTAAATCCTCAATACTGTTAATGTTTTTCATATAAGAAGGGACGACAAGGCCAAGTCCAGTACCTTCATACCATTTTGATTTTAAGACTATATCATCTTTATAACGAGCATTTAGCGGTTTATCCGTAACAGGTAGCCATACTTCTAAATTAGCATCAACATCACCGCGAGCAACGCCAGTCCAAATTGCAGCTTTTTCTAAGTACATGAGCTCAACTTTGTAACCTTTTTGTTCTAATAAAACTTTCCACATGTTTGCCGTTGCAATGTTTTCTTTCCAACTTGTTACACCAAGTTTAATTTTTCCTTTCGAATTTGCATTTGTTGCATTACATGAAGAGAATATCATAGTAATAAATAATGCAAGGCATATAATCCATATTTTCTTTTTCATCGAAACCCTCCTAAGAAATGTTTGCCTTTTTAAATAAATGTATAAGTAAGCATTCTTATTATGAACGGAAACGCGAATTTTAAAGAAATCTTATGAATGTCATTTTTATGTAATATTTCTTTGTAAAATCGCAACACTATATGAATAGATGGGTAGAAAAGGAGTAGTGACATGGATAATACAAAGGTGCGTGTTGAAAACGTAACAAAAGTATTTGGGAAACACCCGCAAAGAGCGCTGTCTTTATTAAAAGAAGGAAAAAGCAAATCGGAAATTTTGAAAGAGTCAGGAATGAACGTTGGTGTAAAAAAGGCAACCTTTGAAGTATATACTGGAGAGATTTTCGTTATTATGGGTTTGTCTGGTAGCGGGAAATCTACGTTAGTTCGGATGTTAAACCAATTAATTAAACCAACAGCGGGGCATATATACATAGATGGTGAAGATATCGCAACGATGGGAAAAGAAGAGTTGCGAAGAGTGAGAAGAACGAAGATGAGTATGGTGTTTCAAAAGTTCGCTTTATTTCCACATCGTACAGTGATACAAAATGTTGCGTACGGGTTAGAAATTCAAGGAGTTCCAGTAGAGGAACGAGAGAATAAAGCGTTAGAATCGCTACAGTTAGTAGGACTTGATCATCATAAAGATAATTATCCAAGTCAACTTAGTGGCGGTATGCAGCAACGTGTTGGAATCGCAAGGGCATTAACAAATAATCCAGATGTATTGTTAATGGATGAGTCATTTAGTGCATTAGACCCACTGATTCGAAAAGAAATGCAAGATGAGCTGTTAGAATTACAAGATAAAATGGAGAAAACAATTATTTTTATTACACATGATTTAGATGAAGCTCTTCGAATTGGAGATCGTATCGCATTAATGAAAGATGGAGAGATTGTTCAAATTGGAACACCGGAAGAAATTATGATGAGTCCTGCCAATGAATTTGTAGAGAAATTCGTAGCGGATGTAAATTTAGGAAAAGTAATCACGGCGGAATCTATATTAAAACGACCGGAGACTTTATTAATTGATCGTGGACCGCGTGTAGCACTTCAAATTATGAGGAACGCTGGCGTTTCTACTGTGTATGTTGTTAACAAAAAGTATGAGTTTTTAGGGATATTAACGGCAGATGATGCGAGTAAAGCCGTTCAAAAACAGTGGCCAATTGCTGATTTATTACTTACCGATATCCCGCATGTGTATTTAGATACTTTACTTGAAGAAACGTATGCGAAAATGGCGGAGATGAAATATCCGTTACCAGTAATTGATGAGAAGAAAAGGCTTAGAGGAATTATTAAACGCGAAAGTGTCATTCAAGCTCTTGCAGGTAATATTGAGGAAGAGGTGAAAGACGATGAGTAGTATACCACGTATTCCATTAGGGGAATGGGTCGATTCATTTGTTGCAAGTTTATATGAGCACCTTGAAGGTTTATTCCGAGGATTCTCTTATATTATCGGTGGATTCGTTGATTTACTCACTAATTTTTTAACAATAATACCGGCCATATTGATGATTATTATCCTTTGTTTCCTCATTTGGTACACAACGAGAAAGGTATCTTTAATTATTTTTACACTGATCGGTTTATTATTTATTTTAAATATTAACTACTGGGCACAGACGATGCAAACATTAGCACTTGTACTTACGTCTGTTATTATTTCAATTATTGTAGGAATCCCAATCGGAATTTTAGCTTCTCAAAATGAACGATTCTCAAAATTTTTAAAACCGACATTAGACTTTATGCAAACAATGCCGGCTTTCGTATATCTTATTCCTGCAATTACATTTTTCGGAGTAGGTGTAGTGCCTGGGATTATCGCATCCGTAATCTTTGCAATGCCACCGACAATTCGTTTTACTGACTTAGGAATTAGACAAGTTCCAGAAGATTTAATTGAAGCAGCGAATGCGTTTGGCTCTACCGCATCACAAAAATTATTTAAAGTACAATTACCACTCGCAACTGGAACAATCATGGCTGGTGTGAACCAAAGTATAATGCTTTCTTTATCGATGGTAGTAACAGCATCTCTTGTAGGAGCACCAGGTCTTGGAGTTGATGTATACCGTTCTGTAACACAAGTTAATATTGGAATGGGATTTGAAGCCGGACTAGCTATTGTTGTCATTGCGATTATATTAGACCGCATTACACAAGGATTTCATCAAAAAAGAAGATAAAAGGAAAACACACTTTATTATACAAAGTGTGTTTTTTGTTTGAATAGATTACACACGAACAATGACAGAACCACCAGGTGGTGCACAAACTTGTTTTTGGTGTTGTTCCATTGATTTATATTTGGATTCCAATGAGGATGCATTTGAATCGTTCCTCCTTAAATAAATTACTGATATTTCTTATAGTAAATGCCTATATATATTTAATGGTTACTTGAAATTTTTTCATTATAAAGGAGTATGCACAGAAAATGGAAAATATTATATGTGAAGTTATAGTTCATTTTTTGGAAATATTCAAGTGAGATAATGAATATATTAATACATTCAAGTAAATGTATGTTATTTAGGGAGAAATGATGGGAGGAGATGCAATTTTGGCTAAAAATAATAAAAGGAATGATGCCTTGGCAATAGGTGTCGGTATAGGGGTTGTAATCGGTGTATTTCAAGGTTTTTTTACTAATAATTTAGTAATCGGAATTGTGATTGGAATCGTAATTGGGATTGCGTTTTTGAAGAAATAATAAGGTGCAAATTTATTTCAAAAATTGCCGAATTGAAAGAATGAATTTTCGGAATATAAATCCTATTTTTCCTTTTTTTATGATATTATTAATAAAAAGGGTGGTGATGGATATGTCAACAAATAATCAAGTAGAACGAAAATGCTTTATTTGCGAGAAACATAAAGGAAATATTACAGTTCCAGGTGGAGCTATTTATGAAGATGAACTCGTTTATGTTGGACATGTCCACTGGGATAGTGAAGAAACATACCTTGGTTATGTAATGATAGATATAAAAAGACATATACCTGGTCTTGCTGAACTAACAGATGAGGAAGCGAAAACGTTCGGACTTATAACAAGTAGAGTAAGTAAAGCGTTAAAAGAAAGCGAAGGTGCAGAGCATATTTACACTTTTGTTTCAGGAAATGGTGTACCACATATGCACATGCACATCATACCGCGTTATCCAAATACACCCAAAGAATTTTGGTCACCAACTGAAGTAGCGAAATGGACTGATGCGCCATATGGTGACGAAGAGAAAATTAAAAAAATATGTGAAAGAATACGAAAGTATATGGTAAATGAGTATGCATACAACAAATAATAGACAATATTCATGGGTTGGAAATACAGAAATGTGTTTAGGAGAAATTTCAGTTAAACAATATGGTGACGTTGTACTTGGAAAATACGGCGGGAATATAAGCGCCGGAGCAACAAAGAACGAAGATGGTGCGTTAGTTTGGTCAAATGGTGATTGGGAATTTGCAGCTATTTTAGATGGACATAATAGTGCGGAAAGTGTTGATTTAGTAGTAAATACAATCCAAAAAGAATATGAAAATATAAAAGTAATGATGAATGAATCGATTGATACAGTATTTCGATCTGTTGAAAATCATCTACTTACAATCTTTCAATCCCTCTCATTTAAAGAAAAGTGCAAAAGAGTAAAAGGGGAAACAGCGTGCTTAATATGTGTAAGAAAAGAAAACTACATATGGTGGTTATCTATTGGTGATTGTTTAGTTTATGTATTTCATGAAGAGTTACATAAGTTAGGACAATATGCATTAAATCAACGTCATTTTTACGAATGGATTGGAAATATAAACACATTTAATTTACCAGTCCCTTGCTATTCAACAGGAATTCGTGAATTACGTGCTGGAAAGAATCGAATTGTAATAGTCACAGATGGGGTATTAGAATGCGGGGAACGTCATTATGAAACACCATTGAATCTGTATAATGATATGAACGAAAGTAATGTAGAACTAAAAGAAAATGTTCATAATGTTTTAGAACACGTTCATCAGCAATTAGGGAGAGATAGTGCGACTATTATTAGTTGGGACGTAGAGAACAAAATGAGTACTACGTATCCGAGTGATCAGCCGGAGAAAATCCAGACGATAAGATAAAGGAGGTGATCTCTCTAATGCATGTGAAAGTAATTGTATTAGTTTTATGGATCATATTCTTATTTGTTTTAGAAAATATAGTGAGAAAAAGGCTAAATATACCGAAACAAAAAGGATGGAATAATAAATATGTAAATAAGCTGCATAAATGGGGAAACAGGATTATTATTTTTTCGTATATAGTAGTTATAATTATATGTTCTTCTCTTTCGAACCCTCTATACATGGGCTTCCTACCCTTTCTGTTTTTAATTACGTTGTATAGTTTCGAATCATATATGGAATGGAAATATGATAGAGAATCAAGGGAGTTTTTGATGTCCTTAGGCGGAGTTGTATCACTATTGATAACGGGGATAATTCTATATTTCCTTATTTAATACGTATTGATTAAGACACTATGGCAATATCACAAAATGAGCAATTATAGGGAGAGAAGAAATGAAAAGTCCTCGATTACGTGCTGAAGTAATGATTTTAAATGAAGATCATTCTAACGTACTTGTACAATGTGATTTAAGAGAAACATTTTATCGTTTTCCAGGAGGTTACATTGAATTTGGTTAAACAGCAAAAGAAGCAATAGTAAGAGAATTAATAGAAGAATACAATTTGAAGATTGATGTTCAAGAATTGGCCGTAGTAAATGAACATATTTTCGAGTGGGACAACGAAAAAGGACATCATTGTACATTGATACATAGGGGAATTGTTAAAGACAGGGTAATAAATGAAATTAGACATAAAGAATATGAGGATATTATATTAATTTGGAAAAGTATAAATGAATTAAAGGAGAGGTCCACATATCCTGAAGGAATTGTAAGTTATTTAGAAGAGAATAAACGTAATATAGTCCACTCTATTTCTAAAAATAAATAAAGTAATAAGAGGGGGGATAACAATGGGTATTTCTACAATCTTGATTATTATTATTGGACTGGCTATAGGTGGTTACTTTTTAGAACAGTGTTTAAGAATAAAATTAAATATGGAGAAAAGAGGCTTCTTCGGATATAAGCATGTGAATAGTTTACATGTAAAAATAGAAATAGGACTTATTATTATTTATATAATAGGTAGTTGTTATTATATGTTTAAATTTGAAAACTCTAAAATGGCTTATGTCATGTTCATTTATTTAGGGGTATCATCGACTTTAAGAGCATGGATGGAATGGAAGTATGATAGAGAATCAAAAGAATATATACTCTCGATAACGGGAATGGTTGCATTTATATTGATGCTCTCAATACTAGTTTATTTCGTTCCACCTGCTGCATAATAAGGTGATTATTGATGGTACAAATCAAGAGTTAACTAATAAATAAGAAACCATTGAGTAGTAAATGGTTTCTTATTTAAATTCATCATTTATTTTAGCTAATATGGATGTAACGAAATTTGTTTTATCCTCAGCATATTTATGTTTATCATTAGGTATTAGCTTGTGAAAGTTGAATCTTTAACTGTTCATACTGAATACGAGAAGTTTTATTGTCTATTAAGTAATCTCTGAATTGTAATTGTTCTATTAAATATGTATTCCTTTGTTCATACATATGAATTTGATGAGTTCTTGGCTCTCCTTTATTAAAATAATATCGTTCAGGCAATACATCTTTTCTGTATTTATAGTTTAGCAGTTCTAACTTTTTAATACATGTTAAGCCGTCCGTATAATCTTCTAATTCGATTGCAATATCAATAATTGGCTTTGCACTTAAATGTGGAATAGAGGTACTACCAATATGGTGTATTGCTAAAATATGTTCGCCAATTTGTTCCTCAATGAATTGTTTCTCTTTCATAAATTCAATTTGCCATTCTTCAGTCCACGGAACTAAAAACACTTTTCCATACGGTAAACCTAACATTTAATTAGCACCTCTTTCAAAATGTTTATCAAAAAAGTTAACTACATTTTCTTAAAGGTTCTCAATACAAGGTATTCCCACAATCTCCAAGGAAGAATCCTCTTCGCAAAGATCATAAATTTTACACCTTTTCCAATCGGATATCGTAAATTCGTACGCTTAAATTCAGCGATTTCTATAATTTTATTAGCAACTTCTATCGGATTACCAAATGTATCACTGCCGCTATTAATATGTTTTTGTATTTTGCCCATATATTCTTTGTAAGGAGAAGATGTATCAGATTGGTTTGTAGCTAGTTGTTTACCAACTTCCCATATATTCGTGTTATAAGAACCAGGTTCAATTAAAGCAACATCTATTCCGAAAGGCTTTACTTCTAAACGAAGGGATTCACTCCAGCCTTCTAATGCATATTTTGAAGAAACGTAAGGAGATAGACCAGGGAATCCGACTTGGCCACTAATACTACTTATATTAATGATTTTCCCACTTTTTTGTTCTCTCATATAAGGTAATACAAGTTGAGTAATTGATATAGCTCCAAAAAGGTTTGTTTCAAATTGTTTACGGTATTCCTCTACTGGAATTTCTTCTACAAAGCCCCCATTTGCATATCCTGCGTTATTAATAAGTAGATCTACTCTATTTATTTCTTTTATATATAATTGAAAGTTATGTATAGAGTTTTGATCGGTTACATCTAATTGTTGAACTGTTATGTTTTGTTGTAAGTTCAGTTTAGTAGCTTGAGATATTAAATCTTCTTGTTTATTAAGGTTTCGCATTGTAGCTATGACTAAATAGTCTTTTTTCGCAAGCTCAAGTGTTGTTAAAAGACCGAAACCACTTGAAGACCCGGTTATAACTGCGATTTTTTTATCCATTTTCCGCCAGCTTTCTTTTTCTTTTATCATAACGAGTTATGATAAGAAAATCTATTATTCTTACATTCGTATTGAGAGCAATACCCGTTAATTCTATATTCTATGGGATTTTTAAAAAAGGGAATTATAAAGACTCAGCGTATATAGAGAAGTGAGTATGAATATGTTAATGAAATGAGGGAAAAAAATGGCCCATGTGAAAGATGTTTTAGCAGATCAATTATTAGCAAATGCAAACGATCCTAGTTGGTATATTCCATTTTCAGATGCAGTGAAAGATCTACCTGAGAGAGAAGCTTTCTGGAAACCGAATGAAGAGAGTAATAGTATAGCTGAAATTGTACAACATTTACTGTATTGGAATTCAACGTGGCAAACTAGGTACAAAGAATCGAATGTGGATGCCGTGCCCGCTATTGGTGATAATAACAAAAGTTTTATGCTTTCAAATAATCAAACCTTCGATGAGTTAAGAGAAAAACTACTAGAGAAACTGTTACAATGGCAAAAGCTTATAAATGAAGAGAAGGTTGAAAGTGATGTAGTTGGATTTCCTGTTTCTGCAAAGTGGTGGGAAATATTAGCAAATGTAACAACTCATAACGCTTATCATATTGGTCAAATTATTTACATCCGGAAGTTACAGAAGAGTTTTGATAATGAATAAGATAATCATTCTAACATTAAGTGAACAAAAGTGGACAAAACGAGACATATGTCTCATTTTGTCCACTTTTTTATTTCTAAAGGAAAGAGAAAACCGATGAAATCAATGATTAGAATTTGGCACAGTACTTGCAATATAAAAGATGAACAAGAAAATAGGAGGGCTGGACATGTTAAAAACAACTGAAAGTAAAGGGAATGAAATTACGAAAGAACAAGCTCGTTGGATGTATGAAAAAATGTTAGAGATTCGTAAGTTTGAAGATAAGGTGCATGAATTATTCGCCCAAGGCGTTCTGCCAGGTTTCGTTCATTTATACGCAGGTGAAGAAGCGGTAGCAGTTGGTGTATGTGCCCACTTAACGGATCGTGACAGTATTACAAGTACGCATAGAGGACATGGACATTGTATCGCAAAAGGCTGTGATTTAAACGGGATGATGGCTGAACTTTTTGGGAAAGTGACAGGGTTATGTAAAGGTAAAGGCGGTTCCATGCATATTGCCGATTTAAATAAAGGAATGCTTGGTGCAAATGGGATTGTAGGCGGAGGTTTTCCACTTGCTTGCGGCTCAGCATTAACAGCTAAATATAAAGGAACGAAAGATGTGAGTGTTTGCTTCTTCGGTGACGGAGCAAATAATGAAGGGACATTTCACGAAGGGGTTAACTTAGCAGCGATTTGGAAGTTACCAGTTATTTTTATCGCCGAAAATAACGGTTACGGTGAAGCAACGACATTTGAATATGCGTCAAGTTGTGATTCCATTGCAGATCGAGCAAAAGCTTACAATATTCCAGGTGTTCAAGTGGATGGAAAAGATTTACTTGCAGTATATAAAGCCGCGGAAGAAGCAGTAGAACGTGCGCGTAATGGCGGTGGTCCAACAATAATTGAATGTATGACATATCGCAATTACGGTCATTTCGAAGGTGAAACACAAACGTATAAAACTTCAGAAGAAAAAGAAGAACATTTAAATGAAAAAGATGCGATTGTGAATTTCCGTAAGCATTTAATTCATGAAGCGCTATTAACTGAATCTGAACTTGTCGATATGGAAAAGGCAGTAGATGAAGCAGTGCAAAGATCAATTGAATTTAGTGAAAATAGTCCATATCCAGAGGATGAAGAATTATTAAAAGATGTATACGTTTCTTACAAATAAGAGGAGGGTGAAAAATAATGACTAGAACAGTAAGTATGTCAACTGCAATTAATGAAGCGATGAAAATATCAATGCGTCGTGATGAAAATGTAATTTTAATCGGAGAAGATGTTGCAGGCGGTGCACAAGTTGATCACCTGCAAGACGATGAAGCATGGGGCGGTGTGCTTGGTGTTACGAAAGGCCTTGTACAAGAATTTGGTCGAAATCGTATTTTAGATACACCTATTTCAGAAGCGGGTTATATGGGAGCGGCGATGGCAGCTGCTGCAACAGGATTACGTCCGATTGCTGAATTAATGTTTAATGATTTTATCGGTAGTTGTCTTGATCAAGTATTAAACCAAGGCGCAAAGTTTCGCTACATGTTCGGTGGTAAAGCAAAAGTGCCAGTTACAGTACGTACGATGCATGGTGCTGGTTTTAGCGCAGCGGCACAGCATTCACAAAGTTTATATGCGTTATTTACGAGCATTCCAGGTATAAAAGTTGTCGTTCCTTCTACTCCGTATGACGCAAAAGGCTTATTATTAGCAGCAATTGAAGATGACGATCCAGTTATCTTCTTTGAAGATAAAACACTTTACAATATGAAAGGCGAAGTACCAGAAGAATACTATACAATTCCATTAGGGAAAGCAGATATTAAACGTGAAGGTTCTGATGTAACAATCGTCGCAATTGGAAAACAAGTTCATACAGCACTTGCAGCTGCTGAGCAATTATCGAAAAAGGGACTTGAAGTAGAAGTAATTGATCCACGTTCTTTATCACCATTGGATGAAAATACGATTTTAGCATCTGTTGAAAAAACGAATCGCCTAATTGTTATTGACGAAGCAAATCCAAGATGTAGTATCGCAACGGATATTGCAGCAATTGTAGCGGATAAAGGATTCGATTTGTTAGATGCACCTATTAAACGAATTACAGCACCACATACACCAGTTCCGTTCTCTCCACCACTTGAAAAGTTATACTTACCAACGCCGGAAAAAGTAATTGAAACCGTATCAGAAATGATCGGAGACCAATCTTTATTACATGTGTAATGAAACGATGAGAAGGGAGAGAGAAACATGGCTGTTGAAGTTGTAATGCCAAAGTTAGGTATGGCGATGAAAGAAGGTATTATTACGAGCTGGAATATTAAAGCAGGTGATAATGTAGAAAAAGGTGAACTAATTGCTAGCATTAACTCGGAAAAAATCGAAACTGAAATAGAAGCACCAGCGGATGGAACTGTCCTTGATATAGCTGTAAGTGAAGATGAGGGAGTGCCGCCGGGTACTGTAATTTGCTATATCGGTAAGCCGAACGAAAAAGTAGAAGTCTATGAAAATACAAATGTTGTAGAAGAAAAAACACCTAATGCAGAACCTAAAAATATACAACATACAGAACCATATGCGAAAGAAGTAGCGAAGCAAAGAATCAAAATATCTCCGGTTGCGAAAAAGATTGCAAAAACTGAAAATCTTGATATTAGATCATTAATTGGTACAGGACCTGGAGGAAGAATAACAAAGGTAGATGTTTTAAAGGCACTTGAGGAAAGAGTTGCAATTCCAGAAGTACTTGAACAAGAAGAAAGTAAAGTCATTCCTGTGACTGGTATGAGGAAAGCAATCGCAAACCGTATGCATGCAAGCCTACAAAATAGTGCGCAATTAACATTAACGATGAAAGTAAATGTGACAGATTTAGTAGCTTTACATAAAGACATAGCGGAAGTTGTACAAAAACGATACGATAAACTAACCATTACGGATTTCGTTTCTCGCGCTGTTGTATTAGCACTTGCGGAGCATAAAGAAATGAACAGCGCTTATATAGATGATGCAATTCATCAATTTGAACATATTCATTTAGGCATGGCAGTCGCGTTAGAAAAAGGATTAGTCGTTCCGTCTATTCGCTTTGCTAATAATTTATCTTTAGTAGAGTTATCTAAAGAAATTAAAATTGTGGCACAAAAAGCAAGAGAAGGTAATTTAAGTAGTGACGATATGCAAGGGACAACCTTTACAATTAGTAATTTAGGTAGCTTTGGGATTGAATATTTCACACCAGTATTAAATACACCTGAAACTGGTATTTTAGGTGTTGGTGCAATTGAACATGTTCCTGTATATAAAGGGAAAAAATTAAGAAAAGGAAGTATGTTACCTTTAAGTTTAACATTCGATCATCGTGTATTAGACGGCGCACCAGCAGCTGCATTTTTACGCACAATTAAACGTTATTTAGAAGAACCTGTAACAATTCTTTTATAAAGAGAAGGTGAGAGAATGAGTAAATTAGTCGTTATTGGAGGCGGACCTGCTGGCTATGTAGCGGCAATTACCGCGGCTCAAAATGGGAAAGATGTCACTCTTATTGATGAAGCTGATCTTGGCGGGACTTGTTTAAATGTTGGTTGCATGCCTACAAAATCATTGTTAGAAAGTGCGGAAGTGCATGACATTGTGAGAAAAGCGAATAATTACGGAGTTACGCTTAACAAAGGAAGTATATCAATTGATTGGAAGCAAATACAGGCGAGGAAATCACAGATCGTAACGCAGCTTGTCCAAGGAATTCAATATTTAATGAAGAAAAATAAAATAAAAGTTATACAAGGTAAAGCGAAATTTGAAACGGATCACCGTGTACGAGTTACACACGGTGATAAAGTAGATGTAGTAGATGGAGACCAGTTCATTATAGCAACAGGTTCAGAACCGACTGAATTACCTTTTGCTCCATTTGATGGGAAGTAGATTTTAAATAGTAGCCATGCAATGTCCCTAGAAAATATACCGAAATCATTATTAATCGTTGGCGGTGGTGTAATAGGTTGCGAGTTTGCAAGTATTTATAGTCGTCTTGGAACAAAAGTTACGATTGTTGAAATGGCACCGCAATTATTACATGGTGAAGATGAAGATATCGCACATATTTTAAGAGATAAACTAGAAAATGATGGCGTAGAAATATTTACAGGAGCTGCTTTAAAAGGATTAAATAATTATAAGAAGCAAGCTTCATTTGAATATGAAGGAAGTATCCAAGAAGCCAATCCGGAATATGTTCTCGTTTCTGTCGGCCGAAAACCACGTGTACAAAAATTAGATTTAGAAAAAGCAGGTGTTCAATTTTCAAATAAAGGAATTTCTGTGAATGAACATATGCAAACAAATGTATCACATATTTACGCAGCAGGTGATGTGATTGGTGGAATACAACTTGCTCACGTTGCTTTCCATGAAGGAACAACAGCAGCGTTACATATGAGTGGAGAAGATGTGAAAGTTAACTATCATGCAGTACCTCGATGTATATACACATCCCCAGAAATCGCAAGTGTTGGTTTAAACGAAAAAGATGCAAGAGAACAATACGGTGATATTCTTATAGGAGAATTTCCTTTTACAGCGAACGGAAAGGCGCTTATTATTGGAGAACAAACGGGTAAAGTAAAAGTTATCGTGGAACCTAAATATCAAGAAATTGTTGGGATTTCTATTATCGGTCCTCGTGCAACCGAACTAATCGGACAAGGAACTGTAATGATTCATACAGAAGTTACCGCTGATATTATGAGAGATTATATTGCAGCGCATCCAACTTTATCTGAAGCGATTCATGAAGCGTTATTACAAGCTGTAGGGCATGCTGTACATGCTTAAATAGAAAATTAATAAACCACTATTCTCTAAATGAATAAGAGAATAGTGGTTTGAATTTTTACAGGGAAAATTGAATATCTTATTATTTTTTTACGTCAATCGCTGAAGTAATATCGTTCCAATCAGCAGCTAAATTAGCAGTTTTACCGTACCAATCAGCATGTTTGAATACAACACCTTTTCCATAGCCTTGTGTTGAAGTATGCTCCCAAAGTGTCGTTGAATAACTTGCTGAAGGCGATGCTGTACTTACAGAAGAAATTCTGTCATTCCAGCTAGAAGGTAAGTTTTTAAAACCGCTGCTCCAGTAAATATATTGGCCACCTTTATCTTTATGTTCATAAAAATCAGTACTACCAGCACCGCTACCTAAAGGATTAATTTTATTTTTAAGTACTTTTTTATCCTTTTCAATATAAGCATCTAATGTTTCGCGGCTAGTAAAACCGTAAGCTAACCAATCTCCATTTTCATTTTGCTCTGGTAATACCATAGTAATTTGGATATCTTTCTTGTCCTGATCACTTAATTTTGTAAGTGAATTAACATTCTGTTCATCCACTTTTAAATAATCAAAAGACTTAATTGTGTTAGTTTTTTCTTCAGCACTTGCTACTCCAAGTCCTCCAGTGAATGCAAATCCCGCTACTAGTGTACCTGCTACTAATTTCTTCAACATATAACCATCCCTTTTTGTTTAGATTTTGTACAGGTGAAACTTTGTACTAGTAAAATGTATTCTAATTATCAACTGTTGTAAATATTCTGAAATTTTAGAAATAAAAGGCGGAATATTTATAGTTTTGCATTTTTTCTTTAGAAAAAATAGTTATTGGAATGATATAATAAATAGATGTATTGCTTTTGTGGGATGTTAAAATGTTTTAGGGGTGGTGCGATTGAAGAATTTCACTGGAGATTGGTATAAAGAAATGCAAATTATAGAATTTGTAAGTTTTATAGAGTCTATAAAAGAATGGTCAGAAATGGATATACAAAGTTTAATAGAGGAAATAAAGGAAAGGAAAACAGATTTATTAAAATCCCTTCCTGAATCCATACACCCATTTATTCATAACACCATAATTAATTCAGAATATCCTTCTAGTGAATTGAAAAAACTTATGAAAGAATGGATAGAGGATTGTGAGAAAAGAAGGGCTCATTTAGATCGATTCTACTTAGAGCAATTCCATTCGATTAAGAAAAAACTCCCAACAAATGTTATTCAGTTACATGATTACTCACTACATGACAGTGTAGTCAAATCAGTAGAGAGAATATCAAAAGATACGCTAATTATTATATTAGATTGCAGTGGTACTTGCAGTGAATTTGATAAACTGGAAGTAACTTTTACAGGCGTAACGAAATGTTCTATTCCGGAAGATTTTGAAGGTGCTTGGTGGTTATGTCATGAAATAGATCTTACTAATGAAGGGTTCGAATTAGGTGTATTATTTGATGGCCCATTTGAAGAAGTGACAATTTGTGCAAAAGACGTATTGCTTGAGATAGGTAACTAGTAAACTTTATAACTTTACAAACAAAAAAACAGTCTTATAAGACTGTTTTTTATTTAGATGCTAAATTATCAAGTTTCCAATATATATCTGTTAAAGGGCAGCTTTGCTATATATATATTATTTAATTATTTTGGTGAAGTTTTCAAGTTAAAAAGGATAGAAAGAGGGAGAATACTGTATAAAACGGAATAAATAAGAATTGAAAATATTGTAAAACGGAAGAGGCGTGCATATAATTAAAATAAAGATTAAATTTCTGAATCTTCAATAATGGTGGTGGGAACATGTTTACTGAAGAGCGTAGAGAAAAAATTTTAGAGTTACTGAAGAAAGATGGAAGGGTAATTGCTAAAGATCTTGCGGAAAGTTTCGATATGTCTATTGATTCTATAAGAAGAGATTTATCTATTATGGAGAAGGATGGCTTGTTAAAAAGAACACATGGAGGTGCAATCGAACTTACTAGAGTAAGGAATTTAACTGCTGAACCATTGAAACGTTATCGTGATAGTTCACTAGGTGAAGAAGCGATTGCGAAAGTTGCTGCATCCTACATACAAGAAGGAGATTCCGTTTTTATTGGCGGGGCTTCTATTCATTATGCCATGTTAAAATACTTACCTGAAATGTCATTTACAGTGATTACGAATGCTTTAGAAATTGCTAGTACCTTACGGGAATATAAGAACATTGATACATACTTAATTGGTGGAAAGGTGAAACCATCAGGGAATATGACAGATACACTTGCCTCTGAAATGATAAGTAGATTATCTATTGATCTTTATTTCTCTACAGGTGGTGGCATTTCATTGAACGGTATAAGTACTGCAACTCCGGAAGTTGCTTATTTTGGAAAAAGAGTAAGTAAAATTGCTAGAAGAAATATTTGTTTAGCTCCTCATAAGAAACTTGGAAGAGACTGCTTTATAAAAGGAGAGTCACTGATAGAAATTGACCTTATAATAACAGATGAAGAGGCTAGTAAAGAAACGATTCAACAATTTGAGAAACAAGGTAAAGAAATTATAATAGCATCAATAGACTGCATTTAAAAGGAGTTTGAAATGATTATAAAAGGACAAGAGTTTCATATAAATGGATTAACTTTTACAATTCGTTCTGCAGCTGAAACGGATGCTGAGCAGTTATCGGAAATTAGAGTTCAAATCGATGGCGAAACTGAAAATATGGATAGAGAAGCTGGAGAGGGATTTATAGATAAGGTAGGTTTTCAAAAAATAATAAAAGCAGATAGTGAAGAGACGAAAAATCTCTTTTTAGTTGTAGAAGTGAACAACCAAATCGTAGGATTTTCAAGATGTGAAGGATCAAATTTGAAGAAATTAGCTCATAAAGTAGACTTTGGCGTTTGTATTTTAAAAGAATTTTGGGGATATGGAATGGGCAAGAGTCTATTGTAACAATCTATTCAGTGGGCTGATGAAAATGAAGTGAAAAAGATATCATTACAAGTGTTAGAGACAAACGAAAAAGCCATTCAGCTATATAAAAAATCAGGTTTTGAAGTAGAAGGTATTTTGAAAAATGATAAAAGGCTGTCAGATAATAAGTATTATAATACGGTTGTAATGGGAAGGTGTATTAGTACATTTCATAAAAGAGGTGTAGAGGAATGTTTTACAGAAGAAAGTACTATATAGTAAAGAATGAATTTATAAAAATATTTAATGAGCATTTTACTCACACGAACTTACCTAATCAGTTAAAGCATGGTTCCAAGTTAATAGGACGCTGGATGAAAGATAATAATGATGGTACAACAGAAATATTCGCCATATGGGAATATGATAGTTATGAACAGTATAAAGAAATTGAATCGAAAATTAGAAGTGATGAGATGCATGTTAAAAGAATACATGATTGGTATGAAAAACATGGCGGAAGAGAATATGTTTTACAGGAGTACATAGTAGAGTTGAAAAATGAAGAGTTAGTATGTACTGTAATTTGATAGAGAGGTGAGGGGGAATGAGAATTAAAACAAAATTATATTTTAGTTTAGCATCCACTATTTTATTGGCAATCGCGGTGATAGTTTTCTTTATAGACGGCAATCCACAAAAGTGGTTTTGGTTATGTATTGTCTTTGCGTCCATTATACAAAATATAGTTTTACTTAAAAAGAATAAAGAAGCGCATTAATATATTCAAATTATTAACATATTCGTGTCGTCTTTCTAGTTTTGTTGAAAACGCTTTTATTCAGTTTTATAATAAAAGTATGTTTTTACAGATCTCCAAAACAATGAATAGGGAGATGATACAATGTTAGCTTCACCGTTTTACTTACATACATGGAAAAAGTTTGTTGATGAAGGAGTTCTTGATTCGAACCGTATAAACGAAAGAATTTCAGAGTCATGGCATCGATGTAAACAAGCAAATGTGAATCCTCATATGAATAAAGGTCAGAAAATTTTGTCTTCTAATATTTTTCAAGATCAAAAGAAAAAGAGCGAAATCTTCCTTGATATAGCAATACCTCAATTACAAAATATGAGGAAAACCATTGATGAACTGCAAATGATGGCATTATTAATTGATCCAGACGGTTACGTTCTATCGCTAAGTGGAAATCAACAAACGTTAAAACGAGCGAAACATATTAACTTCATTGAAGGTGTGAAATGGACGGAAGCAGCTGTTGGTACAAATGCGATAGGAACCGCGCTACAGATTGAAGAGGCTATTATGATAAGTGGTACAGAACATTATTCTGTCGCATCTCATAGCTGGAGCTGTGCGGCCGCTCCGATTCATAATGATGATGGGAAATTAATTGGTGTGCTAGATTTCTCCTGTCCAATTGAATTTTCACATCCATATATGCTCGGGATGGTAACTTCGATTGCACATGCGATTGAACGTGAATGTAGTATTCGAGTGCATCAAAATGAACTACATTTAATCCATCGTTTTTTAGATGTAATTGACAGTGATGAACAAGTTGTTATTTGTAATCATCGTGATGTTATCATTTCTGCAAGCAAGAAGGTTCGAGAACGAGTTTCTAATTGGTCACGAATGAAACTTGAAGATTTAATGCAAAATGGATTGAAACCTAAATTAGAAGTACCAGTATATAGTAATGATAGAATGATCGGGAAATGTATTTATGTAAAGGAAAATAAACAAGGAAATGTATTTTCAACTTCCCCATTTATAAACGGAATTACTTTCCCTGGAGTTATTGGGACAAGCAATGCATTTCAACATACTTTAGAAGAAATTAAGCTTGTATCCCCAACTGATGCTAGTGTATATGTATGTGGTGAAACAGGTGTAGGGAAAGAATATGTAGCGAGAGCAATTCATGAAAATAGTCCAAGAAAAACTGGTCCTTTTATAGCTATTAACTGTGGTTCATTACCGAAAGAATTAATGGAAAGTGAATTGTTTGGTTATGCTGAAGGAGCGTTTACAGGTGCGCGGCGCCAAGGGTATAAAGGGAAATTCGAACAAGCAGACGGAGGAACAATATTTTTAGATGAAATTGGTGAAGTGCCGCCAGAGATGCAAGTAGCATTATTGCGTGTTTTACAAGAACGAACAGTAACCCCAATTGGTAGTTCAAAAGAGATACCAGTAAATATTCGTATTATTACTGCGACACATAAAGATTTACTCAGATTAGTAGAAGAACGGAAATTCCGTCAAGATTTATATTATCGATTACATGTTTATCCATTATATGTTCCATCGTTAATAGAAAGAAAAGAGGATATACCGTACTTCATACAACATTTTTGTGAACGAAAGAATTGGAATGTTGTATTTCCAAAGAGTATTTGTAATCAATTTTCACAGCATACATGGCCCGGAAATATTCGGGAATTATTAAACGTATTAGAACGCATATACATTTTGTCGCAAGGAAGGGAAATATGCGAAAAACAAATCGCTTTCTTATTACAAACAATGATGGGAAATCAACATCAACTTGAATTGCAAGCAGAAAACAAAACAGAGAACGCATTAAATTTCCGTGAGAAAATACAGCGTGATAGTATGATTGAAGCGCTAGAAAAGACGAATGGAAATGTTTCGTTAGCTGCAAAACTTTTAGATGTACCTCGAAGTACATTTTATAAACGAATGCAAAAATATAAGCTATAAAGTAGATTTTTGTAATCTACTTTTTCTTTATGGGCGCATGTTCTGTCGGAATGTGCGCTTGCCAGGGAAATAATAGAATAGTCAGAAAGTAATTTCCGGAGGGGGGATTTATGTGAAGTATATTGAAATTGGTATTGGGAATAGGTGGTTTGTCCGCACAGAAATTGAAAATAAAGATGGAACTGAATTTGAGGAGCGAGGAATTATAAAACCTATTTACTTGGAGTCTTTATATGTACGGATTTGGTTTCGAAAAACGTGTTTTATTTTTGATACGAAAGAAGGGTTTAAGAAAGTAAGAAAAGGAAGAGATGAGTATAAGTTTATTGTTGGAATGGTGAGTAGGTTAAAACAATAGAATTAAATAGGGGGTGTTTTTATGATTAGAATTACCACAATCATACTCGCTATTATTGTAATGGGCTATTCTATTTACAGTTGGAATGATGATTCGAAGCAAAGTATGCTTATTTTGCAATTATTATTAGGTTTTATGCTTGCTGCTATGGGGATACAAAATGTTAAGAAGGATGAAAAAAAGAATAAGAATATGGGACTGTTGCTTTTACTTACATCGCTAATTTGTATCATTGTATCGGTAATAAAATATTTAAAATAACCTGGTACTTAATTTGTTGAGTAACAGGTTATTTTTTTGAAGTTTGCTCATTAAAAATATTAATTTCTGTTTGGTACATCTTTCTATCAATACAAAATCTTTCTGTTATCCAATAAGCAAGTTCAGAAGAGGTAAGGCTATGTTCGCTTTTCTTACCTTGGAAATATCGTTTTTATTGAAGGGGTGCTATTTATATAACCCCGTCGTATACATTTCCGTCAATGTATGCACAATTTCTCCTAACTCTAATTCTTTATCATTTTTCACAATCGTCCAAAGAAACATCTCATTCATAGCGAACCAAGCACGAGCTACAATTTCTTTATTTAATTCAGGATGTGCTAATACACTTTCTTGAGAGTATGTAATATCCTGCGTAATACTGTTTATAAAGCGTTCCCGTATCTCTTCCCATTTTTGACGTATCTCTTTTGATAATCCTATAGCTTCCTGAACAACTTGCAATATAGCTCGTTCTTTTTCTGCTAGTTGTAGGAATGCTCTAACTTGATTTTGAATCATTTTATGTGCTTCTTCTTTCGTTTGAGGCGAAAAGGAGCGCTCAGCAATATCATAAAATTGATTCATGACATCTTCCATTAAAACGATAAGGAGATCATCTTTGTTTTTAAAGTATACATATGCCGTTCCATAACCAGTTTCTGCATGTTTAATAATTTGTGTAATTGTCGTTTTTTGAAATCCATTATGTATAAAAATCGTGTAACCAGCGTGTAATAGTTTCTTCTTTGTTTCTAAGGAGCGGTGTTTTCTTGATGAAAGAGTACTGTTTTTCATAGAATCACCTCTTTATACTGAAATATCTGAAAATATAATTGTATTGTAAAAGAAATTCATATATAAAGTCAACTGACATAATATCATTGACGTCATATCAACTAAGGTGATATATTTCAATTAGTTAGAATAAAAAGAAAATTAAAAGAAGGTGACACCATGTATAAAGAACCATTTCAACCAACTTATGAATATGCGCTTGAATGTGATAAACATGATGAACTGAAAGATTTTCAAACTGAATTTTATAAAAAAGAAGGAACAATATATTTAGATGGAAACTCATTAGGACTACTTTCAAAAAGAGCAGAGAAATCGTTACTTACATTGCTAGATTCATGGAAGAAGTATGGAATTGATGGCTGGACAGAGGGTGAACATCCTTGGTTTTTCCTTTCGGAGAAATTAGGTGAATTGACAGCACCTCTTATTGGAGCTTTACCAGAAGAAACTATTGTAACCGGTTCCACGACAACGAATATTCATCAAGTAATCGCTACGTTCTATGAGCCGAAAGGAATACGTACAAAAATTCTTGCGGATGAATTAACATTCCCGTCAGATATATATGCACTTCAAAGCCAAATTCGTTTAAAAGGATTAGATCCAGATGAGCATTTAGTACGAGTGAAAAGCCGAGATGGTAGAACACTTTCTGAAGATGATATTATTCAGGCAATGACAGATGATGTCGCGCTAATTTTATTACCTTCTGTACTATATAGAAGCGGTCAAATTCTTGATATGAAACGTTTAACAGCGGAAGCACATAAGCGTGGTATTCATATCGGATTCGATTTATGTCATTCAATCGGTGCTATTCCGCATTATTTTAAAGATTGGGATGTTGATTTCGCTATTTGGTGTAATTATAAATATTTAAATGCAGGACCTGGTGGAGTTGCGGGCCTTTATGTAAATAAAAAGCATTTTAATAGACTTCCAGGATTATCAGGTTGGTTTAGTTCTAGAAAAGATAAGCAGTTTGATATGGAACATACTTTAACAGCTGCTGATCATGCAGGTGCTTATCAAATTGGTACACCGCACGTATTAAGTACTGCACCTTTAATTGGTTCTCTTGAAATATTTAAAGATGCTGGTATAGAACGTTTACGTGAAAAATCGCTACATATTACAAGATACATGATTGATTTAATTGATAACGAATTAAAAGATTACGGATTTACAATTGGAAATCCATTAGAAGATGAAAAACGAGGCGGTCATATTTATTTAGAGCATGCAGAAGCAGCACGCATATGTAAAGCGTTAAAAGCAAATGGAGTAATTCCGGATTTTAGAGCGCCAAATGGAGTGAGACTTGCACCAGTTGCTTTATATAATACGTACGAGGAAGTATGGAAATCTGTTCAGATTTTAAAGGAAATTATGAAAGATGAAGAATATAAGCAGTTTGAAAACAAGCGAGAGGTTGTGGCATAAGAATGAAAACATCAGAGTGGATTGATATTTCACAACCGCTAAATAATGATATTGCAACTTGGCCAGGGGATACACCATTCTCGTATGAAGTTTCATGGTCAAAAGAAGAGAGTGGCTCAGTAAATGTCGGAAAGTTAACGATGAGTATTCATACAGGTACTCATATTGATGCACCTTTTCATTTTGATAATGATGGAAAAAAAGTAATAGACTTAGATATTCAAGTTTATGTCGGACCTACGCGAATTATTGACGTTTCTAATCTTGAAAGCATTGGGAAAAAGGAATTAGAAAACTTTCATTTAGAAGGTGTAGAAAGATTGTTGTTACGCACATCTTCACATGGTAAAGCTAATGAATTTCCAGATGTAATTCCGCATTTACGTGCGGATATAGCACCGTTTCTTTCAGAAAAAGGTATACGTTTAATTGGGGTGGATGTACCATCAGTTGATCCATTAGATGATAAAGAATTAGCAGCGCATCATCAATTGTTTAAACATGGCATACACATTTTAGAAAATGTCGCACTAGATCACGTAGCAGACGGCGATTATGAATTAATCGCATTACCACTTGCCTTAACAGATGCAGATGGAAGTCCAGTTCGGGCAGTTATTAGACCAATATAAGTAGAATTATATAAAAAGGGGCGTTTGGCTAATATGAAAGAAAATGAAAAGGTAATTATGGAAAAGGGAATTCATACGGACTTTAAAGAGAATATGACGTACGGGGAGTATTTACAATTAGATAGTTTACTATCTTCTCAAAAAAGATTATCAGATCATCATGATGAAATGTTATTTATCGTAATTCACCAAGCAAGTGAACTTTGGATGAAGCTCATTTTACATGAGTTAAACGCAGCAATTGAATCGATTAAAAATGATAAATTACAACCAGCTTTTAAAATGTTAGCACGTGTATCAAAAATTCAGTCGCAAATCATTCAATCTTGGGATATCCTTGCGACATTAACACCATCTGAATATATTGAGTTTCGTGATTCACTCGGTCAAGCCTCAGGGTTTCAATCGTATCAATATCGTATGATTGAGTATGCACTTGGCTATAAAACACCGCACGCATTAAAAATTTATGAAAAGGATCCAGAATTACACGCTCGACTTCATACAGCGCTACATGCACCAAGTTTATATGATGTGGCAATTCAAGCACTTGTAAAAGAAGGATTCCCTATTCATAAGGATGTGTTAAATCGTGATATTACGCAGCCTTATGAAGAAGATGCAACGGTAGAAGCGGCATGGATAGAAGTGTATGCAGATGTGAAGAAATATTGGGATTTATATCAGCTTGCTGAAAAATTAATTGATATAGAAGATTGGCTTCAACAATGGCGTTTCCGTCATATGAAAACAGTAGAACGCATTATCGGACATAAAATGGGAACAGGCGGCTCTTCTGGTGTATCGTATTTAAAACGAGTACTTGATCAATGTTTCTTCCCAGAGCTTTGGAATGTTCGGACGAAATTATAAAAAACAAACCTGTCAGTTCATTACTGGCAGGTTTGTTTTTTATTTGAACACAAGTATGTTTTAATTAAAGCTACAAGATATAATAAATTAGGTAATGATTTAATTGGAGGTAAAGTGTTGGATTTCAAGCAACTAGAAAATAAATTTGAAAAGAAAAAAGTAAATACATTTCTTGTTTATCAAAAAGGTGAGTTAACAACTAAGTATTATAAAACGTTAGAGTGTGAAAATAATCTATTTAAAATAAATTCGATTACAAAAAGCATTGTATCTATATTAATTGGTATTGCAATCGATAAAGGATATATAAATGATATACATACACCGATTACAGAGTGGATTGAAAATGTATCTAATGAAAAGCAGGATTTGACTCTTTATCATTTATTAACGATGAGTACAGGTGAGGATTGGAAAGAGTTCGGAAATGGAGTAGTGTTCCCAAATGATTTTGTAGAATCAGAAAACTGGGTGCAGTACATATTGGAAAAACCAATCATGGAAGAACCCGCTACAAAAATGAATTATAATTCAGGTTCTTCGCATTTGCTTAGCTATATTATTCAAGAAGCTACTGGAATATCGACAGAGCAGTTTGCGAAAAGATATTTATTTGATCCATTAGAAATTACCGAATATGAGTGGCAACAAGATCCCCAAGGAATACATGTAGGTGGTTTCGGTATGAAAATGAAATCTAAAGATTTATTAAACCTCGGAATATTATGTTTGCAGAATGGATATTGGCAGGGGAATGAAATTGTATCCTCGAAATGGTTAGAAGAATCAAGTACACCTCTATTTGAAACGTATGAACATGTTGGGGCGTATGGATATCACTGGTGGGTATTGAATAACGAAAGATTTCACATACCGCATTGTATATATTTTGCTATGGGATATGGCGGGCAATACATCGTTATCATTCCGCAGTTAGAGCTCGTTGCTGTAATAAGTAGTCATATGCCAAAACGTGGACTTGTTCCATTGAAATTATTTATTGAGCATGTACAGGAGAATGATAAGTTTATATAAGAAGAGGAGAGAAGGTATGAGAGATGTAAAAACATTATCTTTATTTAGACTATGTTTAAGTCTTTTAGCATGTAGCGCTATTATTACGCAATTTATAATAAGGGCACAAGTAAAACCGTTCAATCCAGTTAACTTTTTTAGTTTCTTTACAATCGAAAGTAACATCTTAGTTGCTTTTATTCTCCTTTTAAGCAGCATTGGAACAGCTACATTTGGTCGATCAGAGCAGTTTAGTATACTTCGTGGTGCGGCAACTGTATATATACTTACGACAGGACTCATTTATTTTTTGCTATTAAGAGGATTAGAAGAATCACTTCAAACCGCAATACCATGGGTAAATACGGTGCTACATTATATCATGCCAATTGCCATGCTCTTAGATTGGATTATAAATCCACCTAGTAAGAAAATCACTTGGAAACAAGCTGCAAGTTGGCTCTTATTCCCGTTCTTTTACGTTGTATACAGCTTAATACGTGGCCCGATTGTGAATTGGTATCCTTATCCGTTTTTAGATCCGAGAATAGGCGGATATGGTAGAGTGCTTTTATACAGTATAGGAATAGCGATTGTAATTGGTTCTATTTGTATATTGGTAAGATTTTTAGGGAATCGAGATTTTAGGAAAGAATTTTAGAAATGAAAGAAACTCCACTGTTAGCATTTTAACAGTGGAGTTTTCATTTTATCTACTCGTCTTCTGAAACGACATTTTTATAAATTTATCCGTCTTCGTTTCAAACTCAACATCAACAAAAACACCATATTCTTTTCCGTCCTCACGTAGCCACAATTTAAATTTTTCAACTGTTATTTGAACGGTTTTTGGCTTTCTACCTATATGTAGATAATCAATAATCTCAGCTTGTGGGTATTGTTCTTTCGTCTTTTCTACAGCAAGTTTACCCCATTTGGCATACGGTGGCTGGGCATGAACAATTGATGGGCCAGTATATACATTTGAACATGTTGTTATGAACAGAATGACGAGTGAGATACGCTTTAACAATTTCTTCATGATGAACTCCTTTTATCCTTTTTTCATATTGTTTACATATTTTTTCAACGATATGAGTTTGGATTTTTTTGTCTTCTTTACATAAAAGCGAGGCTTTTACAAAACATAACCAAGAAATCATTTCCGTAATTAAGGAGGGAAAATCATGCGTCAAAAAGCTATTTTTAAAATAGCAATTTTACTTGCGTTCATAGGACTATCTTTGATGGTCAGTAGTATACAACTAAAGAATGTAGAAGCTTTTTCTAATCAAGTCATTCAAAGAGGGGCATCTGGCGAAGATGTCATTGAACTGCAATCTCGTTTGAAATATAACGGATTTTATACGGGAAAAGTGGATGGTGTTTTCGGATGGGGTACATATTGGGCACTTCGAAATTTCCAAGAGAAATTCGGACTACCTGTTGATGGTTTAGCTGGAGCCAAAACGAAGCAAATGCTTGTGAAGGCAACGAAGTATAACAAGTCAACTGCTAATAAAGGAACGACAACGAATAAAGGAAATAGTGGTGGTACTGCACAAGAAAATAAACCACCTCAAAATAAAGGGACAAATGTTCCAAACGGTTATTCTCAAAATGACATTCAGCTCATGGCAAACGCAGTATATGGAGAATCTCGTGGTGAGCCATACTTAGGGCAAGTTGCAGTAGCTGCGGTTATTTTGAATCGCGTTACAAGTGCTTCGTTCCCAAATACCGTTTCAGGGGTAATATTTGAACCGAGAGCCTTTACAGCAGTAGCAGACGGACAAATATATTTAACGCCAAATGAAACAGCGAAAAAAGCTGTATTAGATGCAGTTAATGGATGGGATCCAACAGGAAATGCATTGTACTATTTCAATCCAGATACCGCAACAAGTAAATGGATTTGGACTCGTCCACAAATTAAAAAAATCGGGAAACATATTTTCTGTAAATAGAGCGGAGGTGGAACTATGTTACGAGGTATTATAATCGTACTATTAACAGTCGGTGTAGTCGGGACAGGATATTGGGGCTATAAAGAGCATCAAGAGAAGAATGCAGTATTAATTCGAGCAGAAAATAGCTATCAACGTGCGTTTCATGATTTAGCATACGAGGTTGATCTATTGCACGATAAAATTGGAACAACGCTTGCGATGAATTCACGTGCATCTTTATCACCAGCATTAGCAGATGTATGGCGTTTAACATCGGAAGCTCGTTCAGATGTAGGACAACTTCCTTTAACATTAATGCCTTTTAATAAAACGGAAGAATTTTTAGCGAATATCGGTGATTTTAGTTACCGTGCAGCCATTCGTGATTTAGAAAAAGAGCCGTTAAATGATCAAGAATACAAAACGTTGGAAACTTTATATTCAAATGCAGGCAATATACAAGATGAACTAAGAAAAGTACAACATCTTGTTTTGAAAAATAATTTACGCTGGATGGATGTTGAGATGGCACTCGCATCAAATCGTGACCCTGCAGACAATACAATTATTGATGGATTAAAAACAGTAGAGAAAAACGTAACATCGTATTCGTCTACAAACTTCGGACCGACCTTTACTAGTGCGCAAAAAAATAAAAAAGGCGGATTTGAAGCAGAAGGAAAAGCAATTTCTAAAGATGAAGCGGCGAAAATCGCAAAATCATTTTTGAATTTAAAAGGAAATGAAAAAGTAGATGTTGAGAAAAGCGGTAAAGGTGCGAAAGAATCTTTCTATAGTGTGAAAATTAAAGATAAAGCAACGAATAATGAGTTTTATATGGATATTACCGGCAAAGGCGGATATCCAATTTGGGTAATGAATAATCGAGAAATTAAAGAACAGAAAATTAGTTTAAACGATGCAGGAAGTAAAGGTTTGACATTTTTAAAGGACCATAAATTTAATAATATGGAGCTTTTTGATAGCTCGCAATATGATAATGTTGGTGTATTTACGTATGTAGTAAATGAGAATGGTATACGAATTTATCCAGAAGCAATCCAAATGAAAATTGCTTTAGATGACGGTTCTATCGTTGGTTTTTCCGCAAAAGAATATTTAGCATCACACCAAAAACGAACAGTTCCCTCAGCAAAGTTAACTGCAGCAGAAGCAAGAAAGAAAATCAATCCAGATGTTAAAGTTATGGAAGAACGTAAAGCTGTAGTTGTAAATGATTTGCATAATGAAGTACTTTGCTATGAATTTATAGGTACTTTAGGGAAAGATACGTACCAAATTTTCATTAATGCAAATAGCGGAGCAGAGGAAAAAGTGAAGAAAATGCAAGCTGTTGAAAAAATTTATGATTAAACTTTAATAGTAAAGTGGTGAGAATAATGAAAATCCTAATATACATGTTGATGCTTTGCTTTTTTATAACAGGATGCAGTATTGGAAAAAAGGACAATCCAAACGAAAAACCAGAGCAAAAAAATGTTTCGACGAAAAATGTTAATTATACGAACAAACCAAATAAGCCAAATGAAAAAGCAGCGGACCATTTAGCATCTTTAGCCGCGAGTGTGCCAGGTGTGAATGATGCAACGGCCGTAGTTGTTGGAAAATATGCTATTGTAGGTATTGATGTAAAAGCGAAACTTGATCGAACTCGTGTTGAGTCCATTAAATATTCTGTAGCAGAAAGTTTAAAAAATGATCCGGATGGTGCTAATGCAGTCGTTGTAGCAGATGTTGATACGTATGAACGACTGAAACAAATTGGAAAGCAAATTAAAAAAGGAAAAACAGGCGAAGGTATACTGGATGAGTTAGCAGCAATTGTTGGTCGAGTCATGCCACAAGTTCCAAATGACATGATTGAAAATCGAGAAACGAATCCAATTAAAGATAATGATAAACAATTACCAAAAGATGAAGAACAAGAACTGAGAAAAGAACAGAATGACCAATCAAATAATCATTTGAATAAATAAAACTAACCCCGTACTAAAATGTACGGGGATTTTTCAATATAATATTTAATATTCAGTTTATTTTTAAGGGAATATATGGTTTAATTATGATGGGAGGGACAACTGTTATGATGAAAAAAAGCGCATTAATAGTATGTAGTTTATGCTTAGGTTTCAGTATGACAGCGTGTGAACAGAAGAAAGAAGTGAAAAAACAAACAGCGACTTCTTCTACTGTGATGGAAAGACAGCAGAAAAATTCTATCAATATAAATCATTTCTCGAACATAAATGAAGGAATGACTTATACAGAAGTGAAAGATTTAATTGGTTTTGATGGTAATTTACTTATAGAAGAAGGTGTAGAAGATTCTACACAAATTAAACAAATTTTTTCTTGGAAGGGAAGCGATCCAACTTCATTAGTTGAAATTACCTTTTTAGATGGAAAAGTGCATTCAAAAGAGCAGCAAGGTTTAAGTTAATAAGTTGAAAAATGGGAGAGTTTCGCATGAACATACATACAGGGGAAATTCAATTAGTTCCGTATAAGGAGAAATATAAAGAAGTTATACAAACATTTACTTTACTAAGTGAACAAGTTCAATTTACATCAGACCCAGCTATATTATTGGAAAAAGCAAAAAATGATCGAACGAAAAATGTGATTGTTATTTTAGATTACAATGGGGTACCTGTTGGTCTTTTCGCATTGCAAACAGGTGATAGAGTACAGGAATTCACAGACAATCAAGATGCTTTGCTATTAACCTCGTTTTCTATAAATCATAATAGACAAAGAAAAGGATATGCTAAAAAGTCATTGGCTTTATTACAAGAGTTTGTAAAACGTTATTTTCCGATAAAAAATGAGGTTGTACTTGCTGTGAATGAAAAAAATATTCCGGCACAAAATTTATATGAAAAAGTCGGCTTCCAAGATAAAGGCTTTAGAAGAATGGGACCAATTGGTCAACAAATTATAATGCATTTACCTATCATGAAATAACGAGAAAAAAACTTACTCTTGCATAACAAAGTAGTAAGTTTTTTTATGTAGACAATCAAAGAATACATATTAATAGGCTAAATTTAAGAGTAAAGAAATTATAGATAGTTTCATAAAAAATATAAATACTTGAAGTACATTTATTTTTTATAGTTATACAATCATTCATTCATACTTTTGGGAGGCGCAGCTTTATGGAAATCATTCAATTGCTAAAGAAGGATGACTTATTTAATAAGGCCATAGATGTTTTTTGGAAAGAATGGGGTGAGGAAGGTGGGCGTGCATTTTATCCCGCTTTAATGGGCAGTAAGACCCTCACCTCAAAATTCAGCGAAAGCAAAAAAGTTAGGTGGGGGATCAACTGCCCATAAAAGTCCGATTGGTGAGGGCTAATAATCAGTGGGGGATGAAGAAAACCCCCACTGATTAAAGTTTCCCTTTATGAAGATTGTATGATTAATGCTTTAACTGATCCAAATGGCATACCGTGTTTTTACATTGCAAAAGTAGATGATGAGATCATCGGAACGTATGCATTAATTCGCAATGATTTAAATAGTCGTCAGGATTTGAGCCCTTGGCTAGCATGTTTGTTTGTAAATGAAAAATTTAGGGGCTATTCTGTAGGAGCAAAATTGTTGACTCATGGACTGCTAGAAGCTGCAAAGAGAGGGTATCAATTTCTTTATCTTACTTCAGATCTTAACGGATATTATGAAAAATATGGATGGGAAGAAATTGGAGTTGCTTATGGGCCTAGTGGAGGATACATACCTTTGTTTAAAAAGTCAACGGCTCTATAACGAAATCACTTTTTATTCAACAAACAGGTGCTTTCGTTAAATGAAATTAAACACCAAGAACCTCACTACAATAAAATGTAGCAAGGTTGTTTTAGGGTATTTTAAAATTAAATATCTTTACATCAATTGGGAAATACATTTAAACGAGGAGAAATGATATGACAATTTATATTGCATTACTAAGAGGAATCAATGTAGGTGGGCATAAGGTAATGAAAATGGCTACTTTAAAACAAATGTTTGAATCAATAGAGTTAAAACAAGTAAAAACATATATTCAAAGCGGTAATATCGTGTTCGAATCTGAAAAAGATATTGATTTTTTAAATAAACGAATACAATCGGAAATTAAAAACGTTTTTGGTTTTGATGTTCCAGTCATGTTAAGAACACATGATGAATTTATAAATATTATAAAAAGTTGTCCTTATGAAGCCGATTCATTGCTAGAAGGTGAAAGTATACATGTTGCTTTCTTAGCAAATGAACTTTCTGAAAAAGAAAAAGATCAGCTGCTTATGCAAAAAAATGAGACTGAAGATTGCTATATTCATGAAAAAGTTGTGTATTTATTTTTCAAAAATAGCATTCGAAATTCTAAATTAATGAACCAGTTTCAGAAGTTACATACACCAGCTACAGTAAGAAATTGGCGGACTGTGAATAAATTAAAAGCGATAGTTGAGGGTATGTAAAGAAATACGGTAAAGTATATTGGAATACGATTGACAATAGACTAACATCTACAGAAAAGAAAACTCTTAGAGACGTATTACTTAGGGTAGATAAATGTTTAAGAGACTATGGTTATAGTATAAAATAAAACGAATTAAGGGGTAGGTAAGATGGGGAAATTTGTGAAAGACCAAAAGGTAGTTGCATTTACATTAGAGGGGTTAGCACCATGTACAGTTATAAGAGTTGGTTGGATTTTTATTATGGTACAAGTAGAAGAAACGAAGCACCTATACTCAATTACAAAAGGTAAGATAACGTCTATAGAAGAGGATAAACACTATCTTTTAGAAGAGAGTTTTGATGAAGAAGGGGTTTTTGATATTGGTAGAGTTTTTGGCGCGATTGAAACAACAGACATGGAACTTGCAAAGAAATCATTTGAAGAAAATGAAGACTTCAAGAAATACGAAGATTTTCACAATCCATCAGAAGGGAAACTGTATGGTGGAGAGTACTATACTACAATCAAAACAGGTAAAGAGTTACTAGAACAATACTTTAATCGAGAAGAGCTAGAGCGTAATGGTACTAATTAAATTAAAGGTGAAAACAGTGAAAGGTCAAATCTTATTTATGTTAGGTATATAGACTTAAAAAATTTATATTTGATTATTGGGAGGATAAAATAATGGATTTGGTAAACAAATTTTTAAATGGTTTGAAAGCAGCATTATCAACAGATGATCTCGAAACACTAAATAAAGCGTGCGGTGCTACAAAAGAGGATATTGATACATTAAGGTCAGAATATCCAAATTGTCCAGAATCACTAATCTCTTTTCTTGAAAAGATTGATGGTACATATTGGCGGAAATATGGAGAAAACAAAGTTGCGGTATGTATTTTAGGCTCAGATGTTGAAGAGTATCCATATTATTTGCTTTCTACACAGCAGATGCTCGAAAGTTCAAAAGAAGAAGAAGACGTATCCTATCTTTTAGAATACCAAGATGAAGAGGATGCTGTTGATTCTAAGATAAATCCAAAAGGACTTCTCCCTGGCACTTATATTCATTTTTCAGACTGTATGAACAATGGTGGAACATCAAGACTCTATATTGATTTTAACCCTTCTGATGAAGGTGTATGTGGTCAAATCATTCGTTTTTTGCACGACCCTGATGAATATGAAGTGATTGCAAACAGCTTTGATGAGTATTTACAGAATCTTATTGATGGTGATTTTAATTTTCTAGAAGAAGAATCTCAATAATTTGTCTACAAACTCATTTAAAAGGTTAGAATTTAAACAACTTTAAAGAGCCTTACTACAATATGATTTGTAGCGAGGCTCTTATATTTTTTAATCAGAATTAAATTACATTATTATCACTTTACAAAATCTCATCTTAGGATAAATAAAGAATGAAGAACAAAGGGCGATAAAAAGAGGAAGATTCTTTATTTCATCGAGTAATAGGAATGCAAATCCTTCTGATAATAGTAAAACAAAAAACATAAGACATATAAGTACAAAATAAGCAATTTTAAAACTTTTATATTGTATTTGCTGTCCCATTTCATCTTGGCTTTCTTCCGATACTCCGTTTGGATCTCCCCACGTAATATGATTGATGAGGTAGCTAATTATTATTGCACTTGCGAAGATTGTTCCACCTAAAATCGCACCTTCAGAGATGTATTTATAGACTCCATGTATAAGTACTCCAAGTAACGATAAAACGATTGTTAGTAAAATGAAATTTTTGCGATTCATATTAGAAATAACACCTCCATAGTTGTAAAAAACTCTTTACATCCATAGTATAAAATTGGAAAAGTTTTATGTCAAATACTTTTTACATAAATGGTGCAAGAACATGATATTTTGTTTTTATGATTAATAAAAAATTACATTACATTTGAATGTAAAAGAATGGGCTCGCATATATTTGGAAGGGATGTCAGATTAATTTAGGGGGTAGTTATGTCTATTCTATTAAAAGCTGGTGCTGATGCAGGAAATAACGGTTTGAAGTTAATGGTGAAAGGGCAAGACCCTATTTTTATTCCGAGTATATATTCTTTATATATAGGAGAGCCTACAGGATTGTTAGATGAGAGTGATGTTTCATTATCTGAATTAGAAAATCACATTGACGTGACCATTAGTTCTCCATCGCTAATGTTAAATAACGTGCGGTATATCGTTGGGGAAAAAGTCATTCAAGATCAATTAAAAGGCACTGAGGTTGAGAAGAAATCAAATAAGTCAACTGATGAGTTAATGGTTATTACAATTCTATCTGGTTTAGCAGTAAGTGCTATGCGTCAAAGTCCAACTTCTAGTCATATTAATATTCGTTATGATTTATCTGTTGCTCTTCCTATGCAGCTTATTACACAAGAAATAGCTGCGGAAAATGCGAAACGTTATATGGGCAATCATAAGGTTGTGTTCCATTATCCTAACGGACGTGATGTGACAATTAATATTTCAATCGAATATTGTAAATGCCTACCTGAGGGCGCTTCTGGTACGTGGGGCATTGTATATGATGAAGAAGGAAATGTAGTGAAACATAAAATAGAATGTGAACAAAATCAAGTTTCAGAAATTGATTTTGTTGATAAAACTTTATTGTCTTTTGATATTGGTGCAGGGACGACAGAAGAAGTAGTTTCACTAGGTGTGAACTTTAGACCACAACTAAGTAAGGGCTTATCATACGGTGTGAAAGAAACGTTACTACAAATTATTACAAGATGGAATCGGAAGTATCCAACAAAGACGATTGATAGTATTACAGAGTTTAACCAAATTTATTTAAATGAAAAGCACCCAAGAAATGCGTTACTAGTTGAAGAATCACAACCAGCATTATTAGGTTTAGCAGCGCGTGTCGCAACAGATATCATAAACAAAATTGATGACATGAAAGACGATCCATACGTATTTATTTATGGCGGGGGCGCAGTAATTATTAAAAACAGTTTAAAAATGATTTTAAAACAAAAAGGACGACTAACAAATGTAATCTTTGTAGATAATCCATTATTTACAAATGCACGTGGATTATTAGTCTACACTTGTTCGCCAAAATATAGAGAGCATAAGCAAAAAGAGTTAGGATTTACAAACTTAACGATAAGTTAGTTGGTGGAAGTATGCGATCTAGGCGATATAAACGTGGTGATCGAGTAAAAATCAATATTCATAAATCAGTATCACCTGAAATGATTGCATGGCTGAATAAACAATCAAACCCAACCAATTTCTTTTTCTTTGCAGCGCAGCAACTCTTTAAACAAGTAGGAGATATTGATGTGTCAAAAGCTATACCAAGTAGCCATGTTTTCTCATTATACGTGGAGCCATCATCTTTATTAAAGGTCGAAGTAAATCCCTTTAAAAATGTGCCACTAGAAGCTAATAAATCCACCGATAATATAAAAAAAAAATCATGGGAATCTGTTGATCAATTAGATTGTCCGTTTTTTTAAACATAGAAAAAATAAGTATTGCCCATCACTATACATACGGATACAGTGATGGGCTTTTTTACATGTAACGAATAGAAGGGGCACAAATTATGGTGTGCCCCTTCTATTCGTTATTTATCTATATTTTAGATGTATGTTCAATAACTGCATGAATGATGTCTTCCCAGTCATCAGGATGATTTTCATGTCCTGCGCCTTCAAGGGTTAGTAGGACTGAGTTAGGAATTTCATCAATAAGTGCGAGACCATGTTCAAAAGGGAGTGCAGTATCGTCTGTTCCGTGAATAACTAATGTAGGTGCTTGTATGGAGTGAAGCACACCTTCATAAGCATCATCACCTTGAAGTAAAGCGTGATTAAACATACTTAATAGATTGTTTGCGCGTTCTATTTCTTGTTTTACTTGATTATAGACTCTTTTTTCATCAAATGTTCGTTTGGACCCACATAATAGGCGAGATCCGGAAACTAAATATTTTGCTACAACATTTTTATTTGTCCAATCTAAATGCGTGCCATTTGCGTGATGTGTTAAAATTCTTTCGTCCATCGGAGGTAAATCGCGCGTGTTATCGTCAGAGCCTATCACACTTGTAGCCAGTAATGTTAACGTTAAAATTCTTTCGGGATGTTTTACAGCAGCAATTTGAGCGATCATTCCACCTAATGACATACCGAATAGATGTGCTTTATCAATATGATAAGCATCGAGGACCCCAATTGCATCTTCAGCCATATCTGTAACTGTATAATTGGAAGTTCCAGGCTCATATGTAACAGAGCATCCCACATCACGGTTATCAAAACGAATAACAAATTTCCCCGTGTTAGCTAACTGTTCACAAAACTCTTCATCCCAATAAACCATTGAACACGTAGCACCCATAATTAATAAAATAGCTGGGTTTTTAGGGTTCCCAAAGCTTTCTGTACATATATCAATCCCGTTTATTTTAAATATCTTTTCAGTCATAGAGTTCTCCCCATTTCTTTTGAATGTAATTGAAAATACAGTTTTGAGTGATTCTAAGGTGAGTGTACGTTTTCTTACGGAATTCATAACGCTTCTTACGTAATTACCCCCAAAAATAAGTTTATGATAATTCAAGGCAAAAAATTTTGAGAAATATTTGTATGTTATTAAAATAAATAGCAAGGAGGAATGGAAATGAAAGCAATTGTTATAGATCAATATGGTAATGTTGAAGAATTAAAAGAAAGAGAAGTTATAAAACCAATTGTTAAAGGTAACGAGGTATTGATACGTATTCTCGCGACATCTGTTAATCCTGTTGATTGGAAAATAAGAAAAGGAGACTTACAAGAACAGTTGCGATTTTCATTTCCAATTATTTTAGGGTTGGATGTAGCTGGGGTTATTGAAGAAGTTGGGGAAGAGGTAGAGTGCTTCAAAGTAGGAGATAAAGTATTTACGAAACCTGAAAATATAGGGAAGGGCTCTTATGCTGAATTCATTACAGTAAAATCGGATTTAGTATCTTATATGCCTACTAATCTAAGTTTCGAAGAGGCAGCTTCTATTCCTCTTGCAGGACTTACAGCGTGGCAAAGTCTTGTAGATTACGCAAAAATAAAAGAACATGACCGAGTACTCATTCATGCTGGAGCTGGTGGAGTTGGAAGTTTGGCAATCCAAATCGCAAAATCATTTGGAGCTTTTGTTGCGACAACTGCAAGTAGTAAGAATGAAGAGTTTTTAAAGTCTTTAGGAGCAGATCTCGTTATTGATTATAAAAAAGATAAATTTGAAGAGTTACTATCAGATTTCGATATTGTATTAGATACAATAGGTGGCGAAGTACAAGAAAAAAGCTTTCAAATTATAAAATCTGGTGGTGTGTTAGTTTCGATTGTTCATGAGCCAATTCAAAAAGTAAAAGGGATAAAATCAGGGTTTTTATGGCTAAAACCAAACGGAAAGCAATTAGAAGCATTATCAAAATTAATTGTACACGGAAAAATAAAACCAATTATAAGTAAAGTTGTGCCGTTTAATGAAGAGGGGGTTAGAGAAGCTCATATTTTGAGTGAAGGTCAACATATTAGAGGTAAAATTGTAATGAAAGTCGGAGGATAATGAAAATAGTGGCTTGTAGAGAAAGTGAAGTTGAACTACAAAAAACGCAGAAAAAAATACTATCCAAAAAGTCACATTTTCATTTTGGATAGTATTTCTTATTGGATATGTAATGTTATTTCTATAATATACAGTTTCGTATTGTATCATGTAATTTCTCTAAACCAATCAACATATCTTTTTCATTTAACATCGAGTAGCTAATCCGTAATTGGTTATTACTTATATCTGTATTTAATAGACAAGCTGTTCCTGGTAAAAAAGAGACATCTACTTCATTTGCTTTTTGTAATAAGGTAAAGGGATCTATCGAATCAGGAAGTGTAATCCATAAATTAAAGCCACCATTTGGTATTTCAAATCGTAATTCTTTAAGTGGTGATAACATATCAATAGTTATATCACGTCTAATTTGTAAAGCCGTACGTAATTTTTCTAAATGATTTTTCATACGTTCTGCACGTAAAAAAGGAAGGAGTGCTTTTTGCGTTAATAAAGGACTACCGATATCCATTGAACCTTTTACAGCATATAACCATTCAAAAATAGGCCCATCGGCAATAAGAGATGCGATACGCAATCCTGGTGCTAACGTTTTACTAAATCCTTTTATATATATTACATGACCATTCGTATCAAAATTTTTGATAGGAGAGGAAATAGTAGCACCCTCAAAATATATTTCTCCGAAAGAATCATCTTCAATTATAAAAAACTCATATAGCTCTGCTAGTTCTATAAGTTCCATTCGCCGTTCATTACTCATTACTGTACCTGTCGGGTTCTGGAAAGTTGGATTCGTATACAATAATACGGGATTTTTACTTTGACAAATATCATCGATTAAGTCGGAGCGAACTCCATGATTATCAAGAGAAACTGGTATAATTTTAGCACCTTTATTGATGAAAATATCAAGCGCAGCACTGTAACAAGGACTTTCCACTAATACAATATCACCAGGTTTTAATAATGTTTGAGCAATTAAATCAATTCCTTGTTGTGCTCCGCTTGTAATTAATAATTTAGATGGATTGGTCACTAAATTCTGGTGTTCACTTAAGTAATTTGCTATTTCAACTCGCAGTTCATAATCACCCTGTACTGGCCCATAAGTTGCTAGGATCATCTGGTCTTTATGAAGTATTTTATGCATTTCGTCTGCTAAGAATGGATTTGGCAATAAACGAGGATACAAAATCGCTTGTGAAAAATCGTAATATTTTCGGTGCTGATTCATTGCATATTGAGATCGCATAACATTAATCGTTTTCGTTTGTTGCCATTTGTACGGAATTGGTTTGAAATCTTTCTTTACATGTTTATGTATATAAGCACCTTTTCCTTGCTCAATGCGTATATATTCTTTCTTTTCTAATTGCTTGTATGCTTTACGAACAGTTAATAGGCTAATCTGCAAATCTTCGGCCATAGAGCGTAAAGATGGAAGGAGGTCACCATGCGCAAGCATGCCACTTTGTACTCTTTCAACGATTTGCATATATATTTGTTGGTAATACGGTATGTTGGATTCTTTACGAAGGACAATCTTCATGGTTTCACCTTTTTCGTTTTTATTTTATTAAAGCGAAAAATATAAAGAGAATCAACTACAATTTTAAGTAACTGTTATATACATAGATACACTGTTATACACCATACCTTCTATACTCATGTTAAGAGTAAAAAGGAGGAAGAAAAATGGTCATTTTCAATTATATTTTAGTATGTATTATTTTCGGAACAACATTTTTAACGATAAAAATCGGAATTGAAGCAGGAGCGCCCCCATTATTTTCAGCAGGAATTCGTTTCTTTTTAGCAGGCGTCATTCTGATGATTATATTTAAGTTAAAGCGAAAGGAAATTATGCCACATGTATTTTCAAAACGTATTATATATGCTGGTTTTTGCTTAACGTTTATGACATTTGCTACATTGTACTGGGCGGAACAATATATTTCTTCAGGATTAGCTGCTGTACTTTCTGCTACGGGGCCGATGATGATTTTATTATTACAGGCAAAGAGAAATAAGGAAAAATTACAAAAAGAGCAACTTTTTGCTTTAATTATCGCACTAATAGGTGTTGTTTTTGTTTCTTTACCAGGAACGCACCAAGAAGTAAGTCTCATATGGAGTATCGCTTGTTTTGTTTTAATAATAGGAGAGTTATTTTACGGAATAGGCTCTATTCGCTCAAAAGAAATACTTTCGGATTTACAAAGTGTATCACCATTTCTCATTAATGGTATTCAAATGTTTTACGGAGGGGTATTATTACTAATCGCATCCGTCATAGTAGAACAACCGAATGTATCTGTATTAGCTTCATGGAGTGTACAGTGGCCTATTTTATATCTTATCTTTATCGGATCAATTGGTGGGCACGGATTATATTATTGGCTCTTATCAAAAACAAATCCTGTATTCCCGTCAACGTGGTTATATGTATCACCGTTAATTGCTATTATTGTAGGATATATCATATTAGGAGAACCTTTAAACCCTACAATGGGAATAGGTGCTTGTTTTATTTTGGTTGGTGTATTTTTAGCTAATCGATCCACACTCCGGAGCTATTTCAAACAAGGGAAATTATTTGAGAAGGAAATGTAGTAGAATTAAAAACACAGTTGGAAAAATAACCAACTGTGTTTTTTACTTAATTTACTTTTTTTATAAACCCTTTATAATGACGTTTCACAAGCTGACTTTCTAACGTCTTCATTGTTTCAAGTGCTACACCGACGATGATAAGTAAGCTTGTACCACCAATTTGTGCAGAAGGTGGTAATGTAGCAATTTTTGTGAATACGAGCGGTAAAATTGAAATGGCACCTAAGAAAATTGCACCGATAAATGTTAAACGGTATAAAATTTTCGTTACATATTGTTCTGTTGATTTACCAGGACGAATACCAGGCACATAGCCATTTTGTTTTTTCAAATTCTCAGCCATTTGTTCAGGGTTTACTTGAATAAATGCGTAGAAGTATGTGAAAGCAACGATCAGACCGACATAAAGCGTCATTCCAAGTGGATGTGCGAAATCAAGATTTGCAACTAACCATTGCGATACGCTTGAATCAGGGAAGAGCTGCGCAATTGTACGCGGCGTCATTAAAAATGCGGAAGCAAAGATAACTGGAATTACACCAGCACTATTTACTTTAAGAGGTAAATGAGTGTTTTTTGCTCCTTGATATTGATTGTTTCCTGAAACAGCTTTTGCATATTGAATCGGTATTTTACGCACAGCTTGTTGAATGTAAATAACACCAACAACTATCGCTAAAATTACGAGACCAATTAAGACCATCTTTATGATGTGCATGAATAATTGATCGCCTGCATTTTGAAATTGTTGCAAATAAATTTGATTCGCAACATTTGGAATCGCCGCAATAAGTCCTGCGAAGATAATCATCGAAATACCGTTACCAACGCCATTAGCGGTAATTTGTTCACCTAACCAAAGTAAAAATGCAGTACCTGCAGTTAAAACTGTCGCAATAAATAAGTATGTAGTCCAGCTTTGATCTGTAATTAATTGTCCACCTGCTATATTATTAAAACCATAAGACATCCCAATGGCTTGTATGAATGCGAGAATGATTGTAAAGTATCGAGTGAATTGAGCTGATTTCTTTCGGCCCATTTCTCCTTGCTTTGCCCATTCCGAAAATTTAGGTATAACGTCCATTTGTAGTAATTGTACTATGATGGAAGCTGTAATATATGGTGTAATACCTACAGCAAAGATTGAGAAGTGTTGCAGTGCTCCTCCGCCAAATACGTTTAGCATACCTAAAACGTTAGCTTGATCTTGTACTTTTAATACCTCTGCGTTAGTATGAGGAACTGGAATAAACGTGCCAATTCGAAAAACAATTAGCATCGCTAGTGTAAAAAGAATTTTGTTTCTTATCTCAGCTACTCTCATGAAATTTGAAATCGTACGAAACATTATGTCGCCTCCTATATTTTTATCAGTTCAAAACTGATGGTTATATCCCGATGAAGTAACCACAAACCTCCTTCCGCATTAAATTCATTTGACAAATGGAATTTTATACACTTTGTAGTTTTCTCGGATATAAAAATATAAGGTGTTTTTTAGCGACCAATAAGCTTTTCGTAATCATTCAATACACATAATATATCGAATAAATTAACAAATGTACATACATACGCATGAAAAATGAATGAATAGGGGCATTTTTTACATTTATTTAATGATGAATTGATAGGATTTGCTTTTAATCGTTAGTAATTTTTTAATAAACGAACGGAAGTGATTAGATCGGATGAAAACTTTAAAAGAGAATTATGTGAAATACATCTAGAATTTTCTCGCGTAATTTATGGTGTATATATTAATAAATATTAAGTAGCACGTTCCTCCGTATGAGGATAGCGCACTAAATAATCATTAAATGATAAAAAAATGCAGCTGAATTGTTAGACAAAAATAACAGGTAAGCTGCATTTCATTATTATTCAATGTTAGTAAAGATTGATTTATTTGTGCCAATAAAAAAGAACAAATAAATTCATGGCCTTAACTATCTCTATTATTTACTAATCAAATAGTAACGGAGAATTTCAATGTATTAGCTAACGATTTTTAAGGGTTATTGTGCAGAGAAATCACCAAATCAACAATTAAATGAGACGAGCATATACTAATAAATGACACAATGCATTTATGATTTATAATCGTATGTAAAGAGCACCTTAGGGAGCTCTTTTTTTATTGAAATTAATGCACTTATATGAGTTGTTCTTTATTTATATCATTGTCCTAACATTATATAATTTTTCATAATGTTACATAAATTGTGCGTTTTCCCTTTTTTAACAGAAACAGGAAGTATACTTTGTACAAGCTTTCTATTTCAAAAATTATACGAGGTGAACAAAATGAAAAACAAAAAGACATTAACTAAGGTAGCATTAACAACAGGTTTAGCTTTAACGGCTGTTGCACCATACGGAGTAGGTTATGCAGAGGAAACAGATCAACTTCAAGTTCAAATTCAGGAAGAATCGTTCCGTTCGGGTGAACTTACACAACCGTCACAAAAGGCACCAGAGAATGTAGTAAAAGATGCTCTTAAGGAGAAAACAGAACAAGCTCTTTCTCCAAAGCAAGTCAATGGAGAAACAGGAGTAGATTATAAAGTTCTTCAAAAACGTGGTTCATATGATGGGACTACACTTGTACGTATTCAGCAAACATACGAAGGAAAAGAAGTATACGGCCATCAATTAACTGCACACGTAGATAATAACGGTGTTATTAAAAGTATTTCAGGCGATAGTGCGCAAAATTTAAAACAAGAAGAATTGAAAAAAACTATTAATCTATCAAAAGATGAAGCAAAACAATATATTTATACGAAGTACGGGAACGATATCAATTTTATTTCTGAGCCCGAAGTTAAAGAAGTTATTTTTGTTGATGAAAATAATGGACAAGCTAGCAATGCATACCAAGTTACATTTGAAGCTGCAACACCAAAATATGTTTCCGGAACTTATTTAGTAAATGCACAAAATGGTGATATGTTAAAAAATATGGTACAAGAATCTAACTTAAAAGCAAGTGAAAAACTAGTTGGAGCATTAAAGAAAAGTAAAAAAAGCAATCTTACATCATTAACTGGAACAGGAAAAGATGATTTAGGTATATCACGTACATTTGGAATCTCTCAACAAAGTAATGGCAAATATGCTCTTGCTGATTATACAAGAGGGCAAGGAATCGAAACATATGATGTGAATTATAGAGACATTACTAAAGAAGAAAGCTATTATCCTGGTACATTAGCAACTAGTACTTCGACAACATTTAACGATCCAAAAGCAGTAAGTGCTCATTACTTAGCAACAAAAGTATTTGATTTTTATAAAGATAAATACAAGCGTAATAGCTTTGATAATAAGGGACAAAAGGTAGTTTCAGTTGTACACGCTTGGGATTCTGGAGATACGAATGATCCGAAAAATTGGCAGAATGCATTAAGTGCGAATAATGGAAGTATGCTTGTATACGGAGATCCTATCGTCAAGGCATACGACGTAGCTGGCCATGAATTTACACATGCAGTTACTTCTAGCGAATCTAATCTTGAATATTACGGTGAATCTGGTGCGATTAATGAGGCGCTATCTGATATTATGGGAACATCTATTGAGAAATACGTAAACAATGGAAGTTTTAACTGGACTATGGGAGAACAAACTGGATCTGTTTTCCGTGATATGGAAAACCCGGCTTCTGTTCCATCTTCACTTGGAGTACCTTATCCAGATGATTACAGTGAATTTAACGATTTTAATGGATGGGATCAAGGTGGCGTTCATTTTAATTCAAGTATTATTAATAAAGTTGCGTATCTCATTGCAAAAGGTGGAACTCATAACGGTGTAACTGTTAAAGGGATTGGTGAAGATAAAATGTTTGATATCTTCTATTATGCAAATACAGATGAGTTAAACATGACTTCTAATTTCAAAGAGTTGAGATCAGCATGTATTCGAGTGGCAACGAATAAATATGGAGCAAATACTGCTGAAGTTCAAGCAGTTCAAAAGGCATTTGATGCAGCAAAAATTAAGTAAGTTAGAAATATAGTTTTCATTCATATATTATTACGTTATGAAAAACAGCTACTGTCATTTTAAAGATAGTAGCTGTTTTTTATACAGCAATGTATGATTGAAAATACACTTACTAAGCAATAATTAGGTTGTCTATCTTTATGAAGTTACGACACATATATAAGGTTTAAAGTGTATAAAAACAGAAAATTAATAATATATTGACCTCTTAATAGAAAGTGCTATAAAATGAAAGCGATAACAAACGATTGCTTTAAAATGATTTCCTTGATCTTTTAGTATTTACAAATATATGAAGACATAAATAAACCTATTTTTTTAAACATTAATGCAAACGTTTTCGTATTAAAAGATCATTGAAATACATATGTGAAAATAGCCAATATGGGGGTGAAGTAAAAGAGAGTTCTAGATTAATTTAAGTAGTGTAATTTAGTACGAGCATAATAAATTGTACGTACTATTTAAAGAAAGGGTGTATGTGGTGCAAATGATAAAAAGATTAATTAACAAATCAGTTTTATTACTTACTATAATCGTTATGTTATCATCTGTTTTCTCTTTTCAAAGTGTAAAGGCAGTTTCAAATTCGAAAACAACTGAAGTTATCATTCATTACAAAGAACAGTCTGGAAATACAAAGGATTGGAACCTTTGGTTATGGGGAGAAAATGCGAATGGTAAATCATATGAATTTACTGGTGAAGATGAATTTGGAAAGTACGCTAAGATTAATATAGATGATGACTATAATCGTGTAGGATTTATTATTCGTACAAATGAGTGGGAAAAAGATGGTGGCGATCGTTGGATTGAAAATATAAAGGACGGTCGTGCTGAAGTGTGGATTCTTTCGGGTGATGATAAAGTATATACTTCTAAGCCTTCTTCGGATCTATCAATTCAAAAAGCAACTATTGATAGTTTTAATGAAATCACTGTAACGACTAATGTTCCGTTTAATAGTAAGGAACAGAAAATTGAAATTGAGGGCATTAAAATTAAGGAAATTAATCCTTTTGATAAAAATGGTGGAGATATTACAAATAAGGTGAAAATAATTACGGAACAGAAAATTGATTTAAAACAGACATACAAAGTTAAAATCGAAAACGTAGCTGATACGTATACCGAAATCGGTAAAGTCATTCGTAGTGCGGAGTTTGATCATTCATTTTATTATGGTGGTAACGATTTAGGTAATATATATACACCACAACATACAAAGTTCCGTGTATGGGCTCCTACTGCGAGTGAAGCGAAGTTAGTTACATATAAAAAATGGAACGATAAAATAGGTACTGAAATAAACATGCAACAAAGTGAAAAAGGCACTTGGAAAGCAGAACTTACAGGGAACCAAAAAGGTCTCTTTTATACGTATAAGGTGAAAATTGGTGATAGGTGGACAGAAGCAGTTGATCCGTATGTGCGTGCTGCTTCTGTAAATGGAGATAAAGGTGCAGTTGTTGATTTAGAAGAAACAACTCCTGAAAAATGGAAAACAAACAAAAAGCCAAAATTTAAAAATCCGGAAGATGCAATTATTTATGAATTGCATGTACGTGATCTTTCTATTCAGCCCGAAAGTGGTATAAAACATAAAGGAAAATATTTAGGTGTAACTGAAAAAGGAACAAGAGGGCCTAAAGATGTGAAAACAGGACTTGATCATATGAAAGATCTTGGTGTTACGCACGTACAGCTTTTACCGATATTTGATTATGCTTCAGTAAATGAAGAGAATTTAAACGAACCACAATATAACTGGGGATATGACCCGAAAAACTTCAACGTTCCAGAGGGATCCTATTCTACAAATCCATATGAGCCAACTGTTCGAATAACTGAATTAAAGCAAATGATTCAAACACTGCATGATAATAATCTTCGTGTTGTGATGGATGTAGTATATAACCATATGTATAACGCTGCTGAATCTAATTTTCATAAGTTAGTTCCAGGTTATTATTACCGTTACAATGAAGATGGAACATTTGCAAATGGAACTGGAGTAGGAAATGATACAGCTTCAGAACGAAAAATGATGAGAAAATTTATGGTGGATTCGGTCACATACTGGGCAAAAGAATACAATTTAGACGGATTCCGTTTTGATTTAATGGGGATTCATGATTATGAAACAATGAATGAAATACGTAAAGCTGTTAATCAAATTGACCCTTCTATTATACTGTATGGGGAAGGTTGGGATTTAAATACACCTCTTGCAGCTGAATTGAAAGCAAATCAAAAAAATGCAGTGAAAATGAAAGGGATTGCTCATTTTAACGATAATATACGTGATGGATTAAAAGGTAGTGTATTTGAGGAGAAGGAAAATGGATTTGTAAATGGAAAGGACAACATGGAAGACCGTATTAAAAAAGGGATTACGGCAGGCATTGACTACGATATAAATTCGTCTACTTATCAAGATCCAGAGCAGGTGCTCACTTATGTGGAAGCGCATGATAATCATACATTATGGGACAAACTTGAGTTAACTAATCCAGGTGACAGTGAAGAAGTGCGAAAACAAATGCACAAATTGTCTTCTTCAATTTTATTAACATCACAAGGCATTCCATTCTTACATGCAGGACAAGAGTTTATGCGCACGAAATATGGTGATCATAACAGTTACAAATCTCCTGATTCAATTAACCAGATGGACTGGTTGCGCCGTGCAGCATTTAATAATGAGGTAGAATATATGAAGGGCTTAATAGAATTACGCAAAAAGTACTCAGCTTTTCGAATGACATCTCCAGAACAAATAAAAAAACATATAGCTTTTATGGATACTCCCAAAAATGTTGTGGCTTATTCAATAAAGGGAAATGGGAATAAAAATGAATACTTTATGGTGACTCACAACGCAAATAAGGAAGCCGTTGACATAACACTTCCATCGAAAGGTCCGTGGAAAGTACTAGTAGACGGAAAACAGGCAGGTAGTAAAACACTTTATGTTGTCCATGATAATAAAATTAAAGTTCCTGCATTAAGTTCACTAGTTTTAAAAACGGAGAAACCAATTAAATAAAAGCAAATAATGTGGAAGTATATATAGAATTGAGTAATTTAAATACGGATTATAAATGCAAAAAGCGAAGTGACGGTTATTTTCACTTCGCTTTTAAAGTTCATGTAATATAATTTCACATACTGTAATTATATTACAAATTAATAAAAGAGATAGGCAAGGAAACATTGCTATTATGATAGGAGGAGGCGAAGATACCTTGATGTTTATCATTAAAATTATCTAAAATACATTCTTAATTTATATAATTTTTATTACATATTCGAACATATAACGGGCTAGATGTTCGAGTTGTATTAATTTCTACAAATCGTTTAAAGATAAAAAAGGCTTAAAAAGTATATGGCATAAAAAAGAGAAAAGACACCTTAAATGGTGTCTTTTCTCTTTTTTAAATACGATATGTTAGTAACTTACTTGTATGTAATGGTACGTTACATTGTTAAACTAACTTCAAAAGAAAAATTTTAAATTTTTTTCTTAATCTATATGTAATAAATATCACGAGAAAATTTTATCGATATAACAAATAAAACTTTCTCAATATTAATATGTTTAATAACTATACCCATCTGCTTTCCAATCCATTACAATAATTTCACATTGCAAATGCGTCAATGTTCTTAATATTCTAAATGGTTTATACCTTATAGGATTACTATGGGAAAGGATGTGAAATATCTAATAAAAAAACACTTTTTATGATGAAATAAAAAAAATTAATGAAGAAAAAGTTATTTCATTATTTTCAAATTTCGTTGAAGTGCATGTATTTATAATCACTATGAGACAAGGATCAGAATCTAAAAAATATTTTTTGTAGATTAGAAAATTGCATTTCAAAAATAAGTTAAAAGTTTATGGAGGGTTATATGAACGAGAAAATTTATTACTGGTCTCCTATTAAGCATTGGGAGAAGTTGCATAATGAAGTTTTGATAGGGGACATGAGATTTACAGGCATTCTATCTGAGTGGTTTCCTGAGTTTTATTTTATGGCTCAAAAAGGTGTAAAAATTAGTAAACTAGTAGAGCGCTTTTCTTTAGGAAATATAGAAGAGACACAAAAAACAATAGAGCTTATGATAAAAAATCGTGTGTTAGTAAGTAACATATTACACCCAAGAGAAGTATTTTCCACACAAGAAAAGATTTTTCCGAATCCATATAGCAACCAGATTCGCTTTTCTAAAGAAGAGTTAGATACATATATGCGTGAACAATTTAATCGAACGCACGTTGCTGCGCGATCAACCGAAATTCAACTTGAAACAACAAATGAGCTACCCACTATAATCAAGGAACGTAGGTCTTGTCGCCAATTTGATATGAAAAAACATATTAATTTTTTAGAATTTTCTCATTTCATATCAACTCTAAAACAGGTTAGGGAAGAAAAAATATACTATCATTACGCAAGTGCAGGCGGACTCTACCCTATTGATATCTTTGTTTATATAAAACCAAAACGTATAGAAGGTATAAAAGCTGGGTTTTATTATTATAACCCATCAAAAAATAGTCTTGTGATTGTAAACAACATTGATCAAGTAATCAAAAGTGATCATGAGTTAATTAACCAGGATTTATTTACTCAATCTGCTTTCTCAGTTTATTTGGTTTATAATGCGAACGCTTCCATCCCGAAATACGGTTCAGATGGATATTTATTTGCTTGTATTGAGTCAGGCATTATCACTGCTACCTTAAATATGGTTGCTGAGACATTAAATTTAGGCGTTTGTTCAGTTGGTCATATGAAATTTGAAGAGATTCAGCAATTTTTATGTTTGGATAACCATCAAGTATTTCTCCATGGGCTTGAAGTTGGCCTGAAAATTAACGAATAGAAGAAATGAATATTAGGGGGATAAAGATAAACATGCACATTAAAGATCGAAGTTCTATTCATGGAAATAAAGGGGTAGAAGCGTTTTGGAAGGAGCAATTATCTTCCGAGGTTCTTGATTTTTCTATATTTAATAGTGATTACCAACTAAATAAAGAAAATCCTTGTGAGCACGTTCAAATCATAATGAATGTAGAGTTGAGTAAAAGTATACAAAAAGAAAGTAAGTCTCAAGATTTATTATTATTTAGCTGGTTACAGGCCGCGTTAAGGATTTGTTTGGCACACTATACAGATCAAGAAAGAATTACTATTGGTATTCCTGTAATCGAAAAAAATCTTGAAAAAAGCGAGAATCTTAATAAATTGATTCCTTTAGGAAGTGAAATCCATCCGCATCATAGCTTTAAACAAGTAGTGAATCAGATTGAAGAAACGACTTTATTCGGGTATGACAATCAGGGGTATCCACTCTCTGAATTATTAGTGGAACATCCTTTAACTCCTTTTCAAATTGTTATTGGGATGGAAGGGTTACATAATAAAAATTCGATAGAAGAATATGCAGAGAATAATTTAGCGGTTTGGATACAAAGAAAATGGAATGAAATACATAATGAATTTGAATTTCAAATTTCTTTCAAATCTCATTCGTTTTCTTCTTTGCAACAGTTTGCAAATTCGTATCTTTATATTTTAAAGCAAGTATTAAAAAATCCGAATTTGGCAGTGAAAGATACGTGTATTATTGCAGAAGAAGAGAAAGAGTTGTTAGAAGGATGGAATAACAGTCAGACAAACATAGACTTGTCTCTAACATTTCAAGATTTGTTTGAAGAACAAGTGTTAAAAACCCCAGATCAAATCGCTGTTGTTTGTAATGATCAATATTTAACATATAAAGAATTGAATAAGAAAGCAAATCAATTGGCTTTTATTCTTCAAGGTAAAGGTGTATCCAAGGAAAGTATTATTGGGGTTATGGTAGACCGGTCATTAGAAATGATCATTGGCATGATGGGAATTTTTAAAGCAGGTGCAGCATATTTACCAATCGATCCTAACTATCCAAATGAGCGAATTGAATATATGTTACAAGATAGTCAAGCAAAATGTTTATTGAGCAAGCGAACGGAAGTAGAGTCACCGCAATTTGCTGGTGAAGTGCTGTATCTTGATGAGGAACATCTCTTCCAAGGTGAAGAAAGTAATTTAATTCGGGAAGGCGCTCCTAATGATTTAGCTTATGTCATTTACACATCAGGATCAACAGGAAATCCAAAAGGAGTAATGGTGGAACAGAAATCTCTTGTTCATTTTTTAAGTGCAATGAGAGAAAAAGTAAAAGATAATCAATCATTCTTGTTTCTTGCTAGTGTTTCTTTTGATATTTCCTTGTTAGAAATATGTCTTCCTTTAACACAAGGCTCGAAAGTAGTCATTGCTACAGAGGACCAGTTTGCAACAAAAGAATTGGCTCATTTGGTCAAAGTACATAAGGTAGATTTATGGGAATCAACGCCATCGCGAATGGAAGTGATTTTAAGTGATCCAGAAGGGGTAAATTTTCTGAAAGATTTAAAATCTATTTTGTTAGCAGGAGAAGCATTTTCCATTGATTTGGTTGAAAAAATTCGATGCATCAGTGAAGCGACAATTTTAAATATTTATGGTCCTACAGAAACAACCATTTGTGCAACAGTAAAGGATTTGAGCTCCGCCAAAGAAGTTACGATTGGAAGTCCCAATCCGAATTATCATTCCTATATATTGAATAAGTATGGTCAATTAAAACCATTTGGAATTCTGGGTGAACTCTGTATTGGTGGCGTGGCGGTAGCACGAGGGTATCTTGGGAAATCTAAACTGACAGATGAAAAATTTGTACCGAGTCCTTTTACTGCAGGAGAAATGATGTATCATACGGGTGATCTCGTTCGTTGGTTGCCTAATGGAGAACTTGAATATCTAGGTCGAATGGATCATCAAGTAAAAATTCGGGGATATCGGATTGAATTAAGAGAAATCGAAAGCCAGTTAAGGGAATATCCACAAATAAAGCAAGCTATCGTTGTTGATCAAGTATATGGAAATAGGAAATTATTAGCTGCGTACTATGTATCCGATAATAAGGTCTCTTTTGATGAAATCAGAAAATATTTAAGTGATAAATTACCTGAGTTTATGATTCCTGAAAAAATGATTCAGGTGGAAGAGATTCCGCTGAATCCAAATGGGAAAGTAGATAGGAAAAGATTATTAGATATAACACAAACGGATTATATATCAATTCCATACGTTGCACCGCGCAATGAAATTGAACAAACATTGGTGCATGCATGGGAAAAAGTTATGGAGATTGAGGGAATCGGTATTCATGATAATTTTTTTGCTTTAAAAGGAGAATCGATTAAAGCACTTCAGGTAATTAATTTATTAAGAAAAGACTGCTTAAAAATAAGTACAACAGATTTTTTTAAGCATCCTACGATTGCTCAACTTAGTTCTTGTGTAGAGGTAGAGCATAAAGGGGAAAACTTTGAAAATAGACCAACTCATGTTAAAGATTTGTCTAAGTCATTTCCATTAACAGAGGTTCAGACAGCGTACATGTTAGGGAGGAATTCACAGTTTGAATTAAGTGGTATTTCACCTCAAACATATTTTGAATATGAAACAAAATTGGATATTAATCGTCTTTCAAAAAGCTTTCAAAAGGTAATTCATCGTCATCCAATGTTGCGAGCTGTAATTTTACCAGAGGGAGAACAGCAAATATTACAAAGCGTTCCTGATTACGAGATTGAAATAGTTAGTCTCATAGATTTAGATGATAGGAATCAAAATGCTCGCTTACAAGAAGAACGTTCTCGAATGACTAACCATGTATTCCCTTTGGGGAAATGGCCTTTGTTTGAATTAAAAGCCTTTCTTTTAAAAGAAGACACGTATTTATTATGTTTTCGATACGATGCTTTATTAATGGACGGAGCAAGCATGAACATAGTTGGACAGGATTTGTTGCATTATTATTATAAACCAAATCAAAAATTAGAATCTCTATCTTTTGATTTTCAAGATTACATGTTTATCTATGATGAAATGGAACAAAGTGAAGAATATAAAACAGCAAAAGATTATTGGACAAGTAAGCTTCCTGACTTTCCATTTGCACCTTCTTTGCTGTTAAAAAAGGATCCGGCAGAGATTGCTACTCCTAAATTCCAATCACTTACTAAGATCCTGGACAATGAAAAGTGGACAAAGCTACGAAAGTTAGCACAAGAGAAAGAAGTAACTCCTTCCGCTCTGCTTTGTACAATATATGGTGATGTGTTGGCAGATTGGAGTAATCAACGTAAATTTGCAATTAATTTGACTGTATTTAACCGTTATCCTGTTCATGAAGAAGTAGAACAGATTGTGGGAGATTTCACATCGCTTATTTTGTTGGATGTTGATGTAAAACCAGAGCAATCTTTCTTTACTAGAGTAAAAGAAACGCAATCTACTTTATTGGATGGCCTTGAACATCGTCATTACGATGGAGTTAACTTTATTCGAGATTTTACTCGATACCACCAAATGACGCCAAAAGCAGTTATGCCAATTGTTTTCACCTCGATGCTAGCAGGTGCGGGTGCGTTTGCTTGGGAACAGCTTGGTTCTCTTCGCCATATTCATGCTCGGACTCCACAAGTGTATTTGGATAATGTAGTAATTGAAAAAAATGGAGAGTTATTAATTAGCTGGAACTATGTTGAAGAGTTGTTTGATGTTGATGTAATAGAAGCAATGTTTTCCCAATTTGTTGACTTATTGGAACAATTAGTGAAACAAAGCGACATAACATCTTTGCAGATGAAAGAATCGGATCAAACTTTAATTGAGCAATATAATAAAACAACTGAAAAAATACCTTTAACTACTCTGTATCAATTATTTACAGACCAAGTAAAACGTACACCGGATGAAGTAGCAGTGGTATTTGAGCAAGAATGGTTAACATACTCGGAACTTCATAAACGCTCCAATCAAATTGCGCATTTCTTAAAAGAGCAAGACATTGGTCTAGGTGACAAAGTGGGTCTTTTAGCAAAAAGACAAGTTGACACAATTGCTAATATGATAGGTATTTTAAAAACAGGTGCCGCTTATGTTCCGATTGATCCCGATCATCCTTTAGATCGCCAAACATATATTTTAAAAAATAGCTCATGCAAACTTTTATTAGAACCTAGTCTTTATGAAGAAAAACATTTGTCATTATATACAACAGAAGATATGCCCGCTATTGCTGGTCCAGAAGATCTTGCCTATATCATATACACTTCAGGAAGTACAGGGAAACCAAAAGGAGTAATTATTACTCATCAAGCGGTTGCAAATACCATTCAAGACATTAATCAAAAATATCAGATAAATGAAGATGATCGTATTATTGGTATCTCTTCCATCTGTTTTGACCTATCTGTATACGATATTTTCGGAACGTTAAGCACAGGTGCAATGTTGGTAATGATTCGTGATCCAAGAAACATGCAAGAATTAATCCGTACCGTCGAGCGTAGAGGAATTACAATTTGGAATACAGTGCCTGCAATCATGGATTTGGCATTGGATCAAGTAGGTTCTCATTTTGAACAATCTTCTTTGCGTTTAGTTTTACATAGTGGAGACTGGATTCCACTTTCTTTGCCAGGAAAAATAAAACGGCATTTTCCAATTGCAGAAGTAGTTTCACTAGGAGGAGCAACAGAAGCATCGATTTGGTCAATTTATTATCCGGTCAAACAGGTGGAATCACATTGGAATAGTATTCCATATGGGATGCCTTTGGCGAATCAAACGTATTATGTGTTGAACTATGAAAAGAAAATGTGCCCTGTTGGTGTAATTGGGGATTTATATATCGGGGGAGTGGGCCTTGCTAAAGGATATTTAAATGACGAACAGAAAACGAATGACGCATTTGTGTCACATCCTGATTTTGGTCTTTTATACAAAACAGGAGATTGTGGAAAAATGCATCCTGAGGGATATATTGAATTTTTAGGCCGCCAAGATTATCAAGTGAAAATTCAAGGATATCGAGTAGAGTTAGAAGAAATTGCCCATTGTCTTCTAACTTACAAACAAATCGAACATGCTGTTGTAATTGATCAAACAGATGAGAATGGAATAAAATTTTTAGTTGCATATGTGGTAAATGAGCAAAATATTAGTACAACAGAACTACGAAAGCATTTGCGAGATCACTTGCCGGATTACATGATTCCTTCTTATTTTGTTTATTTGGAACAATTACCCTTGACTCCAAACGGGAAATTAGATAGAAAAGCGCTCCCTACTCCAGAGAAACAAAAAAATGAAGTATTTATTGCTCCAAAAACTGAAATGGAAAAAATATTAACTAGTGTTTGGCAAGAAGTACTCAAAGTAGATCGAGTTGGGGTAAATGATCATTTCTTTGCCTTAGGTGGAGATTCGATAAAAGCAATTCAAGTGTCCGTCAGACTATATAGACAAGGATTTGAGCTAGAGCCAAAAAATCTATTTTCATTTCCTATATTAGGGGACATGGTTCAATTTGTTAAAAAGCTAGACCATCTTTCAAGTTCACAAACAAATGATGTAAACAATATGAACGATAATAAAGCTACATTACTAAATGTTAAAGATAAACAACTTAATCAACATATACTTACCAAAATACAAGAAAAAATGCCGGATATAAATATAGAACGTATTTACCCATTAGTACCTTTCCAGAAAGTTATTTATGAACATGCTGCGACTGAACCGGATACAAATGCATATTTTGAACAAATAATTTGGTCACTTGAGGGGGAACTGGATATTGATCTCTTTATTCAGTGTTTCCAACAATTAATTAATCGTCATGATTCTTTAAGAACAATAATTGTGCAAGATGAACAAGCACAACCTTGGCAAGCTGTTCTACATGATGTTCAAATGATTTCAGAGATAAAAAAATTGGTTGATATGACGAAACAAGAACAGCAACAATTCCTAGACCAGTGGATGAATGAAAATTTAAGTCGAGGATTTAAAAATGATGAACTCATGAACCGTCTCTGTATATTCCAACTAGGTAATAAGGAGCATAAGGTGGTTTGGAGTTCCCATCATCTGTTATGTGATGGTTGGAGCGTCAGCATTTTAATAGACGAATTATTCCAACTCTATGAAACAAAAAATGCCGGAACTATGGCGGATTTACCTATTGTAAAACCTTTTGAAACATTCATAAATTGGACTGTAGCACAAGATCATGAGAGAGCACGTCATTTTTGGCGCGATTATTTATCAGGGTACAATCGGAAAATTAGTATTCCTAAAAAGAAAGTAATAACTCAAAGTGAAGGGTTAAACTTCACATTTATGGATTTAACATTAAATAAGGATTTGACTAGTCAGTTACAGGCATTTGTAACTAAAAACAATATAACTATGAATACGGCATTACTAGCTGTATGGGGAATATTGCTTGGCAAATACAATGGAACAAGAGAAATAGTATTACCTAATCTCGTATCAATCAGACCTCCCGAAGTAGAAGGAATTGAAAATATGTTTGGTCTGTTCACAAATGTTTTGCCTATCCGACTAGCATGGACAGAAACGCAAACTTTTGTAGATTTCCTGCAAAAAGTACAACTAGAAACATTGAAGTGTAATGAGTATGCATATTATTCATTTGTTGATATACAAAAGCAAAGTGAATTAAAAACCGAGTTGACTGACCATCTTTGGGTTTTTGAAAACTATCCAACTAACCAAGCTATCTTCTCTTCAAATGAAAACAGAAATTTTGCTATCACAGATTACGAAGTTGTTGATGAGCCGCATGTAAAGTATGGAATTATGTGCTTCCCTGAAGAGACACTTACAATAAAGTTTGGATATAATCAAACCGTATATGAAGCAGCGACAATACAAGAAATATTGAATCACATCCATCAGTTAATCAACATGATTCTTCAAAATCCAATACAGGCAATCGGTGAATACAAATTATAAAAAATAAAAAGGCGAGAAAGAACTCGCCTTTTTAAATAGAATAGGGGTAAACCAAATGACAAAAAACCTGCAGTTATCAGCTGAAGAGATGCGTCAGTTAGGATATCAAGCGGTTGACTTAATTGTTGATCATATGAATCATTTAAAAAGTAAACCAGTTTCGGAAACGATTGATAGTAATATTTTTAGAGACAAGCTAATTGAAACGATTCCGGAAAACGGATCCAATCCAAAAGAGTTACTTCATTTCCTTAATAACAATGTGTTTAATCAAATTACTCATGTGGATCATCCTCATTTTATGGCTTTTGTGCCCGGTCCTAATAATTATGTTGGTGTAGTAGCAGATTTTTTAGCAAGTGGATTTAATGTATTTCCTACAGCTTGGATAGTAGGTGCAGGTGCTGAACAAATTGAATTAACGACAATCAACTGGTTAAAATCAATGCTAGGATTCCCTGATTCAGCAGAAGGACTATTTGTCAGTGGCGGTTCCATGGCTAATTTGACTGCACTTACTGTAGCGAGACAGGTCAAGTTGAATAATGACATAGAAAATGCGGTTGTGTATTTCTCTAACCAAACTCATTTTTCTGTAGATCGAGCACTTAAAGTATTAGGGTTTAAACATCATCAAATTTGCCGAATTGAAACAGATGAAGAGCTAAGAATTTCAGTTAGTACTTTAAAAAAGCAAATAAAAGAAGATCGATTAAAAGGGAAAAAACCATTCTGTGTTATTGCCAATGCAGGGACAACAAATTGCGGAGCAGTGGACTCTCTCGATGAATTGGCTGATCTATGTGGTGATGAAGATGTATGGCTACACGCGGATGGGGCTTATGGGGCTGCAGCAATTCTCAGTGAAAAAGGAAGGGAGTTGTTAAGAGGAATTCATCGTGCTGATTCTTTGACGTTAGACCCGCATAAATGGCTTTTTCAGCCTTATGATGTTGGTTGTGTACTCATTCGAAATAGCCAATATTTAAGTAAAACGTTCCGTATGATCCCAGAGTATATTAAGGATACGGAAACTAATTTAGAAGAAAAAGTGAATTTTGGGGAGCGCGGAATTGAACTTTCTCGTAGATTTAGAGCATTAAAGGTATGGCTTTCTTTTAAAGCATTTGGAATCACAGCTTTTCGTGAGGCAATAGATCATGGTATTATGTTGGCTGAACAAGTTGAAGAGTTTTTAAGGAAAGAAAAAGATTGGGAAGTAGTAACACCTGCTCAATTAGGGATTGTTACTTTTCGTTACATTCCTTGTGGTCTAACGTCTACAGATACAATTCATGAAATAAACAAAAAACTGGTGGAAGAAATTAATCAAAGAGGATTTTCTATGCTAAGTACGACTAGATTGAAAGAAAAAGTAGTAATTCGACTTTGCTCTATCAATCCAAGGACAACAATAGAAGAAATGCTTCAAATCATGATGAGCATAAAAGCAGTGGCAGAGGAAATAAACACTTCGTCTAAACATCTTATATCTGTTTCTCAGACTTGATATATTAGGTAAGTTTTACGTAATAATAGCCGATTTAAAAAAATCGGCTATTATATTTAAATAAATACTCACCAATGCAAACTATTCATGAATGTTTCTCTTGTAAAGGGATTAAGCTTCAACTTTAGATACTCTTTTGAAACCAGTTTTTATTGCTTGTACTATTTCGTTCACAGCATAAATAGATACCTCGGCATTTGGATTCAATCCTTCAAACCAGTGATAGGCATTTGGATATAAATGAAATTCGACATCAACACCAGCTTGCGCTAGATTGCTTACATAGGTTAATGTTTCACTGCGGAATGGATCCAATTGACCAACAAATGTGTAGGTATATGGTAAGCCACTATAATCCTCAGCTCGAGAAGGTGCTGCATAGGCAGGGATTTGATCCGTTTCATACATTTCTCCTAAATACATTTTCCAACCAGCTTCATTTGCCTTTTGATTCCAAACAAATCCCTCTTTAATTTCATTGGCCGAAGGTGTATTATTTCGGTCATCAATCATTGGATAGAGTGGCATTTGTAAACAAATCGAAGGGTATTTTCGATCTCGGGCTAATAATGATAATGCTGCTGTTAGTCCACCTCCAGCGCTTACTCCTGCAACCCCAATTCGATTCGAATCAATGTTTAATAACTCTGCATTATCAGCAATCCATTTTAAAGCTGCATAACAATCTTCAATTGGTGCTGGGTAAGGATGTTCAGGAGCTAAGCGATAGTCTACAGATACGACCACACAGCGAGCTTCTTTTGCAAACCTCATACAAGTATCATCGTTATCATCTATAGAACCTAAGATATAACCACCACCATGTATCCATAATAAGACAGGTAAAGATTTATGATTTGATTTTGGACGATAAATTCTTAATGGTAAAGGATTAGCATCTGGTCCAACAATGACTTCATCTGTTAACGAAAGGGAGTCATCAACAACGGTAGGTGGTCTCATTTGAGCTATTCCTTCTCTAATTGATTGCAAGTTTTCCGGGCGTAAATCGAGATCTGGAAACATCTCTAACCCTTGTAATAATTCTGGATTTACTCTATTTTTCATTTGAGCACCTCTATTTGTAATTATTTTCAAATAAATGAAGTGTATTCTAAGTAGTTTAATTGTGAAAGAACACCATAATTAAATTGTAAATTGGATATGTTATAACAGTCAACAGAATATTCAGAAATAATAACCTTTCTCAAGAAGGAGTTTCACGCAACCAATAATACAAGTAGTGGATTTAGGAACAAAGTGTTTTCATGTCGTTGTATTTATGTACACTTAGTTTTCTAACTAAACCAAGTGATGATCTTTTTTATTTTAATGACATATTGCAAATGATACCTGTTCGAATTCATACATTTGTATTCCTTAAATGAAGGTTGATTAATTTTGGAATTGTATAAGAGTTATGTCTTACTTTATTAGTAGCCTCTTTAATAACTGTATGAAGTTCATCCGCTGAACCATCTTTATTTCCAGCTACATGTTTAATTGCATTCTCTCCGCAATATGCTTTCACAATTTCCTCATCAGTATTGATGATACAAAACTTTGCAATTGGACTTTAACTAACTACATATAAACTCCTTATATCTCTAGATAAACTACCGATTAGCTCCATATAGACTCTAGATAACATATATAGAATACAAGTTATCAAGGAGGTAAGAGAAAATGAATTTTATGAAACGCGCAATTCTCAGTATGAAAAAAAGGATAGGAACATCATTAATTTTGATGGCAGTATTTCTGATTGTTACAAATTTGGTTCTTTCAGGGTTCACAATCCAAAATGCATCAAAAAAAGCAGCGGATGCTGCAAGAAAAAAACTGGGCGCAGATGTTACTTTAGGTCTTGATTTTGACAAATTAGGTCAACAAGCTAGTGAAACTGGAGAAATGCCTAATCTGCCGAAGCTTAACACAAAAGAAGCAGATCAATTAGCGGAGTCAAAATATGTAAAAGACTATAATTACATAGGCAACACTTTTGGAATTTCTGATGGACTTAAGCAAGTAGGAGCTTCAGAAGGAGAAGACGAAGGGAAAGGTAAAGCAGGGATGGTGGCTGTACGAGGCGGTTCAAGTTCCGGTACAGAAATAGATATGAATGCTTCTTTTATGATTGAGGGGGTCCGCAAGACTGAATTACAAGAAAGCTTTAAAAACGGAAAAAGTAAAATCATTGATGGAAAACCAATTACAGAGCAAATGAAGGGTCAGAATGTAGCTTTAATGGAAAAACGATTAGCAGAATTAAACAATTTGAAAGTAGGAGACAAAGTTAAAGTGCAATCAGGGGATAAGAAGGAAACCCTTGAGGTTGAAATTATCGGTATTTACGAAACAAATGAGCAAGCAATGGGTCAACAGGCTCCTCCTATTATGGATCCAGCTAATAAACTATATATGCCGCATTCAACTATGAAAAAATTAGAAGTAGACCAAGGTATAAGTAGTGTTCAAGTCGTGTATTTCTTGAATGATCCACAATATATTGATGCATTTAAAAAAGAAGCAAAAAAATCTAATATTGATTTTAATTATTATAAATTAGATGCGCATGATTCATTGTACAAGCAAATGATTGGTCCTATCGAAAATATCTCTTCGACTTCTCAAATGATTATTTATATTGTTTCAATTGCAGGTGCGATTATATTAGGGTTAATCATTATGCTATCAATTAAAGGACGTCGTAAGGAAATGGGAATTCTGTTATCTATTGGAGAGAAAAAATGGAAACTGATGGCGCAGTTCGTAGTAGAAGTAGTATGTATCGCTATTTTAGCATTTGGATTATCCATAACAACAGGAGCAAAAATTTCTCAATTCATAGGGGATAATTTACTTTCGAGTGAAATAGCTACAGCAGGAGAAGAAACAAACACCCCACAAAATGGAACTGTAATGGTAGCTGGACCTGGTGGAACTGTACAAAATCAAAAAGAGGATCCAATTGATAAAATTAATGTAAGTGTAACAGGAGAAGATGTAGGGAAAATGGGGGGGATTGGATTAGCTATTGCTATAATAGCAACGCTTCTTCCGGCATTATCTATTCTACGTTTAAATCCAAAACAAATTCTTTTAAAAGATGAATAAGGAGGCTTAATATGGAAACGATTTTACAATTTAAAAATTTGGATTATTATTATGAAAGTAATGGGAAAAATGTAGCAATACTAGACAATGTCAACTTTTCTTTTCAAAAAGGGCATTTCTACACGATTTTAGGACCATCTGGATCTGGTAAAACTACAACTCTAAGCTTAGGTTGTGGACTGGATGTCCCTAAAAATGGTTATGTACTGTATAATGGCAAAGATATTCGAAAAATTGGTTTGGATAGATACCGTAATCAAAATGTATCTGTAATTTTCCAATCTTATAATTTGATTACTTATATGACGGCTCTTCAAAATGTCCTAACAGCGATGGAAATTACAGGTGTCAAAGTGAAAAATAAGACGGTAAGGGCGTTAGAATTATTAGAGAAAGTAGGACTCACAGAAGTAGAAGCGAAACGAAACGTCTTGCAACTAAGTGGTGGGCAACAACAACGTGTTGCAATTGCTCGAGCGTTATCTTGTAATGTTGATTTACTTATTGCAGATGAGCCGACAGGAAACCTCGACGAAGAAACAGCGATGGATATTATAGAACTGTTTCAAGAACTTGCACATAAAGAGAATAAATGTATTATTGTTGTAACGCATTCACAGGAAGTTGCTAAAAAATCTGATCGTGCAGTGTATTTAAGTAAGAAGAAGTTGGTCGTAAACCAAATCTAATACAAATATCTTAGCTTTTTAATTCACATAGTTTTCAAAAACCATCCATTTCAAAAGCTTATACTTGATATATAATAAAATCAAGCCATAATCAAAATGGTCTCCCTGTACTGAATGTTAAAATAGTTTGTTGTTTCCTTTTTAACAATACTTGAAAAAGAACTTGTAGGATATTCTACAAGTTCTTTTTATTATAATTGGTTACTTATATCATGGGATAATCACACATAAAAAACGGGACATTACCTAGATATATAATCTAAATGCTGTCCCGTTTAACTGTGTATTTGTATAGTTATTGCAGAATTAAACCTACAATCATAATTAAACTAAATACTATCATCCAACCAAACGCACAATAGCCAAAAATTCTAATCCATTTAGGTAATTGATTCATGTTAATTTTATTTGAGGGAACTCCGTGCATAGAAAACACCATTTTTTGATCTCTATCCCTATTATTTTGTTGTTCATACATAACATCATCACCTTTCTAGAATAGTTGTATGTATAATATATCAGTCTGGAGAAAACTAAGTACCGAATATTAGACAAAATAAAAGTGATTCGACAAATATAGTGGATGGTTCTCTTTTCCAATACAGTATACTATATTTCAAAAAACGAAAATTTGATTACTCAAAAGCTATATATACTAAAGTATTTGCTCATTTAAAATATAGTAAACCTTTACCAAGAGATACTTATTATTCGATATTGATTAATTCGGATAAATTCACTAATACTTCTTAGCGTTTAGACACGTGTATGTCTTTCAAAATATAAGTACCGTAAAGTAGGAGTAATTATTTATTCGTTATTTTTAAAGCATTTAACGCTATTTTAGTTGCGTCTGCAATAAGTTTATCATCGTATTTCGCATCCTCTTTAGCATGATTAGAAAGTATCGCAAGTACAATTGGATTTTTATTTGGTGGCCAAATAATTGCGATATCATTCCTTGTTCCATAAGACCCAGAGCCAGTCTTATCGGCTACTTCCCATCCTGCTGGAACTCCAGCACGGATTAAGTTGTCTCCCGTAGTATTTCTTTTCATCAAATCTATTAAAAAGTTCCGTTTCTCAATTGGAAGGATATCACTTAGCGCATAAGTTTGAAGACTAGTAGCTAATGCCATTGCGGTACTAGTATCACGAGTGTCATCTGGCTGCACTTCATTTAATTCTGGTTCAAAACGTTCAGGATTTGTAACAGAATCTCCTATTTCTCTTAGTGATTTTTTGAATTCACTTGGCCCACCTAATTGTTTAAGAATAAGATTTTGTGCAGTATTATCACTATATCGAATGGAAGCATCTGCAAGCTCCTTCAGAGTCATACCTGTTCCTACATATTTTTCTGTAATTGGATTGTAGTTCACTAGATCTTTGCTGGTATACTTAATTTTTTGATCTAAATCTTCTATTGATTTCTTTTGTAACAGTGCTCCAACAGCAAGGGCTTTGTGGGTAGATGCGTATGCAAAGCGTTCATCTGAACGATAAGTAACAGTTTGATTCGTACCTGTGTCCAATGCATAAATACCAAGTTTAGCATCATATTCTTTTTCAAGCTTTACAAAAGAATGCCTACTTGTATTTTCTTGTTTGGTTTGTTTCGATGGTTCGGATTGAATATTACTATTGGAACAGCCTATAAGCGTTACACATGAAAGTAATACTACAGGTAGCATCTTTTTATAATGTGCAATGTGAAAAACCTTCTTTGAAACTATCATACATTTTCAACCTCTTTCAAGAATATATGGATTTTGTATAAGTATTTTACATACCTATACAATTAACAAATGCACTGGATAGCACTCCTCTTGTACAAAATGAGAAGACTACCAAGAACACCTTTTTTATACGTAATAGACAATCTAAGTAACACATTTGTTCCATTTATGATTAAGCTTTTTAACATATCTATTAACTTTGTTTTTAGCATCGCAAACTCCATTTTTTTGAACTCTACTTAATTTAATATGGATTTAGATTGAGTTTTTCTTGTAACGGGAATTTCAATTGGATATCGCATATATAACAACTACTGATTTCATTTTAAAGTTGGATGGTAGAAATAAAGAGCTTAAAAAACGAAAAGTCCCCCTTATTGATTCCTAATAAGATTATACTTGCTACAAAAACAAACTCGTCCTACTAAGAGGGGAGTTTGTTTGTTTGTTGTTTAGATAAAGGAATGTTCATGCAAAATTGCACACTATGTTCCATATTTTTTATAGAATACTTTATATTTAGCGTTTCAAGAATTTGTTTAACAATATATAGCCCCAAACCACTTCCGCCAGTATTTCGATTCCTTGATTTTTCAATTCGATAAAATGGTTTGAAAATTTGTTGTATATCTTCATCTTTAATATTGATACCTGTATTTATAATTTGCATTTTAATTTGATCTTGTTTAGAATCCTTACTTAACTTTATATAGACTTTTTCATTATGTGGTGAATACATAACTGCATTATGGATAATATTTTTACATGCTTTTTCAAAAAGTACACGATCTGTATAAACAGAAAGGTCAGAGTCAATTTCTTTTATTATTTGGATGCTTTTTTGAGAAGCGAAAAATTCGAGATCTTTTGTGATTGTACCTATTAACTTTGAAAGATTAACTTCTTCTATTTTTAGTTTAAATGTGTGTTGTTCTAACTTTGACATACTTAAAATTTCACGAACTAATTGTTCCATACTTTCAATAATTTGATGATTTTTCTTTAAATATTGATCACGATTTTGATAAGGGCCAATATTGTATATCATCCCTTCTAAGTATCCTTTCATTACAGTAAGAGGGGACTTTAATTCATGTGCTACAATCGCAAAAAACTCTCTGCGTTTTGTTTCTATTTCTCTTTCTTTTTCAATATCATTTTTTAATTGTTCATTTGCTTTTTTTAAATCAAACATAGCTTGTTGTAAGTTAATAGACATGTCATTCAAACTATTAGATAATTCTCCTAACTCATCTGTGGAGCGAACCTCAATTTTTTCGGAGAAATCTAAATTTGCCATCTTTTGTGCACCCTCATTAATATAAATAAGTGGCTTTGTAATAAACCTGGAATAGAAATAAGCACTCCCTATACCAATTACGATCACAATGATACTAATATAGGGGAGAAAGCGCGCTAATACTTGCGAAGCTTCATCAATCGGTTGAAATGTTGCGAACACTACAAGCGTTAAACTACCATCTTGGAATTGAATTGGTTCCGTAACATTATATGAATTGCTAATGGTACCTGCATTCTCAAATCGTGCTGCTTTAGTAACTACTGTTGTTTGTGTACCACTTTGAATAAAAGAAAATGAAGGCGAGTAAATAATTATTCCTTCTTTATTTTGAAGCGAAAGCATCGCGTTATTTTTTTTTGCGTATTCATCAAAAAGTGGTATTGCATCTTGAAACGTAAGATCTTTGGATTTATCAATTATTTCTTTTATCCCTGTTTGAAGTTGATCTGTTTTGTATTGCTCATAAAACGTAGGGAGAAAGAAATATAAAGTTAAATAAATCAACACTGCAAAGGATAACAAAATGAGAGATGTAGTCATAAAGAGTTTATAAGTAATTTGCTTCATCTTCATGATTTTTACAATTCTATTCATCAATTTTATAACCAATCCCCTTTATTGTTTTAATATAGGGGATAGCTAGTTTTTTACGTAGATTTTTAATATGTGTATCTATTATTCGTGTTTCTCCAAAATAATCGTATCCCCAAACTTTTTCTACGATATTTTCTCTTGTAAGTACTTTTCTTTCATTTTGAAATAGTAGTTGTAGAATTTCGAACTCTTTTGTCGTTAACAAAATTTCAACATCATTTACATATACTCTATATGCATCAACATCAATGCGCACTTCTTTAAATACCAAATAATTATTTACATTTTTATCATAACTTCTTCTAAGTACAGCTTGGACTCGTCTAATCAAAACATGAAACGAAAAGGGTTTTGTTATATAATCATCAATCCCAAGATCGAACCCTTTCATTTGATCTTCCTCTTCTTCTAACGCAGTTAGCATAATAATTGGTATGTTTGACTGACTTCGAATCATTTTAGCAACTTCAAATCCATTAAGATTGGGCATCATTACATCTAGAAGCACTAAATCAAAGGATTGCTTATTAAATTGTGTCATACCCTCTAGTCCATCTGAAGCAACTACCACTGTATACTGTTGTGTCATTAAAAATTGTTTAATTAATTCCTGAATTTCTTGATCGTCCTCAACCACGAGGATATGATAGTTTTTCATAATATCACCTCTGGTAGTCATTATAGCCGTACTATCTGTAGTTTATGTGGAGATACAGTAGGAAACTTCATAGGACGTTTAACGTAGTAACTCCATTTTCAAGATTGTGTATTCTCCACAAAAAAGTATTATTACCCATATTCCTTTTTTAACGATTAATATTTACAAAAAACTAATGTATAATAATGTAAATTGCATGTAGTTTTTTAAACTGTTTGAAAATATACTTTCGATACTTTACTAGAAGGGGAAAGGGAGATGAACTTAAATATAAAAGAAGCCAGCGAAATTTTAGAGCGTACGCCACAAACTTTTTAGTTTTTTTGCTAATTTAGTAAAGGCCTAAGGTGCGAACAAGGGATTATTTAAATCATGTGAGAAAGGTTGTGAAATTATTTGATGGGTTATAAAGCGATGCTGTTTGATTTAGATGATACGTTAATTGATAGGGATAAGGCAGTAGATAACTTGTTTTTATTAGTTTTAGAAAAATGTTATGAGGATGTTAGTGATACAGTCAAAAACAATATGTTACAGAAATTCAAAGAATACGATAAAAGGGAATACGGCATTAGTGATAAAACGATAGTTTTAGAATCATTATTTGATGAATTCGCGCCGAAATATAGATTGCCACGCGATTATATCCAAGATTTTTGGAATTTAAATTTCCCTAAATGTTTTTCGATAGACCAAAATACTATTCATTTCTTAAATCATATAAAGAGTCACTTTAAAATTGGAATTATAACAAACGGCTCAACGCATAGACAAAAAGCTAAAATAATTAACACGAATTTAAACAATTACTTTGATACGATTATTATTTCTGAAGAAGTAGGATTGAGTAAACCTGATAAACGTATATTCGAACTAGCATTAAATAAGCTTAATGTGCAACCAGAAGATGTATTATTTATTGGAGATGACTTAGAAAAGGATATTGCTGGTCCTCAAAATGCAAATATAAAAGGTGTGTGGTTTAACCCTCAGAAAATCAAGAATACTACCAAAATACAACCATATGCCGAGATTAACACTTTGGATAGTTTGTTAAGTTATGTTAATCCACAATATTTTTATAACAAGTAAAAGCAATTTCATATATATATTCAAAAATATAAAAAGAGAAACTATCATTAATTTCATTGACCGTATTAGTAATAAAAAATAGATATTTACAATAAAAAATAGTGGCGATTTTAATAGTTGCGGCTAATTTAATCTATGGTTAATACGAAGTTTTTTAAAATAATTTTACTCATACTGTGTAAATTATAAAGGGGTGGGACTATGGAAATAAAGAAATTAGTTATCGATGGAATAAATATTGCGGTCATAAAAAATGATAAAGTACTAATTTCCGATGTTCAAACGGCATTAGATCTTATGGCAACAGTTCAATATGAGGTAGATGCTAAACATATTATTATCGACAAATCATTAATAACTGAAAGTTTCTTTGACTTAAAAACACGCCTTGCTGGTGATATCCTTCAAAAGTTTATAAATTACAGAGTAAAGATTGCTATTATTGGAGATTTCTCAATGTATACGAGTAAAAGCTTAAAGGATTTTATTTATGAATGTAATAAAGGGAAAGACATTTTTTACTTAGCAACTGAACAACAAGCAATTGAAAAACTAAGTACATTGAAGTATTAATAATACCATAGTAAAATCTCCTTCTTTTTCACGTCGTTTATTATTTACAATATATAAGAACTGATGTTTGTGATAAACTAAGGGGTGAATAAAGGGGGGGGATTTTCTTGAACAAATTTAATGATGTAATCCGAAATTTAAACAATATAATTTACAAACCTAACGAATTCATAATCACGAATCTAAAAGAAGAACAGCAAAACGCTGAATATGCGGGATGTTTATTTAATTTAAATCATAAAAGCATTCGTTTTAGAATATCAAAAATTACCCCTAATAAAATTGGGCAATTTGTTTCTTTTTGGGAGAAAGATGACAATATGCATAATCAAGCATTTTCTTATGACGCTGCTCCTAATCTTTTAGTTATCACTTGTATAGATGAAAATAAATTAGGACAATTTATTTTCCCTAAAGAAATTCTTCTTAAAGAAAAAATATTAAAAACACAAAGTCAAAAAGGGAAGATGGCTATGAGAGTGTATCCTATTTGGGATACTCCTGTTAGCAACCAAGCTAAAAAGAGCCAAATGTGGCAACTTCAATATTTTGTTGATATAAGCGATCATAATAATTTACATATAGATAAACTATTACATTTGTATTTGTAGCTTCTTTTCTTAAGTAATCTTGTGAATTAGACTTTTTGTACCGGTACAGTTAAACGAAATGTACATTGTTTCAGTACCCCATCAAATTTACAATCAGCATATACTATTTTAACTTATAAATGTTAAGGGGTGCTGAATATGACAAGTCTACAATACAAACTGTTTACAAGATTGAATCTTACAAACCGTACTGAAGTGAAGTTTGAAGAATTAAATACAATTCTCTTTGCATTTGCACACACTATACCATTTGAGAATTTAGATGTTATAGCACGTAATGCGAATACAATTACTATGGAAAATTTACAGAATAAAATTTTAACTACATCCCGCGGCGGACTTTGTTATGAATTAAATACTCTTTTTTACTACTTTTTAAAAGATTGTGGTTATGATGTACAACTTGCACTTGGAACCGTATATAAAAATGAAATCAATGCATGGGCACTTGAAGATGGACATATAACGATTATTTTAAAGTATGCTAACGAACGATACTTAATTGATGTAGGTATTGCTTCCTTAGTACCTTTAATCCCTGTACCTTTTACTGAAGAGCCTGTTTCCTCTAAAAATGGTTCGTATCGAGTGAGAAAACGAGACACAAGTAAAGGAAATTACGTTCTAGAAAGAAAAGATACGAACGGAGAGTGGAAAGTTTGTCATGCCTTTTATAATCGTATCATTGATGAGACAGTAGTGAACGATGTTCAAAAAAGAGTAATAGAAGATGAGAAATCTATTTTTAATAAGGGACCAATTGCAGTGAAATTAACGGACTATGGCCATGTCTCTTTAACGAATACGAGTTTAACTGAAATGATTAATGGGGAAAAAATAAAATGTGAAATTACAGAAGATCAATATAGAGAGCTATTAAATACTTTATTTGCTATTGAGTTAAGATGAAACGAATAGCTAGCCGGTTCTTACGCAGAATCGGCTATTTTATTAACTTTAATTTAAAATAACTATTAAAGTTTGATTTTATTAATAGATATAATACACTAGAACAGTATGTACAATGAATTTTGAATGTAAAGGAAGATTTTTATGTCAATTATTGATAAATTGAAACTTAATAAGTATACAAATATGGTCGTAATGAATGAACCTAGTGATTATGACATTTTCACAGGAAAAGAAACTGCATTTTCAAAAGAACACGATGCCATTTTTATTTTTGTAGAAACACTTGATGAAATGGTGAAACAAACGAATTATATTATTAGTAATGAAGAATTACTAATTGAAAAAGGCTACATATTCTTCGCATATCCGAAAAAAGGTAATTCTCGTTACAGTACGTTTATTCACCGTGATGAGATGTTTCCAGCGTTAAACGTTGGCGAAGATGGGTATGTAGGACAGAGTGATATTAAATTTGCACGAATGGTAAGTATGGACGACGTCTTTACTGTTGTAGGTTTAAAGCGTGAAAAGAAAAAAGAGAAGAAAACGCCTGCTATGAGTCAATGTGTTGCCGATTATGCAGATCGTATTAAAGATGTTGAAGCATTATTAGTTAATCATCCAAATGAACTTAAATTTTATCAAAGTTTAACACCTGGATATCAAAAAGATTGGGCGCGTAATTTATTTTCTGTAAAACAAGAAAAAACACGTGACAAACGTCTTGAGAAAATGATTGAAATTCTTTCACAAGGCTATAAAACAATTGAATTATTCCGCAAGAAGAAAAAATAATGGTTAGGAAAATCACAATGATGCAACAATTAATTACGCTTAGCACATTGAAAAAAGGATTCCTTTCAGTATACTAAAGTAAGTTCTTATATTTAAATAATTAGCAAAAGAGAAAAGGTGTTTGAAATGAAATCGTATATTGTAGTTGGAGCTGGTATTTTAGGAGCGTCTACTGCTTATCATCTTGCTAAAGCAGGTGCGAATGTTACTATCGTTGATCGACAACAATTAGGGCAAGCAACTGATGCAGCAGCTGGTATTGTATGTCCTTGGCTTTCACAGCGTCGTAATAAAGCGTGGTATAAAATTGCTAAAGGCGGTGCACGTTACTATTCTTCTTTAATTCAGCAATTAGAAGCAGACGGTGAAACGGATACAGGATACAAACGTGTAGGTGCAATTAGTTTACATACTGATGAGAAAAAGTTAGATAAAATGGAAGAGCGCGCTTATAAACGACGTGAAGATGCACCAGAGATTGGTGAAATCACTCGCTTATCAGCTGAAGAAACGAAAAAATTATTCCCAGCATTATCTGAAGAATACAGTTCTGTTCATATTAGTGGCGCTGCACGAGTAAACGGAAGATCATTACGTAACGCATTAATAAGTGCTGCAAAAAAACATGGCGCAACTTTTATAAAAGGAGACGCAGTATTAGTCCGTGAAGGTAATCATATTATTGGAGTTAAAGTAAATGACGAAACAATGGTAGCAGAAAAGGTAATTGTAACTGCAGGGGCATGGGCAAATGAAATCTTGAATCCATTAGGAATCAATTTCTTAGTTACGTTCCAAAAAGGACAAATTGTTCATTTGCAAACGGAAAATACAGCAACCGAAAATATGCCAGTTGTTATGCCGCCAAACGATCAATACATTTTAACGTTTGACAATGGTCATGTCGTAATTGGTGCTACTCATGAAAACGAAACTGGCTTCGATCATCGTATAACAGCAGGTGGTTTACATGAAGTATTCCATAAAGCATTAACAGTTGCACCTGGTTTAGAAGATGGTACTATGCTTGAAACGAGAGTTGGGTTTAGACCATTTACACCAGGATTCTTACCTGTTATCGGACCACTTCCTAACTTCGACGGTATTCTTGTTGCAAACGGATTAGGTGCTTCAGGTTTAACTGCTGGACCATATTTAGGTTCAGAACTTGCTAAATTAGCACTCGGACAAACAATTGAATTAGATTTAAACGATTATGACGTTGCTGGTGCAATTGAATAACAAAAAAAGATTAGGATTCGCTCCTAATCTTTTTTATTTATAACTAATTCTTTAACTGCTTTGATAACCTTTTGTTTAATTCCCACAACGCTGTTTTGTTACTATCCCATTTCAACAGCATTACTGCTTCCTCAAAGCATAACCATTTATAATTGGAGTGTTCTTTAGATAATGAAATATTTTTTGTAGAAACTTTAACTCCAAAAGAAAATTCTTTTATTACATAAACATCTTCTCCCCAAAGAAATCCTCCGACTATATCCTCTACAGGTAGTGAAGATACAGATTCTAATTGTATATAGGGATATTCTTTTAAAATACCAGCCTCTTCAAATGATTCTCGTTTTGCTGATTCAATAGGAGTTTCACCATCTTCTCCACCACCAGCTATTCCTTGCCAATAACCATAATCACTTCGGTTAAAAATAGCGTATTGAATAGAATCTTCAATTATTATATAAGGAAATATTAATACTTGATATGGTGCTCTCATTGCATAACCTCTTTCTGAAAATAAGCTTTAAATAAACATGAATAATTGTTAATTATTATATGGAGTGGGGGTTCTTTTGAATAAAAACACCACTGATAAAATAAAGATTACAGCCTTCAAACTACCCCAATATGGATAAACAGTATGATCAGTTAAACTAGCATATTGAAAGATATTCTCTAAACCGAAAATCCCAATAACGACTGCTAAGAGAAAAGCAGCTTTTCCAATAGTACTATTACGATAGAGGGTAAATAAGTATATTGCACATATAAGTGGTACGATGATTTGTAGTAAGATTGCCATGAATTGTCCCCCTAATTTATATTTTATACTTATATTATATCAAAAATGTAATAAAAAGGAATGTAAGTTAATTGATGCTAAGTAGAAAACAGACTTGTACGAACAGGGATATCACACTTTTACGTCTATAGTTTTGATACTAATTTAACTACTCTCATCATATTCTTCTATTAAAAAGAATAACAAGGAGTGTAAAGTTAATTGACAAAAGTTAAGGTTCGTTTACGTCCCATCGTTCATAACATAAATTTACCGACTGTCATAAAAACAGCAATACTTCCAGGTGAATCAGTTGAAAGACTATTTATCGCAACCCAATTAGGAGAGGTTTTTTACATAGGAGACGGAGATATAAAGACATTTTTAAATATTCGTCACCGAATTATTAAATTAGGTACATTTGAAGAAGGTGTTGCTAGTAGCGGTTATGATGAACGCGGATTGCTAGGACTAGCGTTCCATCCACAATTTAATCATAACGGCTTGTTTTATATTCATTATTCTATGGCCGGCACGCAAGGACCAGGTTCGCTTTCAGAACAATTTAAACCGAATCCTTGTGACCCGAAAACTTTAAATTTAAAGTGGACAAATAGAGATACTCAATATGATCATATTGATACAGTTGAAGAATGGGTTTTACAATCAAATGGCCAACCTCAAAAGCGAAGAACATTACTTAATATAAAACGGCCATTTTTTAATCATAACGGCGTAAATAGCTTAAACTTTTCACCTGAGACTGGAAAACTTGTTTTTACTAATGGAGATGGTGGTTCTGGCTATGATCCGTTTAATTTAAGCCAGGATGATTTAGAAATAGCGGGTAAAATAATTGAAATCGATGTAAGTAAAAATACGTCCATAAATAATCCTCCAGTAGTTACACGTTTTAATGAACTTCCTCTATCTATTCAAGAAACTCTTACATTAATTGCAAAAGGCGTACGTAATATAACAGGTATTTCATTTCAAAGGTTGCATAATCAATATATCAAATATGCCGGTAACGTCGGACAAGATATTGTAGAGTCTATTTTTTCTTTTGTTCTATATAAATCAATACCAGTTACCGAAATCGTTCAAACCCATTTAATGAGAGATACTCCTGATCAATATGGATTTATTAATTTTGGGTGGAGAGGATGGGAAGGGGAATTACCTACTTCTTTTATAAGGCACTGTTCTGAGAATCCAACTTTAGATGAAAGAATAATGGCTTATTATAATGAAACTATAGAAACATCAGTGCAGCGTATACAGCCTCTAATTAGTTATTATCATAAAGATTCCAGACGAGATAAATTTGACGGAACTTCACTTACTGGCGTTCAACCATATATGGGGACTGCAATCCCAAATTTAACAGGTAGCGTCGTATTTACTGACCTTGCTAAAAAAGAAAAATCGCAGTCTTCAGTAAAAGGTGCGTTAGCTTATTCTAGAGCTGGTACGCATGGTAAACATACTGACTTTCATGTTATTGAAACCCATTATGATTTCGGTGAGCAGGCAGCTTATTTTATGAGTTTAGGAACAAATTTGGATCAAACTAGATTATATTTAGGAGTTTACGGTTCTATGAAAGTAACTGATTTGAACAAAGGTACTATTTTTGAAATCGTTCCTTAATATGATAGACACTCTCGGAATTATTCATTATATAATCGTCCACTGTATAATTAGATATCTTTAGGGGGATTTTGATGAATCACTTTAGAAACTATTGGTATCAACCGATGATCGCGCATGATGCGAATTTTGTTCATAAAAGAAAGATGACGCCAGCAAAGAGGTTAGTGATTACAGCGTTACTCGGTTCACTTGCTGCTATTTTTCAATCTGCCGGGAACCTAATCCCTGGTATAGGCTTATTTATTAGTCCTTTTGCGACGCTGCCTATATTTTTCGCTATTTGTTATTCTACTCGCACGGGAATACTTTCTTACATTCTTACTATTCTCCTATTATTTATTATTGAGCCAAGCGAACTAATTGTCTTTCCTTTTACTACAGGTTTATTAGGTATAGCGTTAGGAGTATCCTTTATACAATTCAAGAGAAGGATTTTGATTGTTTCCTTTTCAGCAATATGTCTACTTCTAGGTATTATAATTGTACTTGATATCTTTCGATTTCCTGTATTAGGTCCTACTGTTCATACAACTTTGGATATAAAAATTATTCTATTAATATTTATTCTGAGCTTTCTATACTGCTGGATCTATGCAGGCATTTGTAGAATAATGTTGAATAGAGTATATAAAGTATGGTCTTAACAATTTCTCATATATTTTTAAAGATTGGAGATTCAAGTCGTGTATAACGTTAAAATTAGAAGACCTAATTCGGATGATGTAGATGAACTGAATATGTTTTTTCGTCTTGTTATTACTGATACATTTAAAAATGAAGGGTTATTACAATTATTAGATGACATAGAAAATGAAATTAACACGAAAAAACAATATTTGAAAAATGATTTGGAGAGTAATGGAGAAAGTCGTTACTTTTTATTAGCAATTGATACAAGTAACGATAAAATCATTGGAACAATTGAAATCGGCCCAGCAAGTACATTGATTAATAGTTGTACAGGTGGTGTGTTTAAAGATTTATATGAAATAGGAACTGTATTTGTACTACCTGAATATCAACGAAATGGCATAGGCAATTTATTACTACATGCAATGTATATTACGTTACTTAGCAGAGGAATAACAGAATACTGTTTAGATAGTGGATACAAAAAAGCACAAAGTATATGGACGAAGAAGTTTGGAGAACCTAGTTATGTACTGAAGGAGTATTGGGGAGAATCAAGCGATCATATGATTTGGAAGAAGAGTTTACATGATACACCTATAATATTTGAATTATAAAATGAAATATGCCTCTGAACGTAGCTTTTCTTACATATGTATGCTATTATTTATCTTTATAATAAAAGAGGACGTGAATGAACTTGATTAAAATTAATATTCCTGAAGCTGATGTTTCAATTACTGAACGTAAACAAGTTATTAAAGGAGACGAGCCAATAATTACTCCAATTAATGGATTTATCGATTTCCACTTGTTCCCTAGAGATAAAGGCGGCATTTTTATGTTTTACAATATTAATGACGAACTTCTTTTCGTAGGTAAAGCTCGTAAAATTAGACAACGTATTAAGAAGCATTTTGAAGACAATGTTTCACCAATTAAAAATCACCGTGATGAAGTATACCGCATCGATGCATGTATCGTAGAGGATCCAACAGAAAGAGAAATTTACGAAACTTACATTATTAATGAATATAAAGCAAAATATAACGTTGATAAAGTATTCTACAAATAAGTAATAAAAAAACAATCCTAGCGCATATACTGGGATTGTTTTTTTATTTAAATTTAGTCCTCATATTTTTCTCCTTTTTTTAAATGATTAGCAACAATAAAACAGCATACACCTATACATATAAGTACAATTCCAATCGATTTATGTTTTCCCTCAAAAAAAGGAATATCAGAAATAACATTTGTCATACATAACCCTATAAACACAAGGATAGGTCCTGCCCACAGTAATACATTGCCGAATTTCGTATGTTGCCACATAGTAACCCTCCTTACCTCTTTTTACATATATATCTATAAAATAAAAGTAAATTCATAGAGAAATATAGTTTTTTTCATATCGAAAATTTAACCTTCATATATTGGTACAAGCAAACGAGAAAGGGGACCATCATGAATTGGTTAGAAGCTTTTATATTAGGAATCATACAAGGTTTAACAGAGTTTTTACCGATAAGTAGTACGGGTCATCTTTATTTAGGAAGGCATTTGTTTCAATTAGATGAAGCAGGATTGTTTTTAGATACGATGCTGCACATTGGAACTTTGCTTGCAGTGTTTATTTATTACAAAAAAGAATTTATATATTTAATTAAAAATCCATTTTCCAAACTAATGCTACTACTTATTGTCGGGACGATACCCGCAGTTGTAATCGGATTGTTATTTAAAGACTTTTTTGAGGATATTTCAAAAACAGGCATTACGATTGGATGGAAGTTTTTAGTGACAGGTTTCTTTCTATATATGGCTGATAAACAAAAAAATGGTCGTAAAAAAATGGATGACATTACATATAAAGATGCATTTATTATCGGTTCATTTCAAGCTGCTGCTATTTTCCCAGCAATTTCTCGTTCTGGTATGACAATCGTTGCTGCATTATGGAGGAAGTTAGACCGCGAAACTGCTGCTTACTTTTCTTTTTTATTATCAACGCCAGCCATTGTCGGAGCTATAATTTTGCAATTAGCAGATGTTTATCAAGGGAAAGCAGAATCTATTTCTAGTACATCATTAATCGTCGGCACATTATCAGCAGCGTTTTTCGGTTATATAGCCGTTTCATGGATGATTCAATATTTAAAACGTCACTCCTTAAAAGTATTCGCGTATTACGTATGGGGATTAGGCATTTTAATTTTAACGTTACAATTTACTCATGTTTTTTAATGTAGTAACTATTCGTTTAGATCCTGTTTCATTCATACAAGGCAGGGTCTTCTTTCATTAAGGGGGAAAATATGTTTAATAAGGCTATCGTTATTGGCGGAAGTATCGCAGGAAAACTCGCAGCAAAAGCATTATCATCTACTTTTAAAGAAGTAATCATTATAGAAGCTGGTGAAAGATGGGATGGAAAGTCTTCGAGAAAAAGAGTTCCACAAAGTAATCATCCTCATGTGTTATTAAAAGGTGGAGAAAAAGCGATTGAGGAATTGTTTCCTACTATCACTAATGAATTAATTGAAACAGGTAGTATCGTAAATAACTTTACTCGTGATATAAAATGGCATCAATTTGGTTTATGGAAACAGCAATTCATAGGTAAAGTACATATGATTCAACAAAGTAGGTTTTTGCTTGAATGGCATATTCAAAAACGAATTGAGGATATTTCAAATGTTACCACTAAATTTGGAACATTAGTTGATGGTTTATTAGTAGATGGAAAGCTTAACAAAGTAAGTGGAGTAAAAGCTAAATGCTTAGAGACGGGCACGCAAGAAGAAATTCAAGCAGATATTGTTGTTGATGCAAGCGGATTCGGTTCAAAAAGTATAGCGTGGTTACGTGAATACAATATTGAAGTGCAAGAAGAGAAAGTGCGCATTGATTTGTTTTACGCAACTAGAATGTTTAAACTCAATGAAAATGAGAAATTAGACTGTTGTAATATGCTAATGTCTCCAAGTTTCCCTGACAATCCGTATGGTGTTCTTATTCAAACGATTGAGGATAATCGCTATTTTGTTACTTTCAGCGGATATGCAAATGAGAAAGCACCACAAACAGATGATGAGTTTTATGATTTTGCTGAAAACCTATCAATTTCTAATGTGACAGATTTTCTAAATAAAGCTGAGGCAATTTCAAATATCAAAACGTACAAAATTCCTTATCAAGTACGTCGGCGATTTGATTTAGTTAATCATTTACCAGAAGGATTGTTAGTAGTTGGGGATGCACATTGTCGTTTTGATCCTGTTTTTGGGCAAGGTGTTTCAGTTGCAGCTATGGAAGCTCACCAATTGCAGTTACTTTTGCAAAAGAGGCAAAAGCTTGATAAAACATTTACACAGCGATTTTATAAAAAGACCGCTAATATCATACAAACTCCTTGGGAAATGACTACAACAGAAATATCACGTCATCCTCAGCTAACAAGAAAATTATCGATGAAGCAAAAATTTCAGCTATGGTATACGAAACAAATATATGAACTATCTGCAACTGACTCTGATGTTTATATTCGATTAGTAAGAGTGATGAATTTAATTCGTAGTCCATTGCACCTATTTCATCCGAAAGTACTACTTGCTGTATTACTGAAGCGAAAGAAATAGCAGGAAAATAATCGATTAAAAAGAATATATAACAGTTAGTATATATAGAAGGAGTGAGCGAGATGAAAATATACATAGAACAATTAAAGAAACACGATGTTAAAGATTTATTTACGTTTGAACTTACGAATAAATCTTTTTTTGAAACAATGGTACCAAATCGTGGCTCACAATATTTTAATTTTGAATATTTCCGAAAGCTACTAGACGATTTATTAATAGAACAAGCGGATGGAGATTCTTATTTTTATTTAATTCGTAATGAAGAAAAAGAAATTGTAGGACGAATAAATTTAGTAGATATTGATACAGAAACTCGAAGCAGTTCATTAGGGTATCGAGTCGGAGAAAAGTTTACTAAAAAAGGGGTTGCAACAGCAGCTGTAAAATTAGTTTTAGACGTAGCGAAAAATAATAAAATTAATGAGATTCATGCTAAAACAACTACTAATAATCTCGCATCACAAAGTGTATTAGAAAAAAGCGGGTTTTCTTCCTATCATAACGAAGCAGATACAACATCTGTAGAATTAAATGGAGAACATGTGAATTTTGTACATTATATATGGAGAAATACTTCGCGCTTATATTAAGGGGGACTTATACATGAATGATTTACGTTATCCAATTGGGCAATTTACATACAAACGTCCTATAACTGAAGAAATGATTGATACATGGATTCAAGAAATTGAAGATTTACCTAATGAACTAGCAAAAGCAATTAAAGATTTAGATCAGAAGCAGTTAGACACACCATATCGAGTTGGTGGATGGACGGTTCGTCAAGTAGTTCATCACGTTGTTGATAGCCATATGAATAGCTACATACGCTTTAAATTAGCACTAACAGAAAAGAATCCTACTATTAAACCATATAAAGAAGAGAAGTGGGCAGAACTACCTGATTCTAAATTACCAGTAGACGTTTCACTAGTAATGTTAGAATCGTTACATAAAAGATGGGTTAACCTTTTATATTCTCTAGAACTAGAAGATCTAGAAAAGACATTTAATCATCCAGAAACTGGTGAAACAAAACTTGCTGCTGCAATTGGACTATATGCATGGCATGGACGTCATCATACAGCGCATATAACTTCATTAAGAAAGCGACTAAATTGGTAACATGGAGATTGCATTAGAGAAGGCAACAGAAAATGATGCAGCAGTTTTATTTCAAATGCAAATAGACTCATTTAGCCCTTTATTAAATAAATATAAAGACTATGAAACAAATCCAGCAAATGAAACTATTGAAAAAACTATTTTAAGGATAAATAATCCAAGCAACAACTTTTATAAGATGATAATAGATTCGAACCTTGTTGGAGCGATATGTATATCCCAAAAAGAACTACCTTATAAATTTTGGATCAGTCCAATGTTCATTCATCCAATCTATCAAGGGAAAGGAATCGCTCAAAAGGGACTTATTTTAATTGAAAAGATGTTTCCAAAAGCAAGGAGTTTTGAACTTGCTACGATTTTAGAAGAAGAAAGAAATTGTTTTCTATACGAAAAAATGGGGTATAAAAGAACAGAAGTAATAAAGAAATTAAATGATAAAACTACACTCATTTATTACAAAAAAGAAAGGTAAAGCATTTGAAATACGCTTTACCTTTTTCTGTTACTTAAGATTAAATATACAAAATCGATGCATATTCTTCCAAAATACTCGGGTTAGTAATTTCAGAACCGAATAAATATACATAAAAGCGTTATTTCGTCGTATATGTTACTAACGCTTTTTGAATGCTTAAAACACTATCGTCACCTTTAAATTCTTTCGTAATTGGTGTACTCAAACTAGATACCCAAATTTTAAGCTCAGCGTCTAAATCAAAATGCCCAGCTGTTTCAATGCTAAATTGTGTAATGCTTTTATAAGGAATAGAATGATACTCTGTTTTTTTACCTGATATCCCTTGTTTATCTACTAAAATAAGACGACGATTTGTAAATACGATTAAATCACGAATTAATTTATAAGCATGTTCAACTTTCTCATCGTCTAACATAATCTTCTCTAAATCACGTTCTACACTTTCTGTACTCGCATTTGATGCATTTCCTAAAATACCGCTAAATAAACCCATATGAAATTCCTCCTCGGTTAATTGTGGAATGTATTACTTATATTGTACCATGCTATTTACTAAGAAATTATGACATTACTTTAGTAGTTTCTGGTTATTATTGCAATTCGTTTATATAACCTCGTCTTAAAATCTTGTGTTAACATGTAAGTAAGAAAAAAGAAGCAGAGGGATATAGCATGAAAAATATAGGTTTAGTATTAGAGGGCGGAGGAATGAAAGGTCTATATACTGCAGGAGTACTCGAATATTTTATGGAAAAGAACTTATTCTTTCCGTATGTAGTTGGCGTATCCGCTGGTGCATGTATGGGCGCAACTTATTTATCACGTCAAAAAGGAAGGAATAAAAAAGTAAATACAAAGCTAGTGTCAGATCACCGATATATATCTTATCGAAATTTGATTCGAAAACGTGAATTATTTGGAATGGACTTTTTATTTGATGAAGTCCCTAATAAAGTTGTTCCATTTGATTTTCAAACTTTCTTAAATTCCAATGAACAATTTGTTATAGGAACGACTGATTGTGATTCAGGAAAAGCAGTTTATTACAATAAAATAGAACACGGAAATGATATTTTAAAAATCATTCGCGCATCAAGTTCTGTACCGTTTATAGCGCCTGCTGTAGAATATGATAATCTAAAATTGCTAGATGGAGGGATTATAGATCCTATACCGGTTCTAAAAGCACAAACTGATGGTTATCAAAAGAACGTCGTGATTATGACAAAGCCAGAAGGATATGAGAAGCAGCGGAATAAATTTTCTGGTCTGGCTAAAATTTTATATAGTAAATATCCGAAAATCGCAGAACATTTAGTAGAACATTATCGTTATTATAATGAAACCGTAACTTATATGAATGGCAACGAACAGAAAGATAATTTTTATGTAATTCAGCCTAGCTCACAACTTCCTATAAGCGGAATAGAAAGAAATAAAGAAAAGCTAGTTAATTTATATAATCTTGGCTATACAGATGCTCAATATCATTATGAAAAATTATTAAGTTGGATAGAGAAATAAAGGGGTGGAAAGTTGCTATTAGGTAAAATGGTTATTTTTAATGAATTGCAGAAAATGCATAGTCTGCTGCATAAACCGTTTCCGTATCGTGCTACAGGAAAATTGCAACGAGACTTAAAAAGTAAATTTACAGATGATGACTGTATAAACGCTGATTTTAATCATTATTGGATGCATACAGCAGGTACTTTAAGTTCTGTACTAAATGGAAACGAACAGAACATTATGTTTCAGCAAATAAAGTGGTTAAGGAAATCGTTTTTTGAATGGTTTCCGCAATATCGTTCTATAGAAACAGAAATTGTGAAGTATCCCGTTTTGTATAGAGATTTCATGAATTATGAGAAAGCGCGAAAACTATTACTATATTATCTTACTGAATAAAAATTAAAACGTACAAGTTATGCTGCTTGTGCGTATTTTGTTCATAAAAAAGACAATATTTATACCTTGCTTATATAGGAATTTTAATGTGCAGAAAGAAGTAATTATAGAATGAAGTAAGGGAGGAGAGGCGTTTAGCGATTGTTTTCCTTTAATGGATTGTCCAACTCGAATATCGTTAGTTATTTATGATAAAATATTTCGAGTGAAATCAAGTACTTATTATATCCAGTATTAAATAAGTTAAGCCAGGAGGAACAACAGTAAAATGGAAAACGTATCAAATATAGATAAATCGGAATCAAGAAAATCTTTACAATCGACTATTCGTAAACTTGAAAATGCACTATTACAGATGACTCAAAAAGGTGCAAATACTACATTAGTGAAAAAACGACTTAAAGCCGTTTGTGTAGGGTTAGCAGTACTAGAAAACGTTTGGAATCAAGAAAGTCACCAGTATAGTCAAGAAGAGTTAGCAGAAGCTCGTAATGTCCTTGTTGGTTTACTTCCATCAATTGAGAGAGCCTATGATAAGTCTGAAGTAGGTAGTCCGCAAAGAACTCTTTTAACAAGACGAATCAAAGCGTTGGAACTTTCTATTCAGGCAATTGATAAACTTTCTAATAAATAACTCATCTAAATACAATATCATCCTAATCCTAATTTTTATAAAAGCAATCTAGTGAAAAGAAATACAAAGGAGGAAGATGGGTGACTTCAATAATTAGTCCTAAATTAGAGGAGCTTAATAATCAATTAAAAAATGGAAACGAGAAAGCTTTTTATACTTTTTTGCATGAAATAAAGTCAAATCATACGCCACTAATAGAACAATGTCCTGTAAATAATCAGTATAAGCTTATAACGTATATATGGTTAGGGGACCAAAAAACTGAAAATGTTTATGTATTCGGTAGTTTTCCTGGTTGGGATCTGTCTGTAAATCAATTAAAACGATTGTTACAGACAGATATTTGGTATGAAACGTTTAGGACGGATAAGAGTTTTATTTCAACTTACTATTTTTCAGTAAACGATTTTTTCGAAAATGATTGGATAAAGCGTAGTGAACAGTACGAACTAGACCGATTTAATGGAAATACATTTGGAGAAGGTGCTAATAAAGCATCAGTGTTAAGTATAGGGATGGAAGTGCAGTATAGCAGTCGTTTCCCTTCAGATCATTATCCATCTGGAAAAATTGAAACATATTCTTTTCATAGTACGATTTTAAATAACACACGTAACATTCATATTTATACGCCTCATGACTATTCTCACACTTCACATCTTCAAGAACTTCTCATTGCATTTGATGGGAATTCATTCATTAATAACCTTTCAATCGCAAGAACACTCAATTATTTAATATACGAAAAAGAAATCCCATCTTGTATTGCTGTTGCAATAGATCCTGTTGATCGACTAGAAGAGCTAACTTATAACGATAAAATGAATGCATTTTTAACGGAGGAATTACTTTCGTGGATTCACGCTAAGTATCGTGTGCATCAAGAAGCGAAACATACAACAATTGCCGGTTTCAGTCTTGGTGGCTTAGCAGCTTTTTATGCAGCACTTCAAAATCCACATGTTTTCGGAAACGTGTTGTCAATGTCTGGATCCGTGCATTGGAAAAAGGATGATTATGAAAATCAAATTCCTTGGATTGAAAATCAAATTTCATCTATAGATTCCGATACGAGTCAACCTCATTTTTACATAGCAGCAGGAGAACTTGAAAACGAACCTCTTTTAACGGCTAATAGACGCCTGTATAAAGCTTTAAAAGAAAAAGGGTACCAAATTACTTATGAAGAGTTTCAAGGCGGACATGACGGTGTTTGGTGGCGAGAAAAGTTGTTTGATGGATTGAAAGCATTAAAACTTACAAAAACAACACTCTAAATTAAAAAGGAGAGAGAGTCTATGAATCAAGAAGAACTAGATAAAAAACTAAAAAAGCAAGAGATATTAGTAAAAGATGAGAAAGTTTGGTCTTATACGTATGAGGATCATATTAGTTCTATCGTTAAAGAAGCAGAAAAGAAAGGGTCTTTTGATAATTTGCCAGGTAAAGGGAAACCTCTTAATCTTGATAAAGACCTTTCATACAATCCTGAAAAGCAACTTTATAGAACGTTAAAGAATAATCATGTTTTACCTAGGTGGATTGAGCTTTCAAAGGAAATTGATGATTTAAAAGAAAAGCTAAAAGAAAATACAAATACTACAGAAGCAGCGGATTTAATTCGAACTATTAATAAAAAGGTTTTAGAGCATAATCTACTTTGTCCACCAAGCGCACAAAAAACGAGGGTGAAAACGGATTTTTAACAATTTTCAATGAAGCTATCTTTTGCTATATAATTAAGTACGGCATTTTTAATTCATTATTAAAGGGAGGCAAATGTAATGAAGAATACGTATCAGCTTCAAATTCCGAAAGAACTAGAGCAGTATCGTAGTATTTTAGAAGAAAGTGTGAAACCTTATATTAAAGTGTCTGGAACATTAGCAGAGACAACGCTTTTTGAAAGTAAATTTGGTGGTTATCCGTATTTACCTATAGATCAAGAGCATCCTAAAGATTCAAATGGACAACCTATGATGTTACTAGCGCAGCTAAACTTTGAAGAAATGCCGCATGTTGAATATATGCCTCAAAAGGGTATGCTACAGTTTTTCGTAAGTGCTGAAGATGAACTTTACGGAGCAGATTTTGATCATCCAACAATCCAAAAAGACTTTCGAATTATTTATCATTCTACAATTATAGAAGATTTAAATAAGGTAATTACTGATTTTAGTTATTTAAACACTTCAGAATTAGAGAACTTTATCATTCCTGAAGCAGCGCAATTAAAGCTTGAATTAGGTTATCAACCAGTAACATCAAGGGATTATCGATTTGAAAAGATGTTTAGTGAGGAAATTGATTGGGAAAAAATTGTTGATGAAGAAAATAATACTGAATTAGGCGAACTATATGATGATTTATGTAAAGATCAAGGGCATAAAATTGGTGGTTATCCATTTTTCACACAGACAGATCCAAGGGAATGGGAAGAAAAATACCAGCAACATGACATGTTATTGTTGCAAATTGATACAGATGATTCATTAAATATTATGTGGGGAGATTCTGGTGTTGCTAATTTCTTTATAAAGAAAGACGATTTATTAAATCTAGATTTTTCCAATGTTATTTACAATTGGGATTGTTATTAAAAACATATAACTGAAATACTAGCAAGCTAAAAAATCTTCCTAAAGGTGAGGGAGATTTTTTTATGTTAAAAATAAACGTTATGTTAACTAGAATAAAGAACGGTAAGTACAATAAAAGTCAAGTGTAACTGACAGAAATAACAACAAATAATCTAAAGTTATAAAACGTGTGTAAATAGCAATATAAATTTATTAAGTAAAACATAAAATGAATTTAATAATTTATATTTTGTATAGAAATAATTTTTCTGTATAAAAATTTCTTGTCGATCAAAAATGTTTTTGATTCGATAATTCTTAATGGATTATTGATTTGAATTTGCTGTGATGGATTTATAACAAAAAGAATGATAAAAACTGTAGAAATTCGTTTAGATACGATTTTATGTAAATCTCACTAAAAATCTCCGCTCCGTCTCATTAAGTATAGTTTACTTGGTTTTTGATACCTGATATCGCTTTTTTCTACAACTGCCTATAATATATATTATGTTAACTAACTTAAAAATAATAAACTTATTAAATTTTAGTATTGGTGATTAGCCTCCCCTTGTTCTTTTTAATCATTCTGTGTGATGGATTGTTTTTTTGTTGTTTTATAAGTTGTTGATGAAAATGTCTCCAGATATAAATTATATTTAAGGCAATAAAAAATGCAATTCGTTTTAAATGAACGCATTAAACGAATTGCATTGATATGATTACGAATAAGTTTTTAAAATTAGTTTGCTACAGCAATTGCTTCGATTTCAATTAATAAGTTATCGTTAATTAATTTTCTAACTTCTACAGCCGAACTTGCTGGTGGATTCTTAGTATCAATGTATTGATCTCGAATATCTCTAACAATGGCCATTTGAGAAATATCTGTTAAGAAAAACGTTAATTTTACTACATCATTAAATTGTAATTCCGAAGTTTCTAATGCACTTTTAATGTTTTCGAATACTTGTCGTGTTTGTGTAGCTAAATCACCAACGCCAACTATTTGACCATCAGTATTGATTGCTACTTGTCCAGATATGTAAATTGTTCGTTTAGCGTTACTAACTTCGACAACATGCGAATATCCAAAAGTTGGTGGCATCGTTTCTGGATTGATAAATTTCTTTTGCAAGGTGTCCCTCTCCTTTTTTAGCAAATTAATTATAAAATCTATGTATTTGTTATGTTCTATAAATAAAACTAAGAATCCTTTAATGATTTCAAATTAAAAACCTTAGTATTGCTATCTTCATACCTATACTAAGGTTTTCTAGAGTTTTATATTTAGTTATCGCTAGTGGAACTTGTCAAACTAATCTTTTCATACTCTGTTTTCAATTGATTATCATTTTTTAACCAACGTTTAAAAGTCGATTCGCTTATTTCTAAATTTGAACAAGTTGTAGCATTACACTTATCTTTCATGTATGCTTTAAGGTAATTTTGTTTTCTTTGTTTAACGGCGGTTTGAGTTTGTTTTAGTTTTCGATCTTGTAATTGGTCTAAACTTAGACTTTCTTTCTGAAATACTTCATATTTTTTATGCAAATAAATATCTTTGTCTTTATAAATCCAATTTGAAAATAGTTGTATTGATTTTCTTCCAGATAAAATAACGCGATAATGTTTGTTTTGATTTAGTAAATCGGCTCGTAAATTGTGATTTTGAAGAATTTGATGTAAAGAATTCATAAATCTATATGATCCTCCTACAAAGCTTACTATATAATTTTCATACTTGACGTAACCATCCCCATCAAAATATCCACGAACAAAATGATGTAAATATTCTTCAGGCACGAATGGGAATTTGATATTTAATGATTTACATGGCATGATTCCATGTATATTCATAAGGTCGTCTTTTATTGTTTCGCTATTAATGTTTAGCATATATACGCCTGTTTTTTTATTTTGATATAGTGGCTGGTTGGTGTGTAGTTCTTGTTTTATATCTTCTAATTATATCTTCTAAAATGTAACTTTCTTTTTGAGATATACTGACACATTGATTTTCTTTCTGTATAACACCATCTGCTGCTATAAATCCTAAAATATAAGCCATGTTATTTGACCATGTTTTAAAATAATCTTCTGATATGTCATACTTCCTTTTCCAACTCCCTACAGCACGCCTTGGAACGTTATTGTCTGTTAAAACCATACGAATATATCTAGCAGACACATTGGCAAGCGTAGCTATTTCTGAGGTACTCTTCCCTTCTGCAAATAGCTGAGTTATTTGAGATTTTGATAGTTTACATTTTGATTTCTTTTTTCTCTCTACTTGCACTTACATCCTCTCCTTCCTTTTAATAATTAGAGACGTATTTTCTTCTACAACATATAACAAAACGTATGTTCGTTGTTGTTTATAAGGAAGTATTTACCAAATTAAAACAATTTACATTTACTTTATATTTGTTTTATCTGCTGCCTGATTTATTTTTTATATATAAGAATAATGAATTTGACAAATTTATGAAATGTACTGAATTTAAGATGAAAGGTAAATTAATTTCGTTTAAACTACAAATAGCTACAATAACAACATACGTAAATTGTTAAACGTAAAAAGGAGAACGAATGAAAAAGAAATATATGAATCAAATTCATACTGATGTAAGTTTTAAACCGAAAGATATAATCGGTTTAATGACTGATTACTTTAAAATGAAATCAAAGCTGCGTCCTTTAAAGAATTTACCTATTGTTTTATCGGATAAAAATAATGAGTCTTTAGAGAGTGTGACATGGTTTGGGCACTCTGCTTCTCTTTTGAAAATAGAAGGTAAAACATTGTTATTAGACCCAATGTTTGGAGATGCCTCTTCCCCATTTCCTCTGTTTAATAGCAAACGTTATAGTGGTGTTTTTTCTTTAGAACGTGAAGACCTTCAAGAAATTGATGCGATTATCATTTCTCATAATCACTATGACCATTTGAATTACAAGAGTATTATGCTGTTAAAAGATCGTGCGAAGCACTTTTATGTTCCAACTGGAGTTGCGCAATATTTAATTAAATGGGGTGTTTCACCTAGCAAAATTAGTGAACATAATTGGTGGGACAAAATTACGTTTGATAATATAAAATTAGTTTGCGCACCTGCAAGGCATTTCTCAGGACGAAGTATAACAGATAGAGATTGTTCGTTATGGTGTTCATGGCTTATTCTTGGTCAAGAGACTAAAGTTTTCTTTAGTGGTGATAGCGGGTATGCTCCTCACTTTAAGGAGATTGGTGATAAATACGGTCCATTCGATCTTACGTTAATGGAATGCGGGCAATATGATCCGAGGTGGTCTGCTATTCATATGTTACCAGAAGAGACAGTGCAAGCTCATATTGACGTGAAAGGAGAATTACTTCTTCCGATTCATTGGGGTGCTTTTACATTATCATTACATGAATGGAGTGATCCTATTGAACGTGTGACAAAAGAAGCAAAGCGTTTAGGAGTTAATATTGCAACGCCACAAATTGGTGAATCTATCACGTTAAAATCTACAGACTATCCTTCATCAGCTTGGTGGAGAGAAATTTAACTATAAATAAAAAAGAGCGATCTCTATTATAAGGAATTCGCTCTTTTTCTGTATTTAACCTTATTTTACTATATTTGCTTTACCGCTATCTAAAACTCTATTTGTTTGTACAGAGGTAATATTAATAACCGTATTCATACTTTTATCAGTTAGTTCAATGAGTTCGTTTTCGTGATTGATTTTCTGTAAATCCCACACCATTCCATTGAACTCGTTATGTTGTCCACTTACTCTTAATATATTTTTCGTTTTACTTGATGGCTGTAATTGTAGATTTGTAAATTGATTACCGCTAATTTCATTTGGTGTAGTTACATTACTATCCATATAAATCATATTTACACAATCTTCAAGTGAGAAGTTTATAAAACGGTTGGCATTTATCCAAGCATAACCAGATTGCGGTTTCTTTGCTACTAATTTCAGCCCAGTTTCCATTCCTACAACTTTTATATTTTCAAAGTTAATAAATGAAATTTCATTTTCTTTCCCACCAGAATACAAAGAAATTCCAGTACCTTTATTTGTTTCTGTCCAATTAATAATATTTATATCTTTTATTTGTGTTTTGTGCCAAGTGTTATAATACTTATTTTTGCCGTCTAAATATATAACTTCAGAATTAAATGTAGGATCGTTTACAGCTATATAGGCTCCTTCGATAGAAGCGTTTTTTTCTAATTCTAGAACTCTGAAATTACCTTCAACAACAAACTGTGTTCCATAACCGAATAATAACTTTACACCTTGTTTCACTATAATTGGTGACGTGATTTTATACTTCTTATCCTCAAGCAATACTGTTTTAATTGTACTTGATTCTGCTTTATTAATAGCAGATTGTATTTTGTTTGAATCATTTTTACCTTTAAAGTCTTCTACATATACTTTATCATTTTTAGCTACGCTATCTTTTTTGTTGTATTGATAAAAAGCAAAAGTAATTAAAACTACAGCTATGAGTAAAATAATTATTTTCTTCATTACACTCATCCTCATTTGAATTTTCTCCTTAGCTACTTTTCGAATCATTTGAGTAATAATTATTTTGCTGTGTATTATAGATTACAATTCCTTCTTTTTATAATTGAACTATATTATCTATAGAACTATCCTGCTTAATCAATTCCGCATTCCTATAATCTATTAATTTATGATTAGATAAAACAAAATTGTGCTCTAATATTAATTCATTGTGGAATAAATCCGGTAAAAATTTAGGTATCATCTCTCCTACGCCGTAATTATAGTCACTTAGAATCCAAGAAATCTCTTTCCAATCTAAAATTCCTTCTGATACTTTTTTTGGAGTGTGATATGTAAATTCATTATGTAGCTCTACTAAATAAACATACATACCACCAGAGTAAGATGAGTCCTCCCACTTAATAATACCTTTAAACTGAATTTGTTCATGCGTAACTTCTATATTAGTCTCTTCTTTTATTTCACGAATCGCATTTTCTAAAGGTGTTTCTCCCTTTTCTATCTTTCCACCTACCCCGTTCCATAATCCTTTTACAGGGTCATATTCTCTATTTAACATAAGTATCTCTTCATTTCTCTTTATAAAACATAAAGTGTGCTTGTACATAATGTGATTCCTTCCTTTGTTATTAGTAAGCTCTTACTGGAGATATAAGATGTACTGCTGCAGATGGTGTCCCTGCTTCAATTAATATCGGTCTCATAGAACCGCTGAAACTTAAAGTAACCGTTTCTTCTTTTATCGCCTTTAAAGCATCCATCATAAATCGTCCATCGAAAGATATATTTAATTGTTTTTCACCTTGAATCTCATCTATCTGTTGTGTCTCGGATATTTTTCCAATCTGAGAAGCGTTAGAAGAAATTTTAATTGTGGATTCGTCTATGATTTCTAAGTTAACATTGTTATTTGCCCATTCACTTGATAATAAGCTGGATCGATCTACACCTTGTAAAATCCTTTTTCTATCTACGTTAATGACTGTTTGAAATTCATTTGGAATTAAACTAGATATATTAGGATATTTTCCTTCAATTAATCTTGAATATAATGTAGTTGTACCGAATGTAAAAATAATGTGACTTTCTGAAAGATAGATGTATACGAATTCTGAATTACTATTCATTAATTTTAGCAGTTCACTAATAGTTGCACTTGGTACGATACAACTTGCTTTCACCTCTGTAGAAATTATCGTTTCGCGTATAGCAAGTCTATGTGAATCAGTTGCAGCACAAATTAATTTGTTGTGTTCTAATTCGATATGTACTCCCGTAAGAACGGGTCTAGATTCATTTTTAGCTACTGCAAAGACAGTTTGTTTAAATACTTCAATCAATTGTTCTGTTTCTGCTTGTATTTTTGCATGATCGTCTATAAGTGGTACATTCGGAAACTCATATGCTGGAAGTCCATTTAAGTTTAATGTGATTTCTTCTGACTGTATCGTAATGATTTGCTCATTCGTACTTTTTATTGATACATCGCTTGGCATTTTTTTTATAATTTCAATGAAATATTTTGCAGGTACTACAATAGTTCCTGCTTTTACTATAGTTGTAATTTGGTCGCCTTCAGTGGAACTAGGGATGAATTTTTCGATGAAAATATTTGAATCACTTGCGATTAAAGTAATTCCCGATTGATCTACAGTTATTTTTATGCCAGATAATATAGGGATTATAGCTTTGGTAGATATAGCTTTATTTACTTCTGAAAGTGCTTGAGTGAAATGTTTATGATTAACGATAAACTCCATTTTTTCCCCGCCTTACATGAATTGATAATGTTATGAAGATTGATGAACGATTGTCCCGTTAAAAAAGTAAGGTACTGTTTCTTTCCTTTGTAATGTATTTAATAAGTGTACTGGTATACGTAAATGCGGTGCTGCTCTATGTAATTCCATCCAGGTAATTTCTTCAATTTCTTTTGGCCTTGTTATATTTGCCTGCCCGTCAATTATTTCACCTAAAAAATTAAAGAATATTGCATGATGTCCTCTCTCTTCGAAAAAAGCTTCACTAATGTAACAAATCCCGTTTACAGTTATATGTAGACCGGTTTCTTCTTTCACTTCTCGAATGACTGCCTCTTCTAACGTTTCCTCAAATTTAACTGCGCCACCTGGTAATGTGTAATAGGAACCATTCTTTCCTTTATTTTTTACCATTAAGATCTTTTCATTTGTTTTATCGTATAAAAGTGCATATGTAACATTTACTTTTTTCATACGTACCTCCTCTGTTTTTACTAAAAGGAATTTTCTGTCTATTTATCATTCTATCATTAACTTGTTTTAATAGTAAGTTCACGAAGTATTAGAATAAAAATTGATTAAATTAATACTAAATGAAAATGCCAGAATAACTCCTAAATTAGTAAAAACCCCGCTCCTATTTTGAGACGAGGTTAAACTTATATAACAAACGGATTCCAAATTAACGTTTCTTTAGATCAATTTTAAAAGTATACATATGAGACCCGTATTTTTTGTTAATAGCCAAAGATTTTTTACTTCCCAATTTCACAAAGTAGTTTTATCTCTTTGATTTGTTCTATATGACGCTGTTCATGCAAATAGATCAGTTCTATCCACTGATCAAGAAGTAATTCTCCAAGAGCTGGATGCATCACTGATTTAATCGTTAATATAGATTCATCTTCTATTGTACTTAGGAAACGCATTAATTCTTTTCTCGATTCGTTTAACATATCGATTATTTTCTGCACTTCAAATGGTTCTAAACTTGGTTCAATCATTCCTGGAGCTATAAATTTTAGCGATCTATCTTGTAATATAGAGCGGATTTCTCGACGCTCTTTTAGGGTACTATCAATCTTTTTTAAGCCAGATGAAATAACCTTTATGACCATTTTATCCAATAAAACTAAGTGATGACATACTTGTGCTATACTCCATTTATTCTTGTCTGGCTTACTATTGAATTGAGCATCATCCAATATCATAATTTCCTCGAATAGATGTTTTCTCGTTTCATCAAACCTATCATTTACAAATGAATTCATAACATTTCCCCCCTTCATCTGAATGCATATATTTAGATGCCTATTTTAGGTATATTCGCTATAAATAATTAGTTTCCCGTAACTAATATTCCACTTCGATCTTTTTTTGCTTTAGAAGTGCCTCTAAATATGAATTCACTCAAAATACTAATGTTAATTCAATTTACACTTTATAAACGTTTTTCTAAATAGTAATGATTATGTCCTTTCGGATGATCTTCACTTACTCCAATCACTTTATATCCATGTTTTTTATAAAACGCAGGTGCCTGAAAGCTAAAAGTATCTAAATTGATTAGCCTACACTCTTGTTCAATTGCAAATTCTTCAATAAGCTTTATTAATTGGCTTCCGTAGCCTTCGTGTCTATACTCTTCAGAAACCCAAAGGAAATCGACATGTACGTGGTGCCAAAATGTAATTGCAGTTATTCCGCATACAATTTCTTCCTTTTCATTTCTCACTATAAAACTAATTTTTTCTGAAGGCTTTTTCTCTTCATCCGAAATATGTTTTTGGTTATATTCAATTACTTTTTCTCTTATGTAATCACTATCTTCTTGGACCCATTGTTTTACTATTTTCATTTTAAGTAGCACACTCCTTTTAAAGTATCTATTCAATTTAATAATCGTAATATCCTGTCTAACTTAATAGTCGTAGAGCACTGTTTCATTTCACTAAAATAAAGAAAAGCCGTACTACATTTTATCTGTAGTACGGCTTTTTATGGCGTCTGATTCTTTTTAATCTAAGTTTCAACATATTAGTACAATAATTCAATTGTATTACTGCGGATAAGAATGAACATTCCTAAACCAATTAGAACGACTGGAACGATAATATGACAATTTCTTTCAAGTACTTTAGCTAAAATAGGAGCTCTTATCAATTTGTAGCTAATAAAACACCATATTGCTATCATGCAATAAAAGATTACTAATGTAACAATATTGGCATTAAGATTTTGACTAGCGAACATTGGTATATAAATCGAAATATTATCAGCTCCATTAGCTAATGTAATTGAAGCTACTTTAAATATTGAACTAGAAGCGTTAGCAATGACTTCGTTACTTTTATAAGAACGAAGTGACAATAGTCCTTTCACTCCCATATAAATTGGCACGAATCCTAATAATCCGATCCACGAAACAGGAATGAAAAAAGAGCTTAAAGAACCGATGATACTTAGAAAAATAATTAAACTAAACCCAAAATATTGTCCAATAACAATATAAAGTTCTTTCATTTTAGTTTTCCCTCGGACAGTACTACCTTCTTTCTTAATTACTCCTGTCCTTACTTGCGAAAATAAAACAAGAAGTATAAAAATGTCATCAATATTTGTTGAAGTGAATGCGATAAAAGAAGAAATTATAGTTGTAACCAATATAAGCCAACTACCTTTATATTAAAATAATGGTGTACAAATGAATGGCATATCTAATAACAAGGGTGGTTAATGTAGGTTTATAACATGATTTCAGTGCCTTTATAAAACAATATGAATATTTTACTAATCTGCTACTTAGTTGCTAAAGAAATAAATTACTTTATTACCTTTCAAATCATTTTCACTTATTTTGTAATATAAAAAGAGCCCTATACAAGGACTCTTTTTATAATTAAGCTACTTTCCGATATAAATGTCGTGTTTCTTTTTTGTTTTCTGCTTTTGGTGGACGAATTAATATCGAAATAATGAAGGAAATAACGCTTAAAACACCAATTATAATAAAGGTCGGTTGAAATCCACCCAGTAACGCTCCAATGAACGCTCCTGCAAGTGCACCAAACCCGAAACCTTGATATACAATCCCGTAATTTGTACTATGGTTTTTTAATCCGAAGAAATCTCCAACAATGGCTGGGAAGATTGTGATATTACCACCAAAGCAAAAGGCAACACTTGCTACACAAGCGAAATAAATGCCGTAATTTAGAGGAATGAAACTTAAAGTAAAGACTGACAATCCAATTATTATAAACGTTGCAGAAACAATTTTCATTCGACCAATTTTATCTGATAACGTTCCAAGAACGATTCTACCTACCGTATTAAAAATTGCAATCATTGCAACGGCGTTAGCGGCGGTTGCTGCACTAAGTCCAACGAGCTGTACCCCAATATCTTTTACCATACCGATTAAATATAGACCGCCCATACACGATGTGAATAGCATAAAAAACAAAAGATATACTTGTTTCGTTCGCATCATTTCACGAGGCGTATAGTCATTGTTTAATGATTCAGTTACAGTGTTACTTACGATTGCTTCACGTAAGAAGAACGATCCGGTTAAAACTAAAAGCAAGACGATGATACCCCAATATAAAAATGCTTGTGATACACCAAGACTATCGATAAGACTTCCGTTTATATATCTAAAGATTAAGCTGCCCATTCCATATGCCGAAACAGATATGCTAGAAATAAGTCCTTTTCGATTTGGAAACCATTTAATTAAATTAGATAGTGATGTAATATAAGCAGTTCCATCTGCATAACCAACAACGACACCAGCTAATAAATATAGTAATGGTAAGGAAGAAACTTGTGAACTAAGTATTAAACCGAGTCCCAAAACAATCCCTGCAGTAGCGATGAGTTTACGAAGTCCTAATTTTTGCTGCAACTTTCCTGCAAATAAGGTTGAGAATGATAATGAAAAACTTGTTATGGAGAAAGTTATCGCTACGGAATTGAGGTTCCATCCAAACTTACTAACAAGGGGTTGATTAAATAAACTCCATGTATAAATTGTCCCAAGGCCAATTTGAACAATGATTGTACCTAGAACAATTAGTAACGGATTTATAGAAGTTTGTTTCATACTAACTGTCCCCTTCTTTTATCATGACATGAATTTTCACAGTTAGTATAACCATCATAAGAAGCAAGATACTGAATGAAAAATGGAAATTGAATTCATGTACACAAAAAGACACTCCATAATGAAGTGTCTTTCTGCAGGTTATATTAGATTTACTTAAAGAAACCTTTGTTAAGATAAGACATTTTCAAATGCTTATGTATATAGAATACCAAAAGATTTCAATCATGTGATGGGACTTAAGATGTATTTTTCATTCATCATATAGTCGGATGAACGAAAAATTAATATTCAATTTCATCAAAATCCTTCGGCTGCGGTACCGTTTGCATATTAGCTGCATCTTTAGGATCGCTATAAATTGCATTTTGTTCTGTATTCATATCTTTTATATTTTGTTTTTTATTTTTATTCATTTTATCTTTCATTTTTTTCACTCCTTTTTCATTATAGGAGTAATTATGCCCTATTACCGTTACGAAATGTATCAGCGACTAAATTGCTAAATTCACGTAAATAATATAAATAATTATCACCGCCGTAGTTATACCTTTTATTATACATTTTCGCAACAACTACATTATATTCAGGTATTACTAAAAGAGTCGGTCCTGTAATTCCTAATATTTGATACGCTCCTTTCGGCACTCGTTCACCAAGTTCACTTAAAAGCGTAGGTTCATTTTGAACGAACCAAAATAACCCATTTTGTGGTAGTTCTTTGTTTGCAAATGTTGGACTTTGCAAACTCGTAGCAATTTTTATAACTTCTTTTGGAACAATTTGTTTACCGTTTATCATACCTTGATTTAAATGAAGATTGCCCCAATAAGCAAATTCTCTAGCTGAGACAAATAGATTTTTTTCAGTACCATCATTTACCGTACCAATTTCACTAATCGCGTCTTCACTTGGATTATTAACAACTTTAACTAAGTTTTCATCTTCCTGAATTCTCCAACCTGTTTCTTTGAAGTTAGCTAGATCAAATACACGCTCCTTTAACAATTCAGGAAAACTTTTGCTATATAGCTGATAAATAAGACGTGTTATCATTCTGACATTAACATCTCTATACGCCCATGCTTGTCCAGGTTCAAATTCACGAAAAATTGTCCCATCATGCGTTTCTCCTAAACCGTGCGAATGGGTTACTAAATGTCTTATTGTTGTTTTACCAAGTAATACAGGATCAAAGTCTTTAAGATACTGTATCGCTTCATCATCAATAGAGTTTATTTTCCCCTCGTAAAGCGCAAATGCTACCATTAAACCTAAATAACTTTTTCTCGCAGAAGCAACGTTGAATTGTGAAGATGCGGTTACTTTTTTACTTATAGATGTATTTGAATGATGGCCACTATAATGCTCTAGTACGATTTTGTTATCTTTTATTATACACAGTGCTGTAGCAGAACTATGATTTTCTTCTTTTATATTTTCTACCCAAGAAATTAACTTATCGTATGTATACAAATAAATCCCCCTTAACACGAATAAAAAATTACAACATGAAAGAAAAGTATAAAATAGTATTTACACCTTTCTTTCATGTACACCATTGTTAGTTTTCTATACTTAAATGATCCACCAGTTCCAGCAGTTAAAACAACCGAAACATCCAGCGCAGCCTACACAACGACCACCACATCCTCCACATCTTCCGCCGCCACATCCACCACAGCGACCACCACATCCTCCGCATCCGCCGCAACGACGTGCATCGTCTTGAATGTAATAGTATGGATATTGATATTGATTTTGTTGTAGTTGATCCCAATACACAACATTACCAGATTGATAATCATTAAGGTTTAATGATTGTAGTTCTTGTTGAAACTGATTCATTACGAAACCCTCCATTTATAAAAATAAATTCCGTCCCAATGTTAAAGTTTATATATTTTTGCAAACAAAGTAGAAATAAGGCTATAGACTAAATGCGTACATCAACAAAATATGAACTTACACTAGGTGATGTACCTTGTTTTTCAGCCTATTTTCTTAATCTCCTTTCAGGGACGTATTTACTATTAATAGAGGTGTTTAAAAATTGCTAATCCAACAGTTTAGTCGTTCATCGCTTAATTTCCTTTCTAGTAACTCTTTAACTGAAGGTACTGGCATGATTTTATACGTATGTAAAGCCTCTTGATTATAATCTATCCAGTGAAACGCTAAATGAGATTCTTTAGATTTTGGTATGAAATCAATATGTAACTCTTGCGAATCTACTTCAAAAATATGATTAATTTCATGATGAAGAACTTCATGGTCTTGCCATTGGTTTTCTATGACGCCTAAAAATTGTTTTATACTACAATTTACTCCGAGTTCTTCTCGTAGTTCTCTTATTAATGCATTCTCAGCTGACTCGCCAACTTCAACATGACCACCTGGTAAAAAATAATGATGGCCAATATATTCAGCCAATAATAATTTATTATCCTTTAACATAACAGCTCGTACAATATGATGAAATTTATTTTTCAACTGCTATTCCTCCCAGTCATTTAATGGCATCTTTCATTTCACATCTTTACTTCGTAATACTTAAACGAACAAACGATATACTTGCTCACCATCATATTCATGTCCCAATGGTTGAAAACCGTAACGTTCATATAGTTTCTTTGCAAAGACATTATCTTTATGTACTGTTAATCTTATTTCTTTACACGCCTTACATGTATTTTTTATTAAAGAAACACTTTCTTGTAATGCCGCTTTTCCATAACCATTCCCTTGCTGCTTTTGATCGATAATAAATCCATTTATCCAATACATATCAGTTGTTTCTCTTACAACAGCATGCATAATAAAACCAACCATTAGATTGCCGTCGTATATCGCAAATGGTATGTACTCCACATTGTCTCCATCTGGTTTTATATATACTTTAGCAAGTGAAACTGCTACAGATGGAACAAATTTCGTCTGATTTTCTTTAACTTGTAGCTTTAAGGCATCTTCCCAATTCTCTCTCGTAACAACCTTTAACTGGACATTCAATATTTTAGGCTCCTTTATAAATAGGTTGTATTTTTATATTCAACAGAGTGACATATTCTCCTTTTTCCGACAACAACCTACAACATGATCTTATTAAATTTTTCTTGATTTAAGTGTAAAGCTGTATTGTTTCACGAAATATTAAAAAGGAACTAGCATAGTGCTAATTCCTTTTACTAAAAAGAAAACCTTGTTATTTATCGTATCCTTTTTGAGTTCCATCATTTATTAGGTTTTCTATTTTCTTATCATCAGGTACTGGTTTCCACCAATTACCTGTAATAAATAGCATGGTTAATAAATTATAACTATCACTAAAGTAGCTTTCTTTCTTATTCTTCATCCAATCCCATCCACTATTTACCCACTTTTGATTATCACTTTTCGTTGTACTTGCAGCAATAAACGGTGAAACAAATACAGCAGTTGGATAACTACCAATATTGGATCCGTTTAATTGATAACCATCCACAATTTTAGAAGGATTTCCATTCGTTTTATTTTGAATCCATGAAGAGACTTTATCAGAAATGACTTTACTTCTTTTCTCGCCGTACATCGCATAGTCCATTACAATTCTCAATGGTACCCGACTAGCATTGTAATAATATGTATTTGTATATTCTGACTCATCTAAGAAGTCTTTAGGTGCGGGTTATGGTGGGGTTTTTACAACGAAATCTGAAATAAGTCCTGTATTTTGAGAGTACTTATTACTAAATTGCGTATAAACATCGTACAAATTATTAATAACAGTAAGCCAAGTTTTATCACCTGTAAATTCATAAAATGCTCTAAGGTGTGACATCATCCAATCAGATGGTCTCGTATCAAGTGAATTTTTAGAATCCCAATCTCCCAAATTTAGTCGATTATTATTTGTAACATTACTAGCTTTAATACCTTTTGTAATCATGTCTTGTGCTTCTTTCAAATAATTAACCGTTCCATTTGATCCCCACTGCTTATGAGCAAGAAGAAGAGAATACGCAATATCTAAATCCCCATCAGTAGCAGAATCAAAATGACCTTGTGCTTTTTTACTATCTGCGACAACCCATCCCATTAAATTAGGATTTTGAGAACTTTTAAAAGTTCTTGCTGTTTTAAATAAACCGTCATAGATTTTTTGAGCATTCGAATCATAACCAGCCATTAATACTGTAATTATCATCCCATACCCTTGACCTTCTGAAGTTCCAAGTGGCTTAAACCCATCAGCATCACCCGTAATCTCTCCTTTTACGTAATAACCACCAGGTAAAGAAGATAAATCATTTTTCAAATATTTCTTTTTCCAATTATCGTAGTAACTTCTTACAGAAGCATTTAAACTTTCCTGTGTAACATGATTTGGTTTTATAACACCTGCATAATTAACTTGCTGGGGAAATGGTTTCATTTCTTTTACAGCAGCTACTTGTTGATTAACTATGGGAATAGAAGTTTGTACTGAATTGTCCGTTCCATTTGCTGCGAAACTAGAATTAGAAAAACTAGCTAGTCCGATTCCTATAATAGAAATACATGTGAAAATTTTTCTTTTTCCATTCATTATGTTGTCATCTCCTTTTAAAATGCTTACTACATAAAATGTAACATACAATATTTAACTGAAATACAAAATATTATATTTATCAACAAAAGAAAGTATAATAAAGTGGTTATGGAATGAGTTTATATTGATTTATTATTTACTAGAGTTGTATATTTTTCTTTTTTTGATAGTGATATATGAGTAATTAAAACTCCAAGTATAGTAATTCCCCCGCCAATTATTGAAACAAAAGTCGGTACTTCACCTAACCATAACCAAGCAATAAAACATGCAGTTACTGGAGTTAAATATAGAGAACTTGTTGCCTCAGCAGCACCAGAATGAGATATGATATATGCCAATGCGATATATGGGAGTACTGTTGGAAATAAACCTAAATATATAACACTCATATTCACTTCAAGAGGAGCTGCTAGTATTTCTGTATACACTCCCGGCGAGAAAATAAGCATACATACAGTGCTAGATAAAATTGTATATATAGTAAATGGCAAGAAGCCATACTTTTTCAAGTAAGAAGTTTGGAAAACAAAAAATAAGCTTTCTGAAATCGCTGCTAATAAAATAAATAATCCTCCACTATTCAATTGAATATCATCTCCTTGACTAAATGATATGAAAGCAATTCCTATAAAACTAATTACACCACCGATCCAACCATTTAATTTCATTTTTTCATTCAAAAAAACAGATGCAAAAATAGCCGTTACTATAGGTGTGACTGAAACAATTAAACTTGCAGATCCAGCATTTACTGTTTTTTCGCCGTAGTTTAATGCAATGTGATAAACAGTAAATCCTAAAGCACCAAATATAAAAATTGCTGGGATATCCTTTAAGTCCGGCAGTCGTAACTTGTATATAAAAGAAAACAACAGAAGAATAAATGAAGCAATTAATAAACGTAGTAAAGTAAGGTGCTCAGGTGTATAAGATTCGAGCCCCATGCGAATTGCTGGAAAGGCAGTCCCCCATATTAAAATCGTAAAAGTATGAGCACAAATAATCCGAAAGTCCCATTTTTTATTATTCATGTTTTTTCTCCCCCTTCAAACCAACCACTTTATAATTACCAATTATTTCTTTTCATCATATTTAATAGTTGTTACAATGTCTTCAACCAGTTATTTATCGTAAAAACCAACCACTTGGCATTTATAAAGTGAACGAGGGAGTTTTTTTATGACAACTAATAAAAAACTGCCTAAGTATCGGCAGATAGTAAACTTTATGAAAGAAAAAATTGAAAATGGAGAATGGCCTATTGGAAGTAAGATTCCTAGTCAACGGCAGTTAGCCAAATTATTTCATGTAAATCGAAGTACTGTAATAACTGCGCTAGATGAACTTATGGCAGATGGATTGATTCAAGGGGAAATTGGAGCAGGAACAATTGTAACAAATAATACATGGTCATTATTAGCGACGAATCCCCCGCCTGATTGGAGTGACTATGTAAAAGCTGGTATTCACAAACCTAGCAAGTTAATGGTACGAGAAATCAATGAAGCAGAAGCAAATAAAGAACTTATCCATCTTAGTAAAGGTGAACTTGCGCCTCAAATTTTCCCGCTAGAAACTATGCAGTCCATTATGAAAAGCGTAAGTGACGAAATAGATTATTTTGGATACGAAGAACAAAAAGGTTTTTTGCCGTTACGTGAAGCAATTAGTAAATACGTAAAATCATTCGGAATACATACTTCAGCCAGTTCTATATTAATCGTCTCTGGTGCATTACAAGCACTCCAATTAATATCAATTGGTCTTTTGCATAGAGAATCAACCGTTTTACTTGAACAACCTTCTTACTTATATTCACTTCATGTATTTCAATCAGCAAATATAAATCTATCTGGTATATGTATGGATAATCACGGTATTTTACCTAACGAATTATTAAAACGTATTAAATACAGTCAAAAGAAAAACATTTTATATTCTATCCCTAGTTTTCAAAACCCAACAGGGGCATTAATGTCTCAAGAACGAAGAAAAGAAATAATAAAAATATGTGAAAAGGAACAGTTACCTATAATTGAAGATGATATTTACCGAGAGTTATGGATTGATGAACCACCTCCACCTCCTTTAAAGCCGATAGATAAACATGGACATGTATTATATGTTGGTAGTCTTTCTAAAACACTTAGCCCAGGACTTAGAATTGGATGGATCATTGGACCCGAACCAGTTATTGATAGATTGTCAGATATAAAAATGCAAACAGACTATGGATCGAGCTCTTTATCTCAAAGAGTTGCTGCTGAATGGATAAATAAAGGTTTTTATGAAGAACATGTTGCAAACGTAAGAATTCAATTAAAAGAACGAAGACAATTCATGATACGAGCTTTAAATAAGTACTGCGCAGATGTTGCATCGTGGGATATTCCTAGTGGTGGATTATTTTTATGGCTAAAGATTGTACCTAACATTCCGATGAAGAAATTATTTTCAGAGGCGCTATCAAAAGGAATTCTTTTAAACCCAGGACGTATATATGAAGAAGAATCAGATCGGTACATTCGTTTATCATATGGATATGTTTCTCCAGAGCAAATGACTAGCGGAATTAAATTGTTGAGTGAATTAATCCGTAAGCTCATGGCATAACAAAAACTCCTCTTTTAACTATAGAGGAGTTTTTGTGTATCGTATTTACCACAATCTCATTTCCTGTCCCAATAAAATAAGTTCGTCATAAGGATCTCCGTCAATATTTAATACTTGAGCAAAAGCAGGTTCTGTTTTTAAACCGTTCTCTTTTAAGCGAAGAATTTCTTCCCTTATATGGGGATGCTGTATTAATAGCATGTGCTCTACTATCATATGTCTATATGCATTTTGGTTACGTACTGGCTTAGGCTGAGCAAATAATTCAAATTTAAAACCTTCAAATTCAAAATTTACCTTTATCGATTCTGTAGTTTTAATTTTTTTCTTTTTTATTTTGAATCCTTTATAAGAACCGTATAAAGATCTCATTTCCTGTTCAAAAACATCAAAGTTATGTACTTCCATTACTATATCTAAGTCAGATTGAAGAGTATCAATTCTAATAGGAATTGTCCCGCAAAGAACCGGACTATACAAAATTAAATCCTCCATAATGTTAAGTTTATTCAAAACATCATACACTTTTTGTTGCTTCTCATTCCCAGATTGTAAATATGTAATAGATGTAAACATGGAAGTCTCTCCTTCTTTTCACGTAATACGTGTCTCCGCTAAGTTCAAGAAAAATTTGTCCGTTTATATTTGTGTTAGGAGTACATTTATTTCAAAATATTAAGGTGAATAAACAATGCGTTTCAACTTTCCTCCTATACTGCAATACTATAAAAATAAAAAAGGAGGAATTATTATGAGCATTTTTCACATTCTTTTAACCATCCACATATTATTTGGAGCAATATGCTTAATCACCGGTATTGTAGCGATGGTTGCTCAAAAGAAGAAAGGAAAACATACAGAATGGGGTGAAATATATCATGCATCCTATGTTGTGATCACCGTTACTGCAATTATATTATCCATTATAAACTGGGATAAAATCGCATATTTATTTTATGTAGCGATTTTATCTTATTCATTTGCGATATATGGATACCTCGCACGAAAAAAACGTTGGAAAAATTGGCTCCATCACCATATTAGAGGTATGTTAGGTTCTTATATTGGTGCCGTTACCGCACTTTTAGTAAACGTCGGTATTCATATTCCCATAATTAATTTATTGCCGCCTATATGGTTTTGGTTTTTACCTACATTAATTGGTATTCCTCTCGTAGCCAGTGTATCAAAAAAATATAAAAAGCGTAGTTAAAATTCATTACAATTTCGTTACTTTCTGATGGTAATTACAAAAAATCATACTCAATGTAATATTTTATTAACAAATTCAAATTCATATTGCTTTAAGTTCGTCACTTAGAGCTAAATAAAAAGAATCCAATAAAAATATTGGATTCTTTTTCGGATTTCATTTCAATATCGGCTATATGTATTCAATGATGTTACCATTTGGATGACAAACTATCTTTGTATACTTGTTGGTACTTGTATTATTGATTCAGTGATAATTACACCATTATAGTTTAAGGTTGTAATAATGAATGTAAACGATCTGGGTAATTCGTAAACATCCCGTCAACGCCCCATAAAAGTAGCTTTTTCATATCTGTTTCATTATCTACAGTAAATGGATGAACTTCTAAACCGTGTTTCTTTATTTTTTTTACATAAGCTGAATCAATATATTTGTAGTTCATACCTAGACCGATGCAGTACGTTTTATACTTTTTTATCTCTAATTCAGTTAATTGAACTGCCTTTTTGTAAGGTAGTAATTGTACTAGAGGTATATTAACATCTAAACTATGAATCTTTTGCAGACTTACTTCACTAAATGATTGAATAATAACTTTATCACTTATTTCGTAGTGCTTTATAATTTCTAATAGCTTTTCTTCCATACCAGGATATTCATCTGGCGATTTTGTTTCAATGTAATAATTAGCATTATGCCCAAACGTTTCAATAATTTCTTCTAGTGTTGGAACTTTAGCACCTTCAAATTCTTTCTTCGCTAAACTTGGATGCTTTTCATTAAAAAAAGAACCTACATTTAGTTGCTTTATTTCTTCTAATGTATGTTCCTTAACTAGCCCCGTACCGTTTGTAGTGCGGTTTATTGTTTCATCATGCATAGCTACTAAATATCCGTCTTTTGTCATTTGGAGATCCATTTCTATATAATCTCCTCTCAATTGTTGCCCTAATTTATACGCTGATATTGTATGTTCCGGCGCATACGCAGAAGCGCCTCTATGTGCAATGTTTTTTATATGATTTGATTGATCAATAGCTTTCGTGTACTTAAGTTCATTTGCTTTATGAAAAACAAAAGTACCTATTACTATAAAGGTGCAAATGATTGTAACGATATATATCTTTTTCATAATGATGTATTAACTCCCACATGAAAGTAATTTGGCTAGGTTAATTCATTCAAATAAATGTCGATTTTCAAATACAGTCATTTGTCCTACAGATTGAAAACCAGACTTTTTATAAATATTAATGCCATCAGGTGAAGCTTGTAATACGCATTGAGCAACTTTTAATTCTTTTGCTTCTTGCAGCAAGTAATTAAACATAGTAGAGCCAAACCCTCGCCCTCTCATTTCTTCTTTCGTTGCTATATCATAAATACCAATACTATCTTTTATACATACTAATGAACCAACCGATACGACTTCTTCTTTATAAAATCCTAAGTACAGTTTCATTTGTTTACTATTCCATAAATCGAAAGAAGCAGTTTCATTGTAGAATGCTTGTACATGTGTACCTTCCTCAGATGTACCAAAAAGATTAGCTAACGTTTCTCCAAACTTTTTGATGTGTCCTGAAGAAGATGCTTTTTGTATCGTAAAACCTTCTGTCATGTTTATTATTGGATGAATTGTTTTTAAGTCTGCTATCATCGCGATATTTTGTTCTGCTTCTTTTAAGCCAAGTTTTATTAATTCGCTTTTTATAGTCTGCTCATGCCTATCATCCCAAAACCAAACACTCATTGGAAATTTCTTTTGATTATAGTTGTTTACCACTTTATATAGTTTCTCAATACCTTCCGTTAAATTATTGTTTAGTATAGTAATGATATTAAATGTATCTGCCGGTAAACCACAGTCGACAGCAATGTAATCCTTCGTTTCTTTTACATTCATTCCATGTAACTGCCGCGCAATATATGAGGTTTTATATGTGAAGTTATCTATTAGTAACTGTTTATAATTCATTCATTTTGCTCCTTTCATAAAAATTCGTTTTCGAATTCTTCAGTATTAAATATAACACATAAGAAATGTATCTATTTCTATAAAAATATCTCTATACATCACTCTTTTTGCCCTAAAAGAATTAAAAATGATATAACGTTGTCGGAATGAAAAAAGTGGTATATAATAAATAGTAACATTACTAGTAATTATTTTAGGTATTCCTAGAATAAAGGAGCGATACATATGAAAATTACTATTTATTTCGGAAGTCATGAAGATCAAGATGTTCGTACTATGGACTGTCATTTAGATGTAGAAGATGCAGAAGAGATCGTTGCTGTATCATAATATAAATAGTTGGGATGAACCCTCTTCCCTACAGCGTTTAAGGCACCTTTTACAGGTGTCTTTTTTGTTGTTTTTTTCGTCAAAAACCCTTTACTTTAGAGCGTTTTAATAGTAAAATATAAACATACGAACAAACGTTCTTTTTATTTTAATTGTACATGAAGGGATGATTTTTACAATGGCTCAAGCAAAGCGCAGAGGAAGAAAAAAGCAAACACCTATCATTTCAAATACAGGCTTTATCGGCTCTGTCTTTATTGATACATTGGAGTTACAAAAGAAATCCTATTATTTCGCTCGTAAAAAACTTCAAATTGTTCATCACGTACTTGATGGCCTCTCTGGGGCAACAAGTTCTCTATTTAAAGAACATAACATTTCAGCATACATGTCATGTGTGTATTTACATAAACAAAAGAAAATCGGCTTTGTTCTTTCAACGAAACCATTTGAACAAAGTGACGGTGTTGCTTACTTTATAAATTATTTAATCGAAAAGAATTTTTATGGTAATGACGAAGATGTAGAATATCAAGAAGTATTTAATACAGGTTTTATCGGTGTAGTATTCGCTGATTTATGTAGCATAGATCGCTTTAATTTCGAGTTTGAAATGGGTATGTTAACGAAATTAATGAAAGATATGATTATTCCGGTTAAAGAACTCTTTTTACGCCACAATGTACCGGCCTACATCTCCACTTCTCATTTAGAGGAACAAAACAAATTAGGTTTCGTTCTATCTGTAAAACCATATGATGAACGTGCAGAAGCAGATTTATATTTTGAGGCGTATTTAAAAGAACGCGGGTTATTTAATGGTGATGAAGAAGATGATATTGATAAGATTGTTATTAGAAAAACAGCTGAATTACGATAGAAAAGCACAGGATGTAGCTCCTGCGCTTTTTATAATTTATGAAGTTGATTTACCAAATAAACGGTATTAGTTTTTTTGTTTTCTGTTTATACACTGTAAATTGTTCCCCATACTTGTTTTGTAAGTAATCATCAGATTTTGGAATATAGTCAAAAACAAATACTAAGAATAGGCCTAGTGGGATAAATAAACTAAAAATATTGCAAGAGATTAATGCTAAGCCAAGCACCAAAATGCAATCCCAAAGATAATTAAAATGAATCGCATATTTAAATAAACCACCTGTATATAGCTTACCTTGAAAGATGTAGCAATATACATTCTATAAATAACCTAAGATTCTACGAAGCACTATAATCTTTCGAATGAACTTCTAACGTGAAACGATTTGATGAAACTTTAATTACTATTAAATATAAGATTCCACCTGCAATTGGAATGATGTAGGCTGGAATATAATTTAATAATAGACCTGATATTGCGAGTGCTATTGGCTGCATCATTTTTCCTAAGCTTAATCCAATACTAAGCACTCTTCCCCTATATTCATTAGGAATCTCTTTTTGCATGAAATAAATTAAAGGAATATCAATTAGCGCTATAATAAACCCTAAAAAGATCATAACAACACAATAGGTAATAACGAATACTAAATCATTCACTTCAAAACTTTTGAATAAAACTGGAATTCCTAAAATAATCATAATAACTGACAACATAGAACTTAGCTTTTTCAAAAGATAAGAGTAAGTAAAACGATCAGTTATCTTTTTTACTACAATTGCACCAATTATCATCCCTACTGGAAAAGTCCCTTGAATGATACCAAATTCCTCAGAGGTCAGATTGAGTACTGTGTTAATAATGTATGGCAATGGAACAGTTACAGCAAAGCCTAAGAAGAAATTAAACGAAATTAAAATATGAAACGTATTCTTTAAGCTTTCTTTTTCAAGTAAGTAAGAAAACCCCTCTTTTATATCTTTAATAAAATTAACTCTTCTTTTTGCATTTTCCTCATTTATATTACACTCGAACAGTTTAAAGTGAATAAATAGTAATGCTATCCCTGAAAGAATAAATGAAATACCGTTTATAATTATAAAAGTTTTAATATCAAATACTGAAAAAACGATGCCACCTAACATAGGGCCAAGAATTAAAGATACAGAATCGATAATTTTACTTATAGAATTAATACTCATAAGCCTCTCTTTAGAGACGATATTTGGTTTTGCAGCTTCTAATCCTATTCCAAAAAAGGTTGTAAATACCGTCATAAGAAAGGTTGTAGTATAAATAATGAATAAGTTTAATCCATAATAGCTACTTACTATATAAACAGCTATTAATAAGCAGCCACTTAGTAGATCCATACAAACAACTAGTTTCTTTTTATTAACTTTATCAACAATTACACCAGCAAATGGATTCATAACAATCATTGGAATCGTTCCTAATATGAGCGTAATCGCGAAATTTAACGCAGATCCAGTTATTTGTAAAACATATAATCCTAATGCGAAACTATACATAGAGGTACCGAATATTGATACTGTTTTTGCGATTGAATATAAACAAATATTTCTTAGTTCTTGGTTTCTTTTTTTATTTTCTATATGTAATCGTAAGCTTCCCATAACAATTCCCCCCACTTTTCTTTGTATTACATTAAGTGTAAGTTCTTGGGTTAACCCAATATCAATACATTGTGTTTAAAAATTAATACAAAGAAATAAAAAAAGATGGGGTTAACCCCATGCCCATTAAACTAATCTCATGTACCGTCAATGATTTGAAGATAAATAGCTTAGAATTGTTCAAGCAAATAGTTGTAATTGATTAGATACAAAAATATACATATAAAAAACGCCACCCTTTTCTATAATTAATTCTACAGAAAGGATGTCGCTTTTTTACTTTATATAGCCGTTTAATACTTACGTTTGTTATTTATATAATCTTCATTAGTGAAAGTAACTCAATTTCGTTTGTTTAATATTAGCACTCATCTATTGAAAATATATTTTTAATAAAACATCTTACCATCAGAATTCAAATTTAACAGGTCTTAAAAAAAGTTCTTCTAATGTATCTTTTGCATCTTTACTTTCAAATAAAATCTCATATAAAGCGTTACTAATTGGAAGTTCCACATCATATTGTTTAGATAGTTCTTTCAATGCTTTTACGGTTGAAACTCCTTCTGCCAATTTATCAAAATTTTGACCTAAGACAAACGCTTCCCCGAATTTTCGATTATGACTATGTAATGAAAACAATGTTGCTTCATAATCTCCTAAATGACTCAATCCATATATTGTTAAATCATTTCCTCCCATTGCTGTAACCAATCGTGAAAGTTCCCTAGTCCCTCTGGCCATTAGCGAACCTTTCAAACTGCTGTAATTCAATCCATCCAACATTCCTGCGGCGATTCCCATAACATTTTTTGTGGCAGCTCCTATTTCATTGCCAATCAAATCTTGCCCGTAGTAAAACCTTATTAAATCACTATTAAACTCCTGTACAATCTTCTTAGTGATACTAATATTTTCAGATCCAATCACCATACAATTCGGAATGTCATTTACAAAATCCTGTACATGTCCAGGCCCTATCCAAACCGCCATATTGGTATTTTTCCCAACAATTTCGCTAAATACTTGAGAGAGCCTTTTTCCACTCGTTGCTTCAAGCCCTTTCATACATAAAATAAAGGTTTTCCCTTGTATTTCATCAATTAAGTTTAGTCGATTAGCAAATGAACGTAATTCCTGTGCACTAATCGATATAATAATAATCTCCGCGAATACAATGGTTTTATGTAGTGAATTACTTAGCTCGATATCTTCTGAGAGCTTAAGATAATCATTCTTTCTAGTTTCATCTAATTCAATGTAATTTCTTGAATTTTCTCTCCCCCACAACATTACATTATGACCAACCTTGTTAGCATACCAAGCTATAAATGTACCCCAACGTCCACAACCAAGAACTGAAATATTCAATAATCTCACCTTTGTTTTTATAAATTTTTTATTATGATATGAATGGTTTTACTTATATTGTTCAATATTGGATAAATATTAACAAATATCCTTCATCTCTAATTAACATATGATGACAAAATCAATAGTTAGCAATAGTTGAATCATTTAGACGCGCTTCCATCGAAAGGTAAAATTATTAGAGTTTCAGAAAGCCCATTTTATCTTTTTCATATAGGTACACATGTACAAATACGAAATTTTTTTATTGAAATGTAAAAAGTAATATGGTATCTTCTATTACATTGACTAATTACATATGAGAATCATGTATAACTCCAAGAATATGGCTTGGGGGTCTCTACCAGGAACCAATAACTCCTGACTACAAAACGCGTCTTTTAGCGTTTGTGGTCAGGAGTTTTTTTGTTTTAAGGTAAATAATGACGAGAAGGGAATACAAAAAATGAATTTCAAAGTATTTATATTAGCTTTAGCAACAATAGCAGTAGGGCTTGTAGAGCTTATTGTTGGAGGAATATTGCCAGACATCGCTAAAGATTTTAATGTTTCATTAAGTTCCGCTGGTCAATTAATTACAATTTTCGCCTTTACTTATGCAATAGCAGGTCCTGTATTATTAATTTTTACAAGTAAAGTGGAAAGAAAAAAATTGTATATTATTTCACTTTATATGTTTCTAATTGGTAATATACTTACTTATTTTAGTCCAAACTTTACTTTTATGATGATAGCAAGAATTTTAACTGCTATGAGTACAGCATTAGTTGTCGTACTTTCCCTTACAATTGCAGCAAAGATTGTAAATCCCTCTTACCGAGCAAAAGCATTAGGATTAATTTATATGGGTATTAGCTCTTCACTTGTTTTAGGAGTACCACTAGGCATATTAATTTCAAACACATTTGGCTGGAGAGTTATTTTTCTTTGTATAGCTATTTTATCATTGGGATCTATTATCTTAATTTCAGTATTTTTAGAGAAAATACCTGGTGAGGAAAACCGAACTCCTTTATCTATCCAATTAAAGGCCGTGTGTAGTCCAAAACTAGGTGCTGCTCATCTAGCTACCATGTTTATGTTAGCAGGACACTATACTTTATATGCTTATTTTACTCCTTTCTTAGAAGAAAAGTTTCACCTAAGCCCTTATTGGATAAGCATATTTTATTTAGTATTTGGTATAGCTGCAGTAAGTGGCGGAGCGTTCGGCGGTATATTATCAGATAAAATAGGGGCTCCAAAAAGTATTGTGATAGTTATTACTTTATTTGCTCTAATCTTATTTATATTACCGTTCACGACAGTTTCTATTGGTCTATTTATTCCTGTTATGATAGTTTGGGCTGCATTAAGTTGGGGACTTGCACCACCTCAACAAAGTTATTTAATCCAAACCGCCCCAGATACGTCAGATATACAACAAAGTTTTAATAATTCAGCTCTACAAATAGGAATCTCACTCGGTTCCGCAGTTGGAGGTATAGCTTTAAAACAAGTAGAGAATGTTGCCTACATGGCCTGGGTTGGTGGATCTCTAGTTCTATTGTCTTTAGTTTTGGCTATCTTTTCTCTTACTAGACATACACCGATAAGAGAGTGTCATGTGAGTGCTAAACATGTAGATTAACATCCTCTTTGTCTTTTAATCGCAAAGAGTATAAATATAAATCATCAAAAAAAGTCCAGTTATAAAACCGGACTTTTTTTTGACGGAGTTGCCCTTATCTTTTTCCGAAAAATGAATATGTATAAATTTCTTCTCCTTGAACAAAGAAATTCTCGTACTTTCCTCCTCGTTTCAAATAATTTGAAGTACTTTCATCGATGGATTGAAAGTGTAGATTTTGGATTTCTTTCGTTACTTTTGAAAGTGTAAAATTTTCTCGAAAGTTATTTGTAATTTGGCTATTTGAGCTGAAATTTTTAAATAAAATAAATAAACTTACTAAATAACAATCCGTTTTAAAGAGTGGATTTAATTCGCGAAGTAAAAAATCCTCATGCTCAAAACTATAATTGCTCGTACCAGAATGATCAATTACAATATCAACTGACTGATTCTGAATAGGGATATTCAAAAAATCAGCACAGATAAAGAGAATGTTTCTTTTCGGATTTCTTCTCGCTAATACATCTTTTAAAAATAAAAGTTTATTTAAATCTCGATCCACTGCAATGTATAGGCAATCTTCGGGCAGTTCTTCATAAATGTTTCTCAAAAAGAATCCAAGTCCCGATCCTAAATCCAGTATTAATTTGTTATTTAAATTTAAATGTATTAGTTTCTTTTTCGCCCATTCCCCTTCCCTATGCATATTTTCCAAATACGCATTATCAGTTTCATGAATATAATCCGAAATAGTATCTTCAAGTGACGTTTGCTCATTTAATTTAAATGATTTACCAGCAGTTATAATTCCTGAAGTAATAATGTATTCTTCACCACAATTACAAAGTAACCTCCCCTCAGTAATTTGATTGTTATTAATAATTCCATCTTGAAGAATTAGTTTTTTACTACACTTAGAACATGTAAGCAAATGAAGTACGCTTAAATCTATCCCTATAATTGAATTCGAAGTTTCATTTGTTAATAATAAATCATGTAACACTTCCTTTAATTTATCCCGTCTCTTCTCCAAAAGTTCTATTTCCTGTTCCATCTGGTCATATTTCAATTTAAATAAAGATTGGTAAAAAGTATCTTTTTTGTAATTCATAGATTTCGCTAAATTTTTATAAAAAAATAGTTCTTTAATTTCATTCAAGCTAAACCCTAGCTCTTTGTAATGTAATATAAGTTTTAAATCTGTTTGACAATACTTATCAAAAAAATAATGCCCTCCCTTTTTTTCAGGAATAATGAGACCCAGGTCCATATAATGTCTAATTGTATCAATACTTATGTTATTTAATTCTCCAAATTTACCTATTTTCATAGTATCACTACCATTTGTATATATTTTTATATAGGTTTCTATTTTTATCTTTAAAAATCCTTTTATCTCTCTATACAACAAAATTTAAGGTATGTATAGGATATTTCAATGCAACATATTTTGTAAGTATATAATTTTTTATTTAATAAAATATACATGTAAACGGATATCATCACCTCTCCTTTATTTAACCAGTGGAGCAGGACTACTATTCTGATGACACTTTTATTTCTATTTCTGTATGTGATGAATTACACCAACTTGCTCGAGAAAGTTAAAGATTCTCATTTCCAAATACCTTACGAAGTTATTGCTAAAAATGTTGGTTTTGTAGAACGAATCGGTAGAAACTAAGCAGAAGATTTAATTGATTTATATGTTTGGGTGAGTTAAAAAATTGCTAACACCTCTTTCAAATGCATGGAATATACAGGAGTTTATAAGTTAATATAGAACATAAAAAGGAGAAGTTTATATTCTAAATAAGGGGATATACATAAGGAATGAGGGATTAGAAAATGAAAATTGCAATAGTCTGTTTCGATAACTTTACTGATATAGATGTTTTTTTACCATGGGATTTATTAAATCGTGTACGTTTAGTTGGCGGTGTTTCTGGTTGGAAGGTTCAACTATTAGGAACGGAAAAAACTCATATATCCATGTCTGGTTTACGTATTCCCATGACAGGAAGCATATCTGATATTCCTACTGCTGACGCAGTAATATTTGCAAGCGGTAAGGGTGTACAAGATTTATATAAAAACCAAGAATATATTAATAGCATTCATGTAGATCCTCAAAGACAATTAATAGGATCTATGTGTTCTGGTTCATTACTACTAGGAGCTAAAAAATTGCTAACAGGTAAAAAAGCGACTACATATCCATCCGTAGTAGAACAGCTTAAAGAATTCGATGTAGATGTTATTGAACAAAGTTTCGTAAACGAAGGAAATATCTCGACTGCTGCAGGTTGTTTCGCTGCTCAAGATCTCTCAGCTTGGATTATAAGAACCCTAATCAATGAAACAATGGTCGATACTGTACTAGAAACTGTTCAGCCAGTAGGCAAAGGTTTATATTTTTAATTTCAAATCAAGTTGAGGGATTATTGCTCCTAAAAACGATAAAATGAGACTTCTTGCTTAATGGCGACGTAATATGCCTCCATTTTCAATTTAATTAAATAAAAACCCGCGAATCATTCACGGGTTTTCCTCTTAATAACTAATTGCTATTGTACCTTCACCTGCATGAACTGCAAATGAAATTGGTAATGGATATAATTTGAAATCCATTTCAGGGAATGCTTGTCTAATATCTGAAATCCATTCTTCAGCTCCATCTTTATCGTTAGCATGGAACATGTGTAGTACTTTTGGTAATTCTTTTTCAAGCTCATTTTTAATGTATTCTCGACATTTTTGGATTTTGCGAACTTTCTTTTCAAGTAAAAGCTCTCCACCTTTTACTTCTAATATTAAGTTGACACTTAATAAACTTCCAAGTAAAAATTGAACGCCTTTAACACGTCCACTTGCGTAAAGGCCTTTTAAACTTTTCGGGAATACGTGGAAAGGTCTTCTTTTTTCATCTACTAATGTTTTGTGTATATCTTGTAACGTCATACCATCATTGTATAACGATTTCGCTTTTCTAATTAGTTCATCCATCGGATAACTTGTTGTTTCACTATCTAATACCGTTAATGGGAAACCTGCCATGTCTGCAGCTAACTTCATGTTTTGATAGGTTCCACTTACTTTTCCGCTAATAGCAACTGCAAATCCCTCTTCATATTCTTCTTTGCATTTCGAAAATAACTCTACCATTTCCCCTATGTTAGGCTGTGATGTAGTGACAGTTTTACCTTCGTTTAACGCATTATAGACGCGCTCACGCACACCTTCTTCACAATCTTTGTACGACACACTATCAATAATAACTTCAATTGGGATAACAAAGTTATCTCCTTCTGTTGTAAAACTCGCAGTTGTACTATCAGTAATCCAAGCAACACGCTTCATGTTGTTCCTCCCTTAATTCAATTCCTCTTTTCTGACTTTTCTATATATTTATGTTACGAAAAGAGAATATCCCTGTAATAGTAACAGGACTTTATTGTTTTTGCTATAGTAGATGCATATTAAATGTGAATATTTTTTGTCATTTTCACGAAAAAAAGAAGAAAACCGAAGTATTTGCCCAATTTTCTTCTTATCGTGCATTATTTAAAAGTTTCATTATCTAAAATTACAACATAATCATTCGTCAATCGGCCAGCTTCTTTCGTGTAACTAACAAGTCTTTGTATGTTATCACAGCTAAGTTTTGCTCCCCATACGAGTAATGGTACTCCAATAAAATCGATGTGGAACCTTCTAGAAAATAGTCCACCGAAAGTCATAGGTAAAGGTACTGTTGGTGATGTATTAGAAAAAATAATTTTTTCATGGCTGTGATAATGTTTTTGCAAAATCTCTCCTAAATGCTTCATCGCAGGTACGACGACTTTGGATGCCCCGCACCCAATTGTATATACGGGATTCCCATATTCGTCTACTCCATGAAAAATGATTTTCCCCATATCTTCAGTTTTCAATTTATTAAAGTAATCTACATTCAAAATTTCTTCTTTCGTTAACTTACGATCAGTTGGTAATTTATTTAAATGATACGCTGCAGCGAGTGCAGTTGAATGTGTTCCGCCGAAATCTGTGTAAATGAATATCATATTATCATCCCTTGTTGTAAAAGTTCAATGTTATTCAGTATTACCGTTCACAGCATTGTTAAACAAGGGATACATGTATTTATACTTTTTGTATTAACTTATTATATTTTTTCCAAATATAATATCGTCTACTTATTACTGTACCTAATGTGACGCATAAAAAGGCATTCGTTACAACCATTAATGTGTAATGCGTACTGCCAGAAAACATACTTTGCTTAATTACAATTTTCGCCCCTAAAATAATAAGAAGAATTATTGTGCTTAACCAATTTCCTTTTCGTAATACATGACCCGTTTCACTATCTATTCGAAATGTTAACGCTTTTCCTCTAATAACCCCAAGAATCAATCCAATTCCGAGCATGGAAACGAATAATAATAATTGTAATATAGTTAATTGTCCCATATGAATAATGGACTGAATTGTTACAAAGCACAACAAAGTCGGAACGAGCCAAATGCGATTAACTTTCACTTTACGTTCCTTACTTTGCATTAACACGATAATAAGAATAACAAGTAAAATATCCATTTAGTATCCTCCTTTATACTTGTTTACCTATAAAATTATATTCACCTCTTTTTACTCCATACTTAAAATGCGATTGCCACTTTAAATTGTAAAATATGGAACGTGATTCCTCATCAGTCTGAAGCATTATTTTTAAAAATAAAAAGACATACTTTTTACTCGTACGTCTTTAGTACCTTTATTTTATAAAATAAAAGTTTTTTAGTTAGTTAAAATACTTTTCAAAACAAAAACAATCGTGAACTCGTTTAAATTGTTTTCTTATCTCTTCTTTATTTTCACCTGTATAATGAGCAAATGTTTGAACTGGATATAACTGATCTATATTACTTTTCATTACACCTTTTATCTCGTCTGTATGATCGGAATATACGTGTAAATATGAATCTACGATTACAAATTCGTTCTTTTCATACCATTCGTGTACCCATAAATTGTCCCTAGTCCACGCTTCCAATCGATTTAGGTTAAGTTCTTTCGCTAACTTTTCTGCCCCATTTAATAGTTGATTAGCAATCTTCATTCTACGAAAATCCGGATGAACTGCAATATGCCAAATCATGCCGCCAAGACCAGTTCCTCTTGAACAAACTGCACGTTCTTCTAATTCATATTCGATATCTATTAAACCCACAATTTGATTTTCATATACTGCTACTAATTCAATAGCAGGATTTTCATGTTTTTCTTTCTCTCTAAATACATTATCGTAATATGCTGTATCTAAAAAAGATAACACACGACAACGTACCCAACCAGTTTCATCCTCTTTTCTATACGCTCTAATTTCTATATCCATATAATTAAAAAGCTCCTTCTATTTCTGTCATTAATTTTTCGGGTCCTGCTCCTTTATTTGATGGAATAACTAATGTAATTCCTAAGCCTGGATATACGGCTGAGCGAAAACTGACTCCTGGATCATATCCCATTACATGATATTTGAATATCTTGTTTTCTCTTGTTTCAATCCATATTCCATAGCCGTAAGACTGATTATTATTTACTTGAATATGAGGAGTTAAAAGCATGTTTGTATATTCTCGGCTTATGATTTCATAGTTAAATAACGCTTCCCAGAACTTCAGCATGTCTGGCGCAGTAATAAAAGCACCACCATCAGAACCACCTTTTATTGGTATAGAGTAGGCGTTTGTTCTCCAATTTTGGTTAATTTCGTCTTTTATATATCCTAGAGCTGTGTGTCTTGGTAATCTATCTAAAGAAAAATAGCCAGAATCATTCATACCAATTGGATTGAATATGTTTTTTTCTATATACTCCGTAAATTTAAGTCCTGTCTGTTCTTCGATTATTAATCCAAGTATGATAAAACCGGCATTATTGTAATGAAACTTACTTCCAGGTGCAAACATCATATTTCTATTTTGGAATAATGGTAAGAAGTCTTTTAAATTTTTTAATAGATACATAGGAGTTTGTTCCCAAAGATCTTCGAAGTTATCCATAATACTTTCATCAAAATAATCTGGAATACCCGAACTATGCGTCAAAAGGTGATGTATTGTAATATCTTCATTGAAGTTTGGAAAGTTTATATGTAAACAATCTTTTAACTTTGTTTGAAAAGTAATTATCCCCTTCTCAACAAGTTGACAGATACCGATAGCAGTGAATATTTTACAACCGGAGGCAATTCCGAACCTTGTTTGTAGCGTATTATTTATACATTCATTGCGATTCGCGTAACCAAACGCCTCTTCATAGACTAAGCCTTTTTCTTCTTTTACTAAAATTACACCAGAGAAATCTATATGCTGATGCATTTCTTTTACAATGCTGTCTATTTGGTCTTTTGTTTTCATTACAAAAACCACCCTCGTTTATCAATATTGTTCACCCTTCTTATATTTCCATATATAGGAGGGTAAACCCTCCTATTGAATACCGTAAATCAAAACCCAGATTACTATTTTGAATTGATTGACTCAGAGGAATGCACTTTAGAATGTGAGGGCAATAAAGTAAATACACACAATATGATAGTTATAAGCAGCATTACCAATGAGCCTACAATAACCACAAGTTGTATAGAAATAAATTGAGTTGCAACTCCGAACAAAATCGTAATTAAAATGGTGATGCCCGCAATCACAAGCCCATATATACTCCCAATCCGTCCCATGATATGGACAGGGACATTATTTTGATAAAAGGTATAAAATCCTGTGTTTGCATACGCCATAGAGAAAGATAAAATAAAGAATCCAATAGCAGCTATTAAAAATTCATTTGAAAAAGCATAAATTAAATAACCAATTGCTATGAATAATGATCCTATTCCAATTAAAAATGAAGGCGCTATTTTTTTGGATAAAATTGTATTTGTTATAGCTCCTAAAATAAACCCGGCTCCAGCAATACTAACTAAAAAGCCATATTCACTATCTGTTAACAATAAAACTTCTTTCGCAAATGACAATTCAAGTGAATCAGTTGCGGCAACTAAAACCATCATCCCTTGAAATAAGAAATACACAAAAACGATATATAAAGATTTTTTACTGAAATTTAAAACGATGTTCCAATCTTTTTTTAGTACAGCTAAAGATAACTTATCATTTGACGTAGTAATATCGGATTTTTTATCAAGATTAGGTAACAGCAATGTAATTACTGCTGATAAGAGAAATGCTATAGCATTTATATATATAGCAAACTCCGGTGTACTTGCTATTAACAATACTCCCGCTATCGCTGGACCAATTAAAGAAGCACCAGATCCTATTAAACTACGTAATGAGTTGAAACGTTGTCTTTTCTCTACTGGTATTAATTTCGTCATATATGTCATAGCAGTTGGGTCATAAATTGCACTGGCCATACTGATAAAGAATACGAATACATAAACAATCCAAAGTGATGGAAGTAAAGGTAAAATAGCGATAAATACTGCACGATATATATCGAGGTGAATCATTAACTTCCGTTTATTTAAACGATCAATCATACTTCCTGACCATGCGTTTGTAAATAAAGCGGCTAATGGTTTAATTACATATAAAGTAGCAACAGCTAAGGCTGATCCTCCCATATTATAGACAAGTACATTCAGTGCTATTAAGTAAATCCACGCTCCTAAATTCGCAATTCCAACTCCAGACAGTAGTAATAAAGGATATTTCCAATCTTTAAGTAAGTTTTTCATTTTAGGCCCCCGCTTTCCAAATTGTATTTAAACAATAAAAAAATCCCACCCCCAAGACTTTTTGTCTTAGGGACGAGATTTATCATCGCGGTGCCACCCTAGTTTGTTAATATGTCGCCATATTAACCTTATCAGGTACTGCATTGTAAATCATGCTTATACCATAGCTCTATAACGGGAGCTCCCGTCACACCACCCCCTAATAAAAGGTTTCGATGTGCCGCTCAGAGGCTTGGTTCAATAAAGAATTTTTACTCCTTTTCAGCTAAATGGAGCTCTCTGTGAAAAATTCATTTTATTTACTCTTCTCTTCACTGCATTTGATTTTTTCCATATTATCACAGAAACATTTAACTGTAAATAAAAAATAATCAGATATTTAATAACGTGTTTCTGTTAATTCTTTTATTTATTATTTTTTCTAAAAATTACGGTGCGTGAAATTACTTAAATCTATAAAATAAAGAGCCTATTGTATATAGACCCTTCACTTTGTCCGAATTAATTTGTATTCGCCTCTACTAACGGTTGTAAAGGTGGTTCTAAGTTTAGTTCTAATGCATCGCCTTCTTGTATATCTTGTCCCTTTTCAATGCTTTGACTCGTTACATAGCCCGTACCTGTAGTCTTTAATTCTAATTTTAATAGTTTAGAGAAATACATAACATCACGCATGGACCAACCTTGTAAATTTGGCATTATTGCGTTCTTCCCTAATAAAAATATACGATCCCCTTCACTCATTACTTCACCAGATTGCGGATATTGTTTTATTATTTTTCCTTCGCCTAAAATTATCGGTTGGAGCTTCTCTTTTTTCACACTATTCTCTACTGTATCCATTGATTGATTGACATAGTTTTGTACTTTTAATTGGGATCGTTTCGTTGCATCTGCCATTTGTTTTTCTGTATATGGTTTCACTTTTAAATATTCAAGGCTATTTTTCATAACTGGTTTAAATATTTCAGCGAGCGGCTGAGCTCCATACTCATCTCCCTTTAACTTTGGCTGCTTAATAGCTAAGTATACAATTAACTCTGGGTCATCAATCGGAGCCATTCCTAAAAATGAAAAAATATAGTTTTCTTTTCCTTCCATATATCGTCCATTTTCAGGATTCGGAATTTGCGCTGTTCCTGTCTTACCTCCTATTGGATAACCATCCACTTTATACATTGTACCAGTACCTTTTGAAGACGTAATAACACGCTCCATTAAGTCTCTTACCTTGTCCGCTGTCTCTTTTTTTATTGGATTCCCAATTTCTTTCGGTTGATTTTCCATAATAACTTGTTTATTTATTGGATTTACAACTTTGTCAACGATATATGGTTGCATCATTTTTCCGTCATTTGCTATAGCAGTAGCTGCTTGGATTAATTGAATGGGAGTTACTGTAGAACCTTGTCCGAAAGAAGTTGTGACTTGTTGAATTTGTGTATTTAATAATAATGTGTTTTTACTTTCGCCAGGTAAATCTATTCCGGTTTTTTGGTTGAATCCAAATTTATTCATATATTGCTTAAATTTATCCGGTTTCAATAACTGATCTTCTAAAATAGAAAAAGCTACGTTGGATGATCTTTCGAAGCCTTCATCAAATGTAATAGATCCCCATCCAAACCCACCGTTATGATCTTTTATATCAGATGAACCAACTGAATATTTTCCAGATTGGAAATATTCTTTCCCGTTATATACCCCTTCATTTATTGCAGCAGCTAACGTAAATATTTTCATTGTTGAACCTGGTTCGTATGCATTTGCGATTGGATCATTTAAAAAGTACTCGATATCACCTTTATTAGGGTTAAAACTAGGTTTACTAGACATTGCTAAAACTTTTCCTGTCTTTGGATCCGCTATGATTCCTACTAACATAGAAGGATCATAGTGCTCTTGTGCCTTATTCATCGCTTCTTCTAGAAAACTATTAATTTGTTTATCGAGCGTAAGGTATACGTTATTCCCATTTTTAGCGGGTTCTATTTTCCCTATATCATTTGTAAGCGGGATTCCTCTTGGTGCTCCCACATATTCTATTTTCCCATTTGTCGAGCGCAAATATTTATCCAGACTCTTTTCAAGTCCAAATTTCCCTTCTGTATTTCCTTTATCATCAGGTCTAGCAAAACCAAGAATATAAGATGCAAAATCTTCATTTGGATATACTCTTGCTTTCTCTGACATAAAAGATACACCTGGGATTTTTAATTGCCTTATTTGTTCCTTCACTTCTCTAGATAAATTCCGGCCAACTTTTCCAATTTCAACTTGCGTACGTCCATCATGAAAATTTTTTAATACATCCTCTTTATCAATTTCAAGCGCATCAGCTAATTGCCTTGCGGTTTCATCTTTATTTTTCACTTTATTTGTTCCTTTTAAATTCACAACAACACGATATGTTGTGGAATCTTGGACTAGCACTTTTCCAGCTTGATCATAAATCGTGCCACGATTTGCTTCCAAAACACCCTTTTTATTATGTTGTTCAGTTGCAAGGTCCTTTACATCTACATTATGGACGACCCCTACTGCTTGAATATAGAAAAAACGCAAAAGCATAATAAGAAACAAAACAATAAAAGCAACCATAAAATACCGCGCGCCTTTATTCGTTTGAAGTTTATGCATATTTATCCCCTTTCTTTCACAATTAACTACTGCAGAGGTGTGCTACAAATTATGTAATTTTTGCTTTCAATACTATATGTTTCGAACTTTTCCTTTTAATTCCTTTAAATCGTTCTGAAAGTAGCTGTTGTTTCTGCTTTTATTTTTCTATTTACAGTACGGTGCGTGAAATTTACGAACATTCCGTCACAAGATGGTTAACTTATACAAATTTAATAGGAACTTATGATGCTAATTCCGTTGTTCTTTCGCCACTCTTTTCATACGCATACCCTTATCTTGTGCATAATAAAAAAGTTCCCCTCTGGATTTCCAAAGGAGAACTTTTTAACAAACCTATAAATAGTTATTTATAAAAATTAAGCTATATGATTATATTTCGCTAAAAAAGGAATTCGTTTCGCTACTAATGCGTACATTTTAAATACAAATTTCGCTATCGGTTCAAACATACGTGTACTTTGCACTACTAAACCGCTCGTAATAAATGTTAAGAACGCAGCACCAAGTATATCTAGAGGATAATGAACTCCTACGTACATACGTGAAACACCAACTAATACTGCCCATATAAGAGCGACATATTTAAGTTTTTCTCCTCTAAGTAAAAATACACATGCAATTGAAAATACAAGTACAGAATGATCACTAACAAATGATGAGTCTGCTGCATGTGGCACTAATTGATGCACATCATGTGATACAAATGGACGTGGATGGTAATATACCGCATGTATCACAACATTTACTAGTAAAGCGATAATGACTGAAAGTGTCGTATATAACACTGTATATTGTTTTTTAATGGCATTGACTTTCTTTCCATTATTAAACCATAAGATAAACATAAACAAAATTGCTACATATACAGCACTATTTGTAATAGCAATCATTAGCGTATCTAATAGTTTGGATGATCCAGCAAAATTATTAAACCATTGAAATACTGTGTAATTCATAATACTCTCTCCTTAAATAAAAGCGTTCTTGATTTACACAGTATACAACATCAATATGAAAATGGGCTTAAACTTTTCTCATCTAATTCTCATTTTACTAGTACTCATTTGACAATAGTAAGACTAATTATAACGGCTAATTATGTATAAAGCTGAAAAACCTTTCAAATAATACGAATCATATGCTTTTTATGTGTAGAATACATAACATAGCTATTTAAATATACTAGTTGCGAAATCATATTTTTATTACATACGAAGTGCGATATTACCAAATTGTTCTCCTTGTTCCATACGACTTAACGCTTGAATAGCTTCTTCTAACGAATATACTTTATCAATAATTGGTTTAATTTTATGTTTCTCTATAAACTTAACCATTTCATGAAATTCCTCACGGCTACCCATAGATGTTCCCATTATATCGATTTGATTATAAAATAATGCTCGTAATGGTAATTCAATTTTATCTCCTGAGCTTGCACCAAAATTAACAATTCTCCCATTTGGTTTTAATACATCAAAGTATTTTAAGAATGTTGCTGGACCTATACTATCAATTATTAAATCTACTTTCTCTCCGCTTAAACTCTCTTCCCAATTTCCAGAACTATTAAAAGAAAAGTCTGCGTCATATGTTTCGGCAAACCGTCTTTTACTCTCTACCCTTGAAGTAACACTTACTTTTGCACCAATTGCTTTTGCAAATAACATGGCAAATGTCGCTACACCGCCGCCTATGCCTGGAATTAAAACATGTTCTCCACACTTTAATCTACCCTTTGTAAAAAGCGCTCTATATGCAGTTAGTGCCGATAAAGATAGAACCCCAGACTCTTCCCAAGTAAGATATGACGGTTTTTCCACTACATTTTCAGCTGGCACAATAACATATTCAGCAAACGTTCCATCCTTCGGTCCACCTAACACCTCTGGTAACTCAGGTATTTCTGCAATATTATCCCATCCAATACTAGGATTAATAATAACCTCGGTTTTCAATAAAGCACCTGAAACCCCTTCTCCAATTTCCGTAACAATACCTGCACCATCTGACCCTAGAACTAATGGTAATTGCATTTCTTTTCTGTTATTCATTATAAATAAATCACGATGATTTAAGCCGGCTGATTTTAATTTCACTTTCACTTCTCCAGCATTAGGTGTTATCTCTGGTAATACTTTATATTCTACCCCTTCAAATCCAGCTTTATATTGATGTACGATAGCTTTCATTTTTATTCCCCCTTTATATTTCTAATGTACTAGAAAGTTCGAAATAAACAAAATAATTTGACCGTAAAAAAGAAGGAATGCACAAAACATCCCTTCTTTTTGAATTATTAAAGTGAAACGGTAGGCAGTGTAATCGTAACGATTGTTCCTTCGTCTTCTTTACTCTCTATTTGAATCGTTCCGTTGTATTTCTCTACAAGTCGTTTTGCAATAGACAAACCTAGACCGTTTCCACCCTGTTTTCGACTTCTTGCTTTGTCCACACGATAAAAGCGGTTAAGAACAAAAGGTAAATCAGCTTCGGGTATTCCCGCTCCACGATCTATGATACAAATTTTAACTTTCCCTGATTGTACACTAGATTCAATACAAATATATTTATTAACTTCTTTTGTATATTTCACTGCGTTATCCATTACGATAATAATAATTTGTTCTAAGTAAGATGAAGGTATTGAGACATATGCCACATCTCCACCCAGTTTCATATCAAATTGAAATTCAGTTTGAAGTACGGCAAAATTTTGTGAGACTTGTTTTAATATGCTATTTACATGGACTGGATCAGCTGCGATTGGATGCATCTGTTCTGATTCAGCTCTTGATAGTTCTAGCAATTCTAAAACTAACTTATTTAAACGATCAACTTCCTTTAAACTGGATTGAAGCGATTTATTTAAAACTGCTGGATCATCTTTCCCCCACCGATTTAACATAGACAAATGTCCTTGAATAATTGTTAGTGGTGTTCTCAGTTCATGGGATGCGTCTTCTACAAACTGCTTCTGTTGTGTAAAAGAAGTTTCTACCTCATCCATCATTTCGTTAAAAAGAAACGATAATTTTGCAAGTTCATCATTATTTTCACGTACTGGAACCCGTTCATTTAGTCCATTTTTCTTTATACGTTTCATCGTATCCGTTATATTTTGAACGCTTGATAATAGTTTTTTCGTGATTAGTAGCCCACCTAAAAAACTAAAGATTAATCCACATATTCCGGCAATAACCATTACCACTAGAATAATTTTTAATAAATGATCGAAAGCCTCTAAGTTTTTCGTAAGTTCAATGGTACCAGTGAACTCTTTTGTTTGAATTGGTATACGCTTAACTAATATGCGATCTTCTACATGTCTTTTTATAAATAATTCCTCATGTGTAACTTGTTTTGGTTTTATCCACGATTCATTAAACTCTCGAGAAACAGAAACAATTGTTTTCCCGTCCATACCGATAATACGAATCATTTGATGTTTATCAATCATATTGTTTAAGAAATCTTTACTGTTTTCAAACGTTTTACTCGAAAGGCTATCATTTTTATCTTGGAAATAGGCCGCTATTTCTGTCACTTGTCTATTTATTTGTTTCTGTTCATAGTCTATAGTCCACTTATTAATTACAATAAACTGCAGAGCACTATATAAAATGAATAAAATAAATACTAGAGTAGTGGACCAAAGTGTTAATTTCCACTTTATAGGTAGATTTCGAATTCGTTGCACACTATTTTTGATCATTTCATTATATATCCAGCACCGCGGACCGTTTGGATATATTCCTCCTTATCTACACTATGTAACTTGTTACGTAAATAACGAACGTATACATCAACGATATTTGTCTCAACCATCGCGTCATATCCCCATACTTGATCCAATAAAACATCACGGGTAAGTACTCTATTAATATTTTTCATAAACATCAGTAATAGTTCAAATTCTTTATTTGTTAGTTCGATTTCTTCATTTCCTTTCGTAATCGTTCGCGATTCAATCTGGAGCTGTAAATCTTTGAATGTAAGAGATGAAACATGTTTATTTTCTATATGTTCTTCTCGTCTAAATATAACTCTCATTCGCGCTAACAGCTCTTCAATTGCAAATGGTTTCGGAAGATAATCATCGGCTCCGCTATCTAATCCTGTCACGCGGTCCATAATACTATCGCGTGCAGTCAACATAATAATAGGTGTATTTTTAGTTGCCCTTAATCTACGACACACTTCTAGTCCATTTAACCCAGGCAGCATTAAATCAAGTAAAATAAGATCATAATTTGTTTCAAGTGCGGCTTCTAATCCCTTCCTTCCATCAAACTGAATGTCTACCTTATATCCTTCATACTTTAATTCTAATTCTAAAAAATCAGCTAAACTTTCCTCATCCTCAATAATTAATATGTGTTGCAACAGTAATTCCTCCTATACAGTTAAATGAATGAGTAATCCTATCCCAAATATAATTGCAATGATTTGATGTGCTTTTCTATACAATATCAAGTTTGTTTTTTTATTATGTTTCTGTAAGAAAAATCCAACGATTCCTAGTATGATTAAAATGAAAAGAGAGAATATACCACTATAAAATATAAGCAGATGCCGACTTCCTTTTAATAAAAAATAAATGCCGTGAGTAATTGATACAGCTAATACAGTATATCCAATTAATACGTGAAACTTTTTAATAAAAAGATATACATCCTTTATCAATTTAAACCCAATTATATTTTTCTTTTTTAAAAATAACCATATGTGACGTAAAATCCATAACGATGCAGCTAAAATTGCCCCGTATTCACCGAAAGAACCTAATTTCTTATTTAACCATTTCATATTTAATGCGTTGCCGTATATTACATTAATAAATAACAATGCTATACTACAAAAAATAATAGTAATGCCTATAATTTTAACATACAAATGAAAATATTTATTTCTTAGTAGCTTCTCCAATTCATTCAAGCTCCTTCCTTATAAACCTTCTGTAACAAGCAGAATATCAAATTAAAAAGAAAGGAACATGAGAGAAAGATTAAAATAAAATGAGAATTTGAAGATCACTTAATTTTATCCCGCTTTAATGGGCAGTAAGCCCCCCACCTCAAAATTCAGCGGAAGCAAACAAGTTAGGTGGGGGATCAACTGCCCATAAAAGTCCGATTGGTTCAACTAATAATCAGTGGGGGATGAAGAAAACCCCCACTGATTAAAGTTTCACTTTATTTAGCAATCTTTTTAGCTTCCTGTATTATTTTTTGAATAAACGGTGCCTTTTCCTTTGTATATGAAACACGATCAAAAGGATATGTAGTTGCAAGTTCCTCTTTTAATTCTCTATATTCTTTCTGTGCCCATTTATGCTCTATAAGAAAATCACGAAATAAAATGTTATTCTTCCACTCCTCACTATTATAAATATAAACATGCAAATGATGGGTACCAGCTCTCCATTTTCCCTTTCTAAAAAAACGCCAATTAGGGGTTTCTTTTGGAACATACTCATATCCAATTTTTAATAACGCTTCAATCCACTTTTCCGTAATTTTCAAATCAGTTACACCAATCATCATATCAATTAGAGGTTTCGCTCCTAATCCTTGTACAGATGTGCTCCCTATGTGTTCAATAGCAATACAATCTCCTCCGAATAAAGAAATAAATTTCTCTTTTTCTATTACATACTCTTTATGCCATTCTTTTTCATATGGCTTAATAACGATTTGTTGTTCCATTTTATCCACCCTCTTATAATCTTTTATTATTATATTTATAAAATTTCATGTGATTAACATAGGATTTTCACAAAATATGTCGAATACTGAAATATACAACTTTATTATAATAAATGCGAGGTATAATATGAAAGATATTCCAGTTGAAATTCAATTGAATCAAGTTACATTCCAGTTAAAAGAACATCAAAATTTTGATTGGCTATTGAAATTAGGAAACGTATTTGCGGTTTTTGACCAGCAAGATTCAGGCAATCTATCTTTTGGTGTAGAAAAAGATGGGCGTAAGAAATTTATTAAATATGCAGGGGCACAAACACTTGCATATGAAGGAACTGTGAAAGACGCTATTGAAAGGTTAAAAAAATCGGTTTTCCTATATGAGGAATTAAAGCATGACTCGCTTATAAAACTAATTGAACACTTTCCAGTTCACTCTGGATATGTATTAATTTTCGATTGGTTTGATGGTGAATGTCTCCATTCGCATTGGAGTTTTCCGCCTCCTGAAAAATATACTAATCCAAGCTCTCCATTTTATAAATTTAAACATTTATCAGTTATGGAACGAATTCAATCATTACATTCCATCTTTTCTTTCCATACATATGTCGAAAAGAAAAACTATGTAGCATTAGATTTTTATGACGGTAGTATTTTATATAATTTTCATACAAATGAGACGAAGATTTGTGATATTGATTTATATTCTAAAAAACCATATGTGAATAAAATGGGAAGATTATGGGGCTCCTCGCGTTTTATGTCTCCTGAAGAATTTGAGCTAAACGCTATGATTGATGCAAGAACAAATGTATTTAATATGGGGGCGATGGCTTTCGAAATTTTAGGAGATGGAAAAGATCGTTCCTTTACAAAATGGGAAGCAAGTAGGAATTTATATGAAATAGCGTATTGTGCTGTAAATGAAAGCCGAGCTGAACGATATGAATCAGTTAAAGTATTTTATGAAGAGTGGATAAACGTGGCAAATGCTGAAAAGATATAACCTATATTATTAAAAACATAAAGTTTCTACTATAATCATGTATAATACATATAAAATGGAAATTCAAAATAACGAGGAAAATATTATGAACTTTGTTTATATTAATCAAAACGTATTAAATAATCTTCTTTACATTTTAAGTAGTATATTTATTTTTTATTTTATATATGATAGCGGACGCTATTTAAAGAAATATAAAAAATTACTTATTATCCTTTGTACGAGTATCCCTCTTATTTTATGTATGCGCTATCCAATCTATATGGATGAAAATTGTATTCATGATTTAAGACAAATACCAGTTATAATAGGCACACTTTATGGTGGCTTCCCTGTTGGTATCATTTTGTTTGCTATTTTATTAATTACAAGATTTTCATTTTATGGATTTAGTATGTTAACAATACTAGTTTATGGAACAATGTTTATCGTTACAGCATTCGCATCCGCAAAATTTAATAAGTATAATAGAAAAATTAAAGTAGCTTATGGAATGTTTTTAACATTTTTTCTAGCAATATTTACAACTGTAATTGTATTAACTTTATCAGATTTTGAAGTGAATAATTTGTACATTATTTATTTCATAATATTACCAACCATTTTGATGTTGTTTGGCATTTATTTTAATGAAGTTTTAAAAGATGCAGTATGTATGCGATCGAAGATGATTAAAATGGAAAAAATGGAGATTGTTAGCCAACTTGCTGCTAGTATATCGCACGAAGTAAGAAACCCCTTAACTGTCGTAAAAGGATTTACTCAACTTTTAAAAACACCTAATTTAACTCCAGAATCAAGAGACGAGTATATTGAACATATACTTGAAGAGTTACATCGTGCACAAGGAATTATTGATGATTATTTAACGTTTGCCAAACCTGCTTCAGAAAAATCAGATCATATTTCAGTAGAACAAGAGTTGAACCGAGTTATTAATATGATCTTACCATTATGCAATATGAATACAATACATATTACAAAAGATTTTTCCACAGCAACAATTGTAGGCAATAAACAGCACTTTCAACAATGTTTTTTAAACTTAATAAAAAATGGGATTGAAGCAATGCCTAATGGTGGTACTTTACATATCTCCTCATCTATTAGTAATAATAAAGTTATTATTCGAATTGAGGATAGCGGAATTGGTATGTCACAAGAGCAAGTAAATCGATTTGGTGAACCATATTTTAGTACAAAAACAAAAGGTACAGGTTTAGGTACAATGGTTGCTGTTAAGATCATTGAAACGATGCAAGGTAGTTTGAAAATCCGAAGCGTTATTAATAAAGGTACAACTTTGACAATTACATTGCCGAGATGTAATATGAACTCATCTGAAAACAAATAAAAAAGGAGCATAATTGCTCCTTTTTTATTTGTTTCGATACATAAGTATCTTCTATGTTTTTTAAGTTTACATTTGTGGAGACTAATTAGAAATTAGTACCCTCCGCCCCAGCAGCTGCATCCAACGATAATTAATAAAATAAATAACACAACTAATAACGCGAAACCTCCACCAAAACCACAAGAACCACCGTAACTCATATTTTCTCCTCCTTTTGGTTTGAAAACTAATAGGTAGTTGATCATTTTAACTGGTTCGTATTATACATTATGTAAATATCCCTTTTTTGAGCATGTCCACATAAAAATAAGTAAAAGCACTCATTTGAGAGTGCTTTAAAATGGATACCAAAAGTTTTGAAATACATGTAACTTTAAATACACTGCAACAATTAAAATAAAAATGCCTACAAATAAAGCAATGAAATCCCCGCTTTTCGCTTTATTTGTATAAAACCAAGTTCGTGTATTCTTCTTTCCAAATCCTCTTAAATCCATTGCATTTGAAACTGTATCGATTCTATCTAGTGAATGAATAATTAAAGGCCAAAAAATTAAGACACGGTTTTTCATACGAATCCATAAACTTGCTTCTCCTTTTTCAAAAGCTACTCCTCTCGCCTCTTGTGCATGTTTAATAACTTTATATTCGGACTGAATATCAGGTATATAACGTAATGCAATATTTATTGCATATGTAATCTTATAATGAATTCGAAATTTACTTAAGCTACTCACAAATTTGCTTGGATCAGTCGTGTATATATAAATAAGTGTAAATGGTAATAACGTAAAATATTTTAATGAAAGTGTAGCTGCATAAAATAATGTTTCATATGTAATTGTTGCATATCCGATATGTAAAAACGAAGTATATGATTCGGTTAATTCAGATCCATGAGTTGGTGTAATAAATAAAATCATGACAGAATTTAATAAACTAAATGTAAATATAACAGTAAAAACAATGCAAATTTTACGAAATGGAATTTTAGCAATAAATAGTCCGATACATCCAATTATAAATACAAATAGCAATATACGAAAATCAAAAAATAAAAAAGTAAGTGTCATACAAAAAATAAATAACAACAGTTTCACTGCTCCATCCATGCGATGAAAATATGTACTATACACCTTCCTCCCCCCTAATATCCTCAAAATAATGTTCCATAAACCTTTCAGGATATGAAATTCCACTAAATTTAACTAGTTTGAATAAAGAACTTTCCCTTAGGTTCGCCCTTTGTAACGTTTCTGTATCCCCTAATACAACGCACGCGGAATTATTCGCAATAATTTCCCCTTCATCTAGAACAATCGCTCTGTCTGCATATTCTAAAGCGAGATTCATATCATGTGTGATAAAAATAAAAGATATTCCCTTTACAGCTAGTTTTCTAATAAACGACATAAACTGTTTATAATGATAATAATCTTGTCCCGCTGTCGGTTCATCTAATATGATAAGTTTCGGATTTGCTATTAGTACAGATGCAATCGTTACTCTCTTCTTTTGTCCATAACTTAATGCCTGAATTGGCCAATTTCGAAATGGATACAAACCACAAAGTTTTAATGTTTCTTCCGCTCTAAGCTTAATTTCTTCCTTTGAAAACTTTTTTAATTTTAATGAAAATGAAACCTCTTCTATAACAGTAGGTTGTGTAATCATCTGATTTGGATTTTGCATCACATAACATATAACCTCACCACGTTTACGAATAGACCAAGAATTGATATTTACTTCATCAAATACAATCCTATCATTTTTTGTTTTGTTTATGCCTATAAGACTATGAGCTAATGTTGATTTACCGGCTCCGTTATGGCCCAAAAGTGCTACAATTTCACCTTCATATATGGAGAAATTTACATTGTCCAATACTTTTTGTTTATTAGGATAGGAGAATGACAAATTCTCTACTTTCAATAATTCTTTTTTTGTAGGAGTACCCTTAAAAGAAACTTGCTTCTCCATCCACTCATCTATTATGCTACGAACACTTTCCCTTTGAAGATTTTCAAGCGGGTAGTATATTACGTCATTATTACCATCAAACTGCAATTTCTTTAATACTTCTACGTACATAGGCTCTCTTAAGCCGATAGATGGTAATATATTTGACGCTAAAATCTCTTCTGGTGTCCCTATCGCAACAATTTCCCCTTCATTCATTAAAATGATTTTATCTAAATCCAGGTTTAACATTTCTTCTATTCGATGTTCAATAATTACAATTGTTTTATTATATTGTTTATGTATGCCTTTAATAAGTTCTATCGTATGTAAACTACTTGCTGAATCTAAATTTGCTAACGGTTCATCGAACAATAATATATCAGCATTTGTTGTTAACAAACCTGCTAAAGAAACAGTTTGTTTTTGCCCTCCTGATAATTCATGTGGACTTTGTTTACGAAAAGCATGCATCTTTACTTTTTTTAATGAGTCCGAAACAATCTTTTTCATATCATCTTGATTTACACATTCATTTTCTAAATAAAAAGCTACATCCTCTTCTACTGTAAGACTTATAAATTGAGCATCTTGATCTTGCAAAATTGTTCCTACCTGTTTACTCTGTTCAAAAACACTCTCTTTCCTCGAGTCTTTTCCGGCAATTAAAATATTACCAGTACTAATCCCTTCATAAGAAAAGGGGATTAGCCCATTTATACAATGAGCTAACGTTGACTTCCCTGAACCACTTCGTCCAGCAATTAGTACTTTTTCTCCAGGGTATATATGAAATGTAATGTCTTTTACAGTAGGCTGCGCAGCATGTTCATATTGAAAGCTGAATTGTTCAAAAGAAATGATTGGTTGCATGTTAACATCCCTACTTTTCAATTTTTAAATGTGTATGTTTCTTATTAGATTTAGCTAGACCTATTGTAATTGGCAATCCAAGAACTAAAAATACAATAACATCAGCAATTGTTGCTCCTAATACTTGTATAACAATTTTGTCAAATGGTTCTCCCATCACAATAACATCGAATGCCCCAGCAAATATAATAGCAATGACAATACCAATTAACCCAGTAATGGCTAAATAAGAAATATCCCGCTTATTATACGTCCCGTTTTTCACACTAAAGCTAACTCTTTTTTGAATGAGTCCCATTGCAAAGCCGATAATGCCTGAACTAATAACCCAACCCCACCAAATACCCCATCCAGCGATTGTATCTGTTACGGTATGACCGATAAGTCCTATTAAAAGTCCTGCCACTGGGCCAAATAACGCTCCAAAAACGGTTAAAATAGCTAATGCAGGTTTAATAAATGTATTGGGTGCAATAGAAAATCCCCAAAGTCCTAATAGCCCGTATAATGCTGCTCCAATTCCGATTGCTACTACTAACTTTGTTGATAATTTGTTCATTACAATTCCCCTCCCGTATTAGTCAACTTTTATTACTCTATATTTATTTTGAAAATGAATTATGCATCGACACTCCCTTTCTATACAACAAAAAATGACCCCTTACATAAGAGGTCATTTTCTTCACGTTCAAGAATCCTCTTATCTTCCAAAAAACACATCGTGTCCTCTGCGGAATTAGCACCTTCCTATAAATTTATATAGGGGTTGCTGAGGTTTCATAGGGCCGTTCCCTTCACCTCTCTGGATAAGTATTAATTTGTAATTCGTATTATGGCACTAATAAGTATAAATTTCAACACTTTTCTAATTATTTTTATTTTTCGTTTAACTGTACATTTAAATCATTGTATTCTTATAGGAATTACGAAATAATGAATTCAAAATAGTTACGGGAGGAATGTACGATGAAAGTAATCGGTTTAATTGGTGGACTAAGTTGGGAATCTACATCGTTATACTATAAACATATTAATACACTTACACTCTCTCAATACGATCAAAATGCGAAGCTTGTTTTATATAGCATGGACTTTGGTGAAGTAACTACTTTATTACAAAATCATCAATATGAAGAAGTGAAAAACGAATTAGTCACAGTCGCAAAAAAGGTTGAAAAATCCGGAGCTGATTGTTTATTAATGTGTTCCAATACGGTCCATTTATTTGCTGAAGAAGTAGAACAGGAAATATCAATACCACTCCTTCACATTGGTGATGTAAGTGCTAAAGAAATAGTAGAACATAATATAAAACGTATTGGACTATTAGGAACGAGACAAACGATGGAACAAGACTTCTATAAATCACGTCTAGCGAACTATAACATTGAGACAATTATTCCAAATAAAGAGGAAAGAAATTTTATTCATTATGTTATTTTAAATGAATTAAGTAAAGGAATTATTTCAGAAACATCAAAAGAAAAGCTATTACAAATTACAAACTCATTAATTCAAAATGGCGCAGAAGGTATATTGCTAGGCTGCACTGAAATACCATTGCTCATTTCCCAAAACGACCTTACTGTACCTGTTTTTGATACCGCTTTTTTACATGCAAATACTGCTGTGCAGTTTGCAGTATAATAAGATAAAAGCATAAAGGTAGTGCCTCTATGCTTTTATCTTGTCTAAACTATTTATTTAAAAGAGATGTAATCACTGCAATTGCTTCTTTAGTACCACCACATTCTAAAAAACTATCATTCAGTTTTCGTATACCAAGTTTATACTTTTCATTTGAAAGAACGTCTGTTACCGCTTCATTTAAAGTTTGCACATTAACATTCTCTTTCAATAACCGATGTGCTGCTTCAAGTTCAGTTAATCTTTGCGCTATCATTGGCTGGTCTTTATCGTGTGGAATTATAACAAATGGGACATTAAAATAAATGGCATCGTGTACGCTATTCATACCACCATGTGTAATGAAAACATCTGCTTCACTTAATATTTCTGATTGGGGTACGTATGAAGCAATTATAAAATTGTCTGGCGCTTTCTTAATTTTTGAACGATCATTTCTATCACCAATTGCCATTACAACTATTCCATCAAAATCCGAGAAAGTATCAATGCAAGTATTAAAGAATGGTTCGAGTCCTTCAAGCAGTGTCCCCATTGAAATATAAATAACTTTCTTATCTTTAAGTAATTCAAATGGAAACTGTACATTTGTTTTACGCTTTGAAATACTCGGTCCAATAAAAATGTTATTTCTTCCAAATAAATCGCTATTAGGTTGAAAATAGCGACTTGTGTACACAAGAGTAATATCTCCCTTGTTATGCATAAATTGAAGATTATTTTTAGGTGTTACTCCAAATTCATGTTCCATTTGATATAGTAACTGTTCAGAAATTTTATCAGGTTGGAATGGTATTTCTGCATTTGGATGAAAAGGTAATGTTTCCAAAAAATTTGGAGGAATTAAAAATATAGGAGAAGAAACTATGCCTGGAATTTGTAAATACTCCTTTACTAACTCTCCAGCGCCAAATATATCATAAATTACGAAATCAAAATGTATGTTTTCACATAATTGTTTCGTAATTTCTAATATATATAAAGAAGTTTGAACATGTACACGAAAGAAAGAATTCAGCCCATCTGGAGTTTCAGAATCAATAGAAATCTCCTTTAATAAATCTGGATGTGTATATACAGTAGCTCCCAAATCTTCAATTCTGCCTTTAAATTGTTCTGTCGTAATATAATGTACGTGATCACCTCGTTCAGTATAGGCTTTGACTAAACTTAATGTAGGATTTACATGTCCCTCTGCTGGAAAATTAACCACTAAAATATTTAGCACTTATTTCTCACTCCTTACATTTCAATTCGCTTATTAAGCATACTGTAATTATTACCGTCAATCTTCACCTAATAGTCCTAATATGCTTGCTACTTTAGGTTGATAAATAATTGTTAGTGATTAAATTAAAAAAGGCATCTACATAAGTAGATGCCAAACCGTGATAAGGAGTGTTCTGTGAGGTTAGAATAAGCTTTTCAGCTTGTCCTATGCTATCAATATATGATTTATTTTATAAAATGTGAATAATTGATAGAATGATTTTACCTCTCTATCACCCATTTTGAACCTATTTCTAAATAAGTCGACTCTAGTTTCTGTACTATTTCATATGTTTTAACCTTCTTGAGAGCTATCTATTTTTATAGTTTCTCCAGTCAATCTCTTATTTTTCAGTTCAAAATAAGCATCTAAAACTTCTTTTCCAATATCAGAGTTAATACCAGATTTATCATTAATAACCCACGGCACAACTACAGAGAATGATACTTCAGGATTATCATACGGCGCATATCCTGCTAACGTTAAATTATAACATTCTCTTCGCTCACCTTTTTCATTTCTTCCAATATCACTTTCTCCACCGTATACTGTCTGTGCTGTCCCTGTTTTACCTGCTGGCTTATAAGATGCTTTTTGGAACGCCCTTACTCCTGTTCCATCACCTTCTTGGAATACCTTTCTAAATCCTTCCTTTACTTGATTTATATATTCCTCTTTCATATCTATCTTATTTAAAACGATTGGTTCTACTGCATGCACCACTTTACCAATCTCATCTTTTTGCGACGTTTGCTCTCTTACCTCTTGAACAATTTGTGGCTTCATTCGATATCCACCGTTTGCGATTGTTGAAATATACTGTACAAGTTGAAGTGGCGTATAGGTGTCATACTGGCCAATTGAGTAGTCTAGTAAGAAACCAGGTTGATTATCTTTTTTACCAATTTGTCCAGCTGTTTCATTTGGTAAATCAATACCCGTTGGAACACCTAATCCAAATTGCCTGAAATAATACCTCATTTTATCAAAGTACTCCTGTTTAATATTTAATGAACTATTTTTCACATAATCTACACCTGCAATTTTTAATGCTGTATGAAACATATAAACGTTTGAAGAGACTTGTAACGCTCTTAAATCATCAATATTTCCAAACTCTTTCCAAGACTTTTTTTCCTTTGTTCCTTTAAACTTCATAGGTGCATCATAAAAATAAGTACCTGGTGTTATAGCTTTCGTTTCAAATCCAGTTAAAACTGTCGCACCTTTAACTGTTGATCCAAGCTCATAAGAACTAGTCATTGTGCCTAATGCATAGTCTTCAACTTCTGTTTTTCCGTCTTTTTCTACAAGTCTTTTCCCGGCCATGGATAATACTTGTCCGTTTTTCGGATTCATCATCACAACGAAAGCACGGTCCAACATGGATTCTGACCCTTTATATGTCTTTAATATTTTTTCAATACTTTCTTCTACTTTCTTCTGTAATTCCATATCTATTGTTAAAGTTAAATTCTTACCGCTCTTTCCCTCAGAAACGATTTCCGTTCTAATTGTATTACCTTGTTTATCTGCAACGCTTCTTACTTCTTTTTTTGTACCATGAAGTACATCTTCGTATTGCTGCTCGATATAACTTTTTCCAACCCTATCATTTCGGCTATAATCACGTACCAAGTAGTAATCTAATCGTTCACTTGGTAATCCTTCATCGGAATTAGAAACATTTCCAAGAACAGATCGGAATAATCCATCATTTACATACACTCTCTCCCAATCAACAGATACGTCTACACCTGGGAGATTCGCTAAACCTTCACTAATTATAGTAAATTCCTTTTCACTAACATCTTTTTTAATAATTTGAGGAGCCATTTGATAACCAGAAGTCATCTTACTTTTAATAGCTAACACTTTTATATCTTTCTCTGTTAATTCCTGAAGATTTTTATCTGTAACCCGTTTTCTTTTTAACTCTTCTATTTTTTTATCTAGCTTCTTGCCGCTAATATCCTTTTCTCTAAATGTATCTATTTCTTTTTTCGATACTAGATTTTCAGCCAGTTTCGGATTTAATTGCATCCAAAAATCTTTCTTATCTGTCTCAGTTAACTTAGCTATATCTTCTTGCGGCATTTCAATTATGTCTGCAAGTTGTCTTGCAGTTTTTAATATATCTTCTGATTTTACACCTTTCATCTTTGTATATGTAATTGTACGTAAAGATTTATTATCAACTACTGGATTGCCTTCTCTATCAAATATTTTTCCGCGTGGGACAGATAGGCTCACAGTTGCATTTTCTCTCTTTTCTACTTCATTTTTATAAGTCTCTCCATCGAAAATTTGCACTTTACCTAACTGTATAATCATTGCAGAAAATAATAAAAATACACAAAGAAATAAAATATTTAACCGCGTCGGTATTGCTCTACCACTTTTTTTCTCATGCTTTTTCACCTTGTCATAATCTCCTCCTTACCGAATTCCTACTAATAATTGAATCTATATATTAAAAGTAATGCACATTTTCTATACAGTACTTTGCACAAATATTAATATACTGATAAAAACTTAATAGAAATTAAAACAAAGGTTAAGAAAAGGTAAAGTTTACTAAATTAAATATAAAAATCCCCAATAACCAAAAGTTAAGCTTTTGGTTATTGGGGATTTAGTAATTTAAGAGTTAATAATTGGACGTATTGATTCGAATCTATCATCATAATTTGATAGAGATTTTTCGCTCTGAGCTTTCGGCAAGTAAATCGTTACTGTTGTCCCGACTCCAACTTCACTCATAATACTTATATTTCCTTGATGACTTTCAATGATTTTATAACTTAACATTAATCCGATACCGGTACCTTTTTCTTTCGTACTATAAAAAGGCTCACCTAATCTCTTAATTCTATCTTCAGGTATCCCTATTCCTTCATCAATTACATGAATAATGACACCTTCATCGTTTATCTCTTTAATATGAATTGTAATTTTCCCGCCATCTGGCATAGCTTCGATTGAATTTTGCAAAATATTAATAAACACTTGTTTCAATTGATTTTCTGAGCATTCAATGCTTATGTCTTTGTTGTCTGCATATAGTTCCACTTGAATATTCGTCATAATTGCTTTTGTATTCATTAACGATACGACATTATTATAAATTTGATAAATATTTCTTTGTTCTGTATTTATCTCATCTGTTTTAGCAATTGATAAAAACTCTTGAAGAATCGCTTCTATTCTTTCAATTTCAGAAAGCATTAAATCAAAATATTTTTCTTGATCTTCTTTATTAATTTGAAATAACTGTATAAACCCTTTAATGACAGTTAATGGGTTCCTCACTTCATGAGCCACACCAGCTGCTAATTGACCAATTGCTGCAAGTGTATCTGATTTATTTAGCAATTCTTCTGTCTTTTTCCGTTCTGTAATATCGCGTACAATGATCATAATTTTATCATGTAATAATGGTAAGCATCTAGCTTCAAAGAAATCGACACTCCCATTAATTGTAAGTGGATATTCAACAATTACATTCGTCCCTTTTTCCTTCACTTGATGAATTGCTTCCTGAAACTGCTGTGCTACTGGAGATGGTAATACTTCGAAAAACTTTTTTCCCATAAAAGCTTGTGCCGGTACGTAAAATTTCGAAGGGGATCCTGCTTTATAATCTATAATTGTGCCATCATCTTCTGTTAAGAAACATAAATCTGGTAAAGCCTTAAAAATTAATTCCAATTCAGACGTTTGTTGTTTTAACTGGTCTTCTATCGCTTTTAAATGTGTAATATCTACTCCGACAGCCCAGTAGCTATATCCTGTTACAGGAAACTGTTCTGATATATTGGACCACATGATTGTTTTGATTTCACCATTTTTACATGTTAAGTGCATTTCCCAATCCCTGAAATTTTTTCCACAAGTTAAAAATTTCGTTTGTATTTGGTGACGATAATTATGATCTGGGTACAATAATTGTAGGGCATTTGGATTCCCTATTATTTCTTCAGCTGTATAACCTGTTACAATTTCACACTCCCGATTCCACAAAACAAAATCTCCATTATAATCAAGCGCATCAACCATAACAGGCATGTTTTGTAAAATCGTATGCAGTTCCTCCTCTTTTCGAGAAAGCAACGTTGTATTTTTACTTTGAAATACCTTTGTTGCTCCATCTATAATTAGATTTGAAAGCATTTCAAAGTATTTTTGACAATTGAAAATGTCACTTTTGTTTGACCATACTACAAAAGATCCTAAATGTTGATTGTATAAAAAAATGGGGATTTCAATTTTGGGAAGTTTACATATTTTCATCTCATTTATTCCAAAAGAAAATATACATTCTTTTTCAGCATCAAGAAGTTGATGTGATATGTTGGTTAATTTATAAAACTGTTCTGCCATGGTTTCTATTGTACTCACATCAATAAGTTCCATTAGCCGCGCATTCATTCCTTTTTCACCTCAATATGTAAAATTAATACAAATTCAAAATTTATACTTCTCCATTATACGTAGAATGTGCCTTTAGGTATATAGCTGCAGAATAATTATTCGAATAAATTTTATTTTCCAATTAAAATAGAGAAGAATTTGCGTATAAAATGAATCCTTAATCAGTACGTATTTTGTTCATCACATATTAATTCTGAATGTACGACCAACCTAAAACGGGTACTCATGCAGAAACCGGATTTTAATATCAGAGTCATACACATCGATTTTAGTAGTATAAAAACACAAAAAATATAAAGTTCATAAAATTTTCACAATTAATATGAAAAATATAAACATTTATTCCAATATATTCTATATAATAAAAAGTAATAAGGCTTCTATGAATCTCATAGAATACCTTACCCCTAATAAAAAGAAAAAAAGAATCCATTTGGATTCTTTTTTTCTTTTTATATTACATTACATATTTATATAAAGCATGTGCAACACCGTGTTCTTCATTTGATAAAGTTTCGTATTTACACATTGCTTTTATTTCTTCGACTGCGTTCCCCATTGCAATTGATATGTTTGCTTTTTCCATCATGGATACATCGTTTAGCCCATCACCTATCGCTACAGTATTTTCAACTGGAATATTTAGATGTTCTGCTAAAGTATATAATCCATTTCCTTTTTGAGCATCTCGATGATTAATTTCTAAATTATGCCAATATGAAGATGTAATTGCTAAATCAGTATTATGCAGAAACGCTGCTTTTAACTTTTTTAATTTTTCTATGTCATAAGAAAATGGTAAAAGCTTATGCACATGTATATCAGTTTCTACAATCGGTTTACAACTTTCTGCACTATGAAACGCTGTATGCTCAAGGTATAAAGCTGCGATCGTTTCTAATTCTTTCAAGTCGAAATTTTCTTTTGAATTCTTCACATACTCAATTTCATTACGTACACTCTCTACTCCATAATCCGGTACATACACACCTTTATCAGTATAAAGCTGATAATATAAGCCATTCTCTTCAAGATATTCTACAATCTCAAGTGCTTGCATATTTTGAATTGGATATCTCTTCATCATTTTTTTATCTTTATATATAAGCGCACCATTTTCCGCAATAATTGGACACTCTAAATTAACTTCTAACAACAATCTTTCAATGTCGACGATAGAACGTCCTGTACAAATTGCTACAACATGACCCGCTTCCTGACATTTTTGAATTGCTTCTGCATTCTCTTTACTAATCATTTTATTCCCTGAAAGAAGAGTTCCATCTAAATCAATTGCGATTAATTTCATTATTTCTTCACCACTTTCTATAAATACACGAGTTCATTATAAACAAAAGGTATCGTTTTCATACTGATCTCGTGAAGTACTCCTTATTTATAATTTATGAAAAGCGTTTCAGGTCAAGAAATAATTAATAATAAAATCAAAAACTTTTCTTTTTAAAGAAAAGTTTTTGATTTTATACTATGAACTATAACTAATATATTTCGTCTCACACATGTACACATTCTTTTCTTCAGTTGGGGCATATACTTTAAATTTTTCTAAACGTTTTCCGTAAATATGAATAGTGACAACGCTTTCATTTTTAGCTATTTCAAGAATATGACAATCAGCTGGTGGAATGACTTTATCTGTTTCTCCTTCTCCCAAATAAAGATTTCCTGTATGTGTTAAATAAACAAGTGAATTTTCAAACTGCTTCGTTTGTATAAAGTTTTGCACCATTATCCTCCCTGTAAAAACGCCTTCTACTCCCCATGTACCATCATGATCATGTAAAGGTGTAGATTGTCCATCTTTCCATACAAGAGCTAATACTTCAAAACGATTAAAAGGATCTTCATATAACAAATGTCGTGCGTATTGAGCCGAATTCGCCTTCTGTTTTTCTAACGGAAGCCATGTTTTCTTTTCTAAAAGTTCTTCTAGTAATTTTTCAATCGCACAAACAATTTGACCTTCTAATAAATTACTATCCATTAAATCCGTTATAGCTTTAATAAATGTTTGAAACGTTTTACTTCCATTACACGTTAACATAAGCGTCCTCCTCCATTCTTTTTCACACACCTCCATACTAAATAACTAACTAAAATTTTACAATTGAGAAATAAAGTGAAACTTTAATCAGTGGGGATTTTGTTCATCCCCAACTGATTATTAGTTGAACCAATCGGACTTTTATGGGCAGTTGATCCCCCACCTAAATTCTTTACTTTCGCTTAATTTTGAGGTGGGGGTCTTACTGCCCATTAAAGCTGGATAAAAAAACAAGGTACAGTAAATTTGTACCTTGCTGATCGATTTACCTATTATTCAAAAGAATAGGTAAGTAATTTAACGTTTGTTCATTTTCCAATAGACATTTTTCTAAATTGAACAATGGAGATAACTCTATTTTTTCAAAAGCATTTATAAAAGTTCTTAATGCAATCTCAGCTTCTAAACGTGCAAGTGGTGCTCCTAAGCAAAAGTGTGCACCTTTACCAAATGTTAAATGCTTTTCATTTCCTATTCGGTGTATATTAAATTTAGAGGCTTGCGAAAACTTTTTCTCATCTAAATTTGCTGCACTTACCCACGCAACAATCATTTGATCCTTTTTCATAAAAGGCCCAAATATATTTGTATCCTCTGTAATCCTCCTAGCTAATGTAACGGGAAAGCGATAGCGCAATACTTCCTCAATTGCCTTTGAAATTAATTTAGGTTCTTCTCTTAATTCTTTATATGTTCCAGGTGAATCCACTAAAAAGCAATAAAAGCTATTAATAATTAAATTAGTAGTTGTTTCATTGCCTGCCGCTAATAAACCTAAAGAAAAAGTAACAATTTCTTCATCTGTTAATCTTTCGCCTTCATATTCAGCTCGTATTAAATCCGAAATAATATCATCGGTTAAATGGTACCTCTTTCCCTGAACAATCGGTAGACGATATGCTTTAAATTCATTTAGTGCTATACCCTTTTCCGCATCCAGATCACTAAACTTTTCTTTACTATACGGCATAAATAAAATATCAGACCATGCTTTAATTTTTTTACGGTCCGTTGTTGGCACTCCTAATAAATCGGATATGACGGTAACAGGTAAAGGTGCAGCAAACTCTTCAACAATATTAACCTCACTATATTTTTCGATATGTTCTATAAGTTCATTTGCGATTGCCTGTATTCGGGGTTTCCATTGTTCTAAACTTCTTGGAGTAAATGCTTTAGAAACGATAGAACGTACATTGCGATGTTCTGGTGGATCCGTAGAGTTTATATTTATCCTAGTTTCTAAAGGAGGGATTGCGAATTGTCTTCGCTCCCTTCTACTTGAAAATAAGCGATAATCCGATAAAACTCGATTTACATCATCGTATAAAAAAACATTCCATACATCTTGCTCTTCATCGTAATGTACTGGGCGATTATCCCTCATAAATTGATACCACTCATACGGATTCCACAATTCTTCTTTTGTTTTCAGCTTTGAAATTTCATGAACTAAAATCACATTTTCCGGCGAAGCCATAGTTCTTTCCTCCCTTTTCTTTTACAATAAAAGTGATAGGTCGGTAGTTCAAAGTTGTATAATCTAACATATGTTATTTTAACATATACTAAAGGAGATTTTTCATTGGGGAACTTGAGAAATATATAAGGGGGATTTTTATGTACGTTGACATTTTACTATTAGCAGAATTAACAACTGGACCAAAACATGGATATGAAATAAAGAAAAATATTCAAAACCGGTTAGGTGAGAATTTTGAATTAAATCATAACACACTTTATCCCGCTCTTCGGCGCTTCGAAAATATGGGTGCTATAACGAAAAAAATACATAAACAAGTCGGAAAGCCAAACCGAAATATGTACGATATAACTGAAACAGGTGAAGAAATTTTTTCAGAAATGTTAAGAGAGTTTCCTGAAAAAATTGCGACAAATAACGCTGAGTTCCTTGTACGTATCGCTCTATTTGAAAAACTTGATTACGAAGGTAGAAAAGAAATTTTAACAATACGCCAAGACGTACTACATAAACAGCTTACTGCTATTCAATCTTTAGATGTTAGCTCATCTTTTATTACAGAAGTTATTGAATTTAGTAAATCACGTATAGAACACGAATTACTCTGGATTACATCACTTATGAAGAAAATATAAAAATTAACAAGAAAAGTTAAAAATAATGAATGAAAATGAGATTTATTATCAATACTATAATTAATAAAAGGGCAACCACGATTTGGCTACCCTTCAAAAAATTTATACTTCTGGATCGAAAGTTTTGCAATCTGTTTCTTCCGTAGTTGATGCATGTTTCCCTTTATGACTTACTACATAAATTGCATCTGCACTACATTTATTGCCGTTAGCCCAAAATTTACAGTTGTTTACTTCACATAAAACGTCTTGTGCCATAGTATCACACCTCCTTGTTCTATTATCATTAACAAAATTCGGAGGTATGATACTCTTTGTCATGCGTTTTTTATTACCTTTTTAGCTTTCTTAATGGTTCAATATTTCCTTGTACAATAGCATCTATATTTTCTGTTATTTTTTCAATGTCAAAATGCCACCATTGAATTTGCAATAACTCTTCTACTATTGTATTTGTAAATCGTTCCTTTATTTTATTTGCAGGGTTTCCGCCAACAATAGTATATGGTGCGACGTCTCTAGTCACAACAGATTTTGCTGCAATGATTGCACCATCTCCTATTTTTATTCCGGGCATAATCGTTGCATCCATACCAATCCAAACGTCATTTCCTACTACTGTATCACCTTTGTAAGGTAAATCAGACAAATTAGGTGTATACTTCTCCCACCCATTTCCAAATATATTAAATGGATATGCCGAAAATCCATCCATCCGATGATTCGCTCCGTTCATAATAAAGGTAACTCCATTTGCAATACAACAAAACTTTCCAATAGTAAGATGATCTCCAAGAAATTCATAATGATGTAATACTCGATCTTCAAATGTTTCTCCATCTTTCGCATCATAATAAGAATAGTCACCAACAAGTATATTAGCTTTCGTTATTGTATTTTTTATAAAATGGACATTTTGATTTCCTTCAATAGGATATTTAACATTTGGATTAGGATTCATGTTGTACAGCACTTCCCTTACCATTTATTTCACTTTCTACCGCTATTACTGGCTTTAAATTGTATATAGGTAAAATAAATAATAATCCAATTATAAATAGTAAAGCTGTTCCCTCATACATCGTACTTAATGAGAACACCTCTTTTAATGAACCGGCTACACTCATTGTTACTACCATTGAACCGGTAAATAGTGGACTTAAAATGCCATTTACACGACCGATAAAATCAGTATCGCTATTTTGAATAATGAGCGTATTAATACCTATTTGGATACATGGAAGAGCTAACCCACTAAAAAGTTGTGCTGTAAGTGTCACCCATAAATTCGTTGAATAACCTATAATACCAATGCCGATCGCCTGACCGAGCATCCCTACAATTAACATCTTTTGCGGAGCTACGTTTTTCGCAAATACCATCGCTAAAGCTCCGCCAACAATCATACCCGCGCCATTTACTGTTAGTAACCATTGCAAACTCTCTTTTGATAACCCTAACTGCTCAGTCACAATAAATATACCTAATGGCTGAATCAATCCTATACCTAGTCCTGCTGCCATAAAACAAAGCCCAAGCAAAGTTAATGCTTTTTTCTTTTTCACATATTTAATACCATCCAGCATCTCCTGTAGTAGCGTGATTTCTTTCTTCTCATTATCATTCTCAAGATCTTTCGGAAGAAATAACAACACAGCAGCTGCCAGTAAAAAAGCGATACCTGTTATGATAATTGAAATATAAATTCCAAAACTATGAAAGATAAATGTTCCAAGAATCGGTCCTAACACCATAAAAATCGCAAATATTGTTTGATATATAGACATCGCTAATTGAATTTGTTCCGTTGATAAATGCTGTTTAAACAATTTCATCCCTGATGGTTGAGAAAACTGCGAAAGGATTGCAGAAATAAGCGTGACAAAAAACACGATTTTCCACGTTCCAAACATTAGTGTAATTAATACAGCGAATACTGAAATAGAACTTAACGTCTCACACCATATCATTGTCCTCTTCGGCTTCCACCTATCAGCAAAAGTTCCACCAATGAATGAGAAAATAAAAATGGGCGCAAATTCAGCAACTGAAATCATTGAAATAGCAAAAGCATCACCTTTCGTCATTTCCATTACATACAGTAATACGGCAAAGTTTCGAACCCATATTCCAATTTGTAAAAATAATGCTGAAGCTAAAATTCCCTGTACAAATCTATTTTTCAATACTTGTGATACCCCATTATTTTGTTTCGTTACTACATTTGTCGACATAAAAAGGCCTCCTATTTCGTGTTCTGAACAGGAGGCAGCACAAATCATATAAAAAGACTATATATTCGCAGAGCGAAATACATCCCTTTTCTATAAATGTACAGACTAACCCTATTCAGAAGAATATTTCGTTTTTTAACGAAGATCTCTTACAAATAGAATTAGTTGATCATTGGGATGTGTTCACCCTTCCGTTTCGAATTTAAATAACACATACATACTCTATGTAAAGCATTTTCGATGTATGCATGTCTTAAAATAAATATTCTAGAATGTTAATGGTAATTCCTCTAAAGAACGCATTAAATAATTACCTTGCCATTTAATATCTTCACGATTTCCTTTTAATTGCAAAGCAGGCATTCGATTAAACAAAGTAGTAATAGCAATCTTTGCTTCCAACCTAGCAAGCGGAGCGCCTAAGCAGAAATGGCTACCATGCCCAAATGCAATGTGACGATTATTCTCCCGAGTAATATCGAATACATCTGGGTTTTCAAATATTGTTTCATCGCGGTTTGCCGAAGCTAATGCAATGACAACCATATCCCCTTTTTGGATTGTTTGTTCGTGAATTTGAAAAGGCTCAGCTGCCCATCTTGCAGTTGTAACCTCAACTGGAGAATAATAACGCAATCCTTCTTCAATTGCAGAATCAATTAATTTTGGATTATCTTTTAATAACTGTAATTGATTTGGATTTTCAAGAAGTGCTAATACCGTATTCGTAATTAAATTCACTGTTGTCTCATGCCCTGCTACGATTAATAACATTATCATTGAATATAGCTCTGGAGCACTAAGTTTATGCCCTTCATTTTCTGCAAGTATTAGCGCACTAACCAAATCTTCTTTTGGATCTTTTCGTTTTATATCAACTATATATTGAAGATATGTAATAAACTCAGATAGTTGTTTTTCGGTTTCCTTTATTTCTTCAGGTGTTTCTGGCGATGCAATGACAGCATGAGACCAAATTCTAAATTTCGCTTGATCTTCTTTTGGAATACCAAGCATCTCACTAATCACAATGATTGGTAAGGGGAATGAATAATCATCCACTAGATTTAATGTACCTTTTCGCTCTATCTCTCTTATTAAATCATCCGCTATTCTCTGAATTCTTCCGTCTAATTGTGTAATCATCTTCGGTGTAAAAGCTTTTTGAACTAAAGATCGTAAACGACTGTGATTAGGTGGATCTGAATTTAACATGTGCGTTGTTAAATGATCACTATTGTCAACGGAAAGATACATGTTCGTTGTATCTTGAGGAAACACATTTGCCGCATCTTTTTTTAAGCGATTATCTTTTAGAAGTGGCAATGCATCTTCATATCTTGTAATGAGCCATTCTTTACCGATTTCAACTTCATTTACAAATAATATAGGTTGCATTTTTCTCGATTCTTTATAAATTTCATATGCATCTTCTTTAAACTGCGCTGAAGCCAAATTAATGCCATCTTCTATTCTTTGCCCAACTTTATTTTTCATTGACATTGTATTCCCTCACTCTCATTTGTTTTTAAAAACCAACCAACATATGCATTATACTCTAATAAAAACGTGAAAATTGTAAATTTTTAATCAAAATCTTACTTCATATATTGAAAAATAAAAAAGTGAGAGAGTAAGATCTTTCTACTCTCTCACTTTTCTTTATGCGAAGCACATGAAATTACTAATTTGTTGATAGCGATAACTTACTTTACGACGACGACCACCTTGCCAAGTGTAACCTGATACTCCGTTTCTTCTCACTTCAGTCGGAAAGAACCATAAGTCTCTCCCGAAAGGTCCTGGACGATGTAAACGTAAAAATCCCCATCTTCCTAGACAGTTACACATCCATGATTTCATATTTCCTGGTTGTGCTGGCGAAGCAAATGTGGATGGTAACGATGGAGCTTGAGATGGTGGTGGTGACGTTGGAGCATCTTCCGCATCATCTGGTCTATAATCTTCTTGTTCCATATCTCTCACTTCATTTACAGATTCATACCCGTAGTTTTGTGGATTATAATACACCCCTTGATCATATGGATAATTTTGCTGGTTATACATATTAACAAATCACCTACTTTTCATTCAGTACCTTTAACATTCATATGTGATTTGCCTCCTATAGGAAGCTTATGTATAGCCTAAATTCAACAAAAAAATAAAGCTCGTATTTTAAAAATACGAGCTTCTTCATAATCGGAATAGATGTATTATTTTCTTAATTTCACACTATAAAAACGCATTTCATCTAACGAACCTTCAAATTCAAATACTTCTTGTTTAATTAATTCCTTTAAGCGATATTCTAAAAACGTATCGCCAACTAACTGCTCTACATGACCAAGTGCTTCACCAATTACCCTAGGGGCTTTTAGGAATTCTCGATCAGCACCTATACTTTTCGCACATTCAATAATAAATTGATCAAAATAATCTTCTTGTACAGAACGCACTTCATTGTCTGTCCAAACTCTTAAAAATTCCGTACTTTTCGATAGACTATCCCACTCATGTTCAAACTGCATACGTTTCTCTACAGTTAAATATGGCAATTCTACAAAACTTTTTTGAATTAGAGCTAAACTTTCAGGTGCTAACTCTCCAGTTCCACGAATAGCATACTCTTTTTTTAATATTTCTTTACTTGCTTCAGACGTATTAATAACGCGAATGTTTTTCTTATCTTTTAATTGCGCCATTACAAAACATAGGCCTACATGTTCATGTGCGTTATTAGCTTTCCAAATTGTAATAGGTGTTTCAATAGGAATAGTGTGTAGTTCTTCCATAGTTTCTAAAAACCTTGGTAAATACTCTTCTTCAAAATAATTATCATAAGCAGTTAAATTGTTTACTAACCATTTCTGTCTTGCAAGTTGTCCCTCATTCATATGTAGCTTGTTTATCGACCCAATTGAAAAGAATTCAGAAAAAGCGACAACCCTCTCTTCCAATTGTTCTTCTTGACTAAGCATATATTTTAAACATCCAGCTGTTGAATCATCAAACGCAATATGTACGTGTGTGCTTTCTTTTACATTTCTTATATATGATGTATTACTCGTTAGTTGCTTAGGAATATCCATCAAATTTTTAATTGCATCTTCACTATAGTTTTCTTCTAATAAATTCAACTGAATAAGAATACTTTGAAGTAAATGTTTTGCTTCATCTTCGTACATATCCTCTACAACATTTTTGATTTTATCTATCATACAAATCCCTCTATTCATTTCATAAATAACGTATATTATAGTGTATCATTTTAGTATCATTCTTTTAAAGTTTTTTTTAAGTAAAAGCATTTATTATTCAGATTGCTACAGCTATCCACATTTTCAACAAAATCTCTCCTACAATTCTTAATTACTAAATATTCTTTTGTAAATTCTTTTATTTAAATGTATAATTATATAGAAAATAAAAAATATAGGAGCTATATGTATGGAGAAAGCGATTACTACTTATAAACATTATTTGAAAAATTGGAGATTTATATTTATTTGTATATTACCTACTATCGCCTTATTATATGTTTTCGATGTCATCTTTGAATTACTATTTCATCAAGATTTCTATTTATCTAACTTAATTTTTGCTATTATTTTATTTTTAATATTTATGAGCATCAAAGATATGTTTAAAATTGAAAGTTAAAGAGCCGGATAAAAAAAGAGCACCCTGCAATCGGATGCTCTCATGTGATAGAGTTTTTTTCTGAGTATTAAGTAGGACACGAAGGTCTTGTCCTACAATATAATATATGCTTGTACTTATTTTATTGTGCATCTATTAAACATCCAATGTATACGTATTGCTAAAAATTCTGCTCATTTATTAATTGTATAATTATTATATTTACACATAAAAAACATCCCTATGGATGTTTTTTATGTACCGATTTTTAAGCTTCCATAAACTTAGCCGGTACACCAATTTTTTCAACTACAGAAGATATATTAGTAGGATTAATCATTACATTTTCAATACTGACTAATTTATTTTCTAATAGTCCATTCTCTGTAGTAATAAGTTCTTCAAACCGATCTAAAGTCATCGAGAATTTGTGTTCACTTCCGCCATTCATACAAACTTTTACATACTTCATAGTGTCACCGCCTTTCATAATAATCTATATTTCGATAAGAAGGCGCTTACATCCTTTTTATTTACTACTAGATTTCTCACTTTTACTCCTTGCTAATTCACGTTTATTTATTTTAGAAAAAGCAGCTACTATTTTATGTTCACGTTATAATTGCTAGTAAGAACGATAAAGATAAAAATGCACAAAGTGGTATATATAAAACAGTATCCATTTTAGCAAAATACGTATCTTTTTTTCGCTTAAAGATGCCAAAATAATGAAACTCACCAATTACTCTTATAAAAAAAACAATCATACAAATCCAGGATCCCAATTGAACAATAATATTAGGAACTTCGAAATGAACAACATTTGTTTGTTGTAATAAAATCATTGCTGCCATACTTAGTAATAACGCAATGAACAATGTCATTCCTACACCTGGTATAAACGCCTTTTCTCCAGATTTTGTTGGAATGACACTATTTGTCGCCCACTTACCTCCGAAAGCCCAGTAAACATGTAAAAAGCTAACTAAAAATAATATACAGACAGAAATATATGTAATAATAAGCATTTTGTCCTCCCATTATTTTATTTTAGTCCTTGATTTTAGAGTATGCTATAAATGCCTCATTAGCAATCTATATATAATTACATAAAAAACCCTTCAATGATAAATCATTAAAGGGTTACTCAAATATCTTATGCATTATACCTATTTTTACGACGTTCCATCCTCGTTTGTCCTTGAGCAATACCTTCTTTATATGGATCTATTTGCTCTGTCATTTCATATGTTGCAGCTTGAGCTGGTTCTTCGTAATTATGCTCACGTATTTTTTTTGGCGTATTTCGTTTTGATACTTTTCCACCAAACTTAAATAATTTGATCTTTAATTTCGGTAATCTAGGAAGTGGAATCTTAAATGATAATTTTTTGCGCTTCTTTTTTTGTTGTAATAGATTTATATTTTCTTTATTATCATCCTGCTCTTTACGATGTAATAACATCGCAAGTAATCCACCTAATATAAGTCCTCCAACTAACAGTAGAAGATATAAGTAATGACTTGTCATTAAACTCAACATACGTTCAAGTATGACTAACGACTGTACTTCTTTAATATCCCAAAGTAAAGCGGCCCATAATGAGAATAAACCGAAAGTAAGTCCATATGTACGAAAACGGAATAAACATGGAATTAAAGCGATACAAGCGGCGATTTTCGCATTCCCTATTATTGAACTTGTTGAAATATCTTGATGCCAAATGACTAACAGCAGTGTTATAAATGGCGCATACGCTATCCAACTACATATACGTGAATATATTTTTTTCGCAAAATAGCTACCGAAACTAGTAAAAAATAAAAGGCCTCCGATATATAAAGATTGTTCTAGTGGGATTTGCTTCATAATTCCTGCAACTGGAAAGAGGCCGCTTAATAGCATTAATAACACATCTAATTTCTTCACAATTCCTCATTCCTTTCAAATTTCTTTTGAATCAATTCATATTGCTTTTCCATATGATGTAGATTTTGTATTTCTAAAAAATATCTTAATCCTGTATGTAAATAAAGTAAATACATAAAAGAAAAGATACATGACAAAGGATATCCTTATTTACATGAAAAAATGACAAATCCTGATCAATATAACGAGCAGGATTTGTCTACTATTATTTAAAGCAAAATAATTGAATCTTTCTTTTCTATTTTCATTATATCTACATCCAATTCATCATCAAACTCTTTAAACTCTCTTGCATCTATATCCGTCATATAGCTCTTTATTACTTTCGCCATATGCATAGAATACGGCATATGTATATTTTTTTCCTGAAGCATACTTGAATTACAGCACATATAGTGTATCATTTTAGCGATATAATTCCTTTCTACAGGTTTTACACCTAGCGTTAATATTTCAAGTATGTATCGCTGCAATGTCTCACTACCATTTAGCGAATATTCGCCAGTGCTATAATACATCCCTTTTTGATCTACATATAAACTTGTACCTTCAGGAACATCATCACGTTCTATCACACCGTATTTTGGTGTATCAAAAGATGTATTTATTCTTATAATGTTTAAATTAGGGACCTTTAGCGCATCAGGAACAATCTCCGGTAAAGTATCTATATCAATTTTTTTATTTTGTAACTCTTTTATCCAATATTTTCTTAAATTCGCATCTATAATGAAATACACTTGTTCATTTTGCTCTTTTACATGTTGTAAAATTCCTGATAATGTTTCAGAAACAAATTGTTTAAATAGAATACCCATATCATTTCTTTTTGAAGGCTGCGGTAAAAAGGCATTATGTTTATTTATATTTAATAATAAACGATCAATCGTTTGCCACTCTGTATTCCCGTATAGTTTATATGAAATGTCTTTTCCTTTTATTTGTGAAAAAATAGGTAAGAAATCAAATTTCGAGATTCGCTCAATTGATAAATTAACATATGTACAAGGTAAATTTATTTTATTCCAACTACGTTTCAAAAATCCTTTTTGTTCTAATAAACTAAGGATACAATTCATAATTGTTTTACGAGATACACTTTGGCCAATAAATAAATTAATAAATGCTGAAATACGGTTAGTTCGTGCAAACCCTTCTCTAACGATTTGCTTTGGATCAATTTTTTCACGCCCATCACAATTTTCCATTGCGATTAACGCCAATGTCACATCATTGCTCTCACCCGCAGTAGCATAAACCGCTTTCATAACATCCTCTACTAAATTTGTTTTGTATTTCTGGCAATATTGCATTTTATATGGATTTTGTAATACTTTTTCAATATTATATCTTACTATTTTTAACAATACTGGAGAATCTGCATTTAATACATATAACGACTCACCGATTTGAGCTAACACAATTTCACTTTCAAATAACGCTTGTTCAACTTCCAACGATATTTTTTCAGACCATATTTCTAACGTTATAGTCTCTAATCCTTTTGGTGCAATTAAAGGGAATAATTCATTTTCATTATTTGTTGCTATCTTTTTACATTCTGGTAGTAATGTGAAATAAGAGAATTTTTGCTGAAACCCTTTAAATAGATACTCTCTTTCCTTTACTTTTATACCAGGTTTTATTTTAGTACCTTGAACTTTATATATTCTCTCATTGTATGGAAGTAACACCCTAATATTTGTTCCTAGCATATAATCTTTCGGATATTGAAGAATATGCTCTAATTCAACTTCTCCCCCTATATGAAAATCATCTTTTAAATTTCTAAATATCTTTATCCACTTTATACCGTTTGTAGCTTGTTGTACTTTTAGTTTTACAAACCGAACTTTTTTATTATTCGGTGCAAATTCTGGAGTAGAAATTAAAATCATGCCTCGTTTTCGTCTCAAAAGCAAAGGAATATCTGGATGGTTATATTCTTGATAAAATCTCCGAATTCCTATTGAAACATTTAATAATGGAAGATTCTCGCCTCCGCGCGTTATACATTCGAACCGATATACATAGGCAAAATAATCTTGTGTTTTTTCGTCTTTAATAGGCTCTGACATTGCCTCACAAATATTTTGTGATCTAAGGGGAGAAAAATATATATCATCTTCGTTAAGATTCTCTAATCGTACAGGTTGTTCACAAAAAATATGTGAAATTAAAGCAGGCACCCACTTAGAATATATTTCATTATCATGTAGTACTGTTAAATTAGAAATTAAATCGTAATGCCATTCATATTTTGGCAATTCTATTAATTTATTAGGTTTCCAATCATGAATCACCTCATACCAACTTTGGAAAATATAATCAAGTTGTTCTTTTCTAATAGGTTCTTTGGATACAATCCATGGTGTATTTTCATTTAATACATATGGATTATGCTGAATAAACAATATATCAGAAAACATATCATATAATCTTTCATTCAATCGTTTCAACTTACTCGTTAATAAAAATGTCTTATAATGTATCTCTACAATATCGAGCCATTCAATAGGAAAATATATAAATGATACGCTTTCGTTTAAAAGAGGTTCTATTATATTTTCAAATGTTAACAACTTTAATTTTTCCATAAAATGATTACTTCCTTTCTTCATTTTTTTGATCACAAAAAACTAAAGTATCATCACATAATTAAATTATTTAAAAGAGAAGCAAATACCGCTTATCCGACTTACATATTAATGACATGACTCTGATAAAAGTTAAAAGAAATTTTCATACATATCCCTCCTTATAAATCATAAATATATTACATTCAAATTATACAATATTAGTTACGTATTGTATTCGTGATTTACAATAATTTTACAAAAGATTATAAAAGAGGTATTGACCATACATATTATGTATGGTCAATACCTCTTTTCACTATCCTATTACCTTTTTCGCTTCTGTATTCACTGGCCACTATTCTAATATTAAGAATGAATAAGTATATATAATTGAGCATAGAGAAGATAAAATGGGAAGAGGTTCCCATTTCCATACTGCAGATAATGAAAAAGGATACCCACTGGAAAAAAAGAAGATATAATCAACACCCTGGACATTATCCGGAAGATTTTGACGGATACAAGAAAAAAGGAAGAAATGAAGAAACTAAAGGTGTGAAAAAATTTGAGTAATATGAATAAAAGCCGAATCGAAATTCTAAAAATGAAAGCAAAAAGAAACGCTAGTAGAAAAGAACTGATAGACAAACTTTCTAATATTGTTACGATTTCTATAGACTCATTTATGGATGCCGAATCTAATGATTTATTTTGTAAAGAATTATTTAATACGCTAGAACAAAATTCAAACATAAAAAATTTTGGTAGCACTGATTATGAAGAAAATAGAAGACTATCAATAGCGCTGTTAAAAGAAACAGCTAAAACTATTCAATTTCCACTTAAGCAAGGGAGACTCTTTTTCTCTAAGGGTGGTAAAATTGAAGCAGTTAAGCTAAACATTGCTGAAGTATTCGATAATTTAGAAGAGTTATCAACCATATCAAGATTTCTAACTGGGTATACCGATTTTGTATTAGTTGGTGATGATTTAGAATTCGGCGTATGTATCGAAAGAACAGAATATCATTATGAATTCAGTATGTGGGGAATAACGAAAATCTAAATTGCGAAAATAATCCAACTTCAGATTATGTAAATCAAATCCTATTGGATGAAAACAATTGGCTTGCATCTAAAAATAATTAATTAGCAGGAATTGGGATACCTGCTGCTACTTTGATTCAAATGAAATAGAATGGCGTTGAAGATAGATAAAAAGGTTCTCAGTTAAGAGAACCTTTTTCACTTCATATATACATAGCTTTCAATGGAAGAAGGTGCAATGTGTGACCTTCTACTGGAGAAAAAGGATTTAATAGCGGTAAACTAGCTCGAAATATCTCTGTTGAATTAACTGGTGAGTATGATATTAAAAGAGTTTGGGATGGAGTTGACCCTTCTACTGAAGAAAAACTTTCAACCTGGGATAGAATTTTTGCAGGCGGAATAGTCGTAGCTAGTATTACACCAGTCTGGAAACTCACTAAAGTGGGTAAAGGGGTAAAAATGACCACTGAGGCTGTTGAGGCTACTAAAGCTGTAACCAGTGCAAAACCAAATTTTGTATTATTTAATAAAATACATCGTGATTCAATGCCTAAGGGCCGAGGGCCAAATAGCGGTGATTTACAATCTCATCATGGCTTACAGTATCAATAAGCAAAAGAAAATTTAGGTAAGTATGGATATGATCCAAAGCTCGCACCAACAGTAACTATTGAAACCGGAAAAGGATTACCTCACACCATTATTTCTAATACACAGAATCTAAGGCTTGATGAGGGTTTAAGTTCAGGCAATGGAAAATGGGGCTCTACTTTACAAGATGAATTAAAAAATCTAATATCTGACTTTGAACGCGCAGGATTCTCTAAAGAAAACATTTCAGAAACCTTAGAACAGCAATATAAAATGCTTGATAAATTAAAGGTAAAGTATGAAAGGATTGATTATTACTGAATATTCTAGAAAAATTAAATGATTCCTTCAAATTAGAAGCTCAGGAATCACCAGCGAGTAAAGAGGCCATTCAAGAATTACAAAAATTCTCATCAATAGATGTACCAGTAGATTATTTAGAAGTAATCCAAAATTGTACAAATGCAGAGATTAATGTACAAAATGAACTTTACATACATATTTTGGGTCCTACTGATTGCATAGAGATGAATGAAGCACATGATATTCAAAAATATATACCAAATTCACTGGCAATTGGTGATGACGAAGGCGGAAAAGCATTATTATATGTAGAAGGAAAAGAAGGATTCGGATTATATACAGTGGATTTTGGAGATTTAGATATTGAAGAAACAATTAAAATAGCTCCTTCATTAAAAGCATTGTTAATAGATGGTGTCGGAGTTGAGGAATTGTTGTCATAGTTAAAAGATAACAGCCGACTCATTTATATCGAGTCGGCTGTTATTTTTGATTAAGCTATCCTTTTGTTTTATTTCAAATACTCATACCATCAATCTCTACGATCAAGATAATCCTTCATCGCATTTAATTGAGCATCTGAAGTTGGATCAGCAATGGAAACAAAGCGACAAAATGCATAGTTACCAAAAGGAATGTTGTGTTGCTTCATCGCTTGTACATTTCCTTTATACAATGGATCTACGTAATTTGAGCCATCCTGTACACGAGCAATTACAAAATCTAAATACTGTTTTGCGACTGGCCAATTAATATCTCCGTTCCATTTTGAAATGTCTACGATTTGTCCCATTATTGATCCACTCCTTTTTTCTCCGTTTGTTTTTGTTTCCCATCTAAAATTTCAACCGTATTAGTTAAAGCTGATGGTAAAGGGATTCCGATACGACCTGCATTTTCTAAAAGTGAAAGTAATTCATTCCCAATGAAGAAGAAAATCGTCGCTTCACGAATTGCACTGTTTGTTCCCATAACTGCATCAGCTCGTGTGGCTGCTGCGACCAAAAGAAAAAACACCACCTTTTTGGCGATGCCTTTAAAACCAACTTTACTTTTTAGCTCTCCATTAATTCCTGCTGCGAATACACCGGTAATATAGTCAATTGCTGCCAAAATAACAAGAACTTTCAACGTTGTATCCCGTCCTCCCAAAAAATATCCGCAGAAGCCACCGAATAAAACTATAAATGCTTTCAGTAATACATCCATACGATCCATCTTTTCACTCCTTATTTATAATAAAAAAAGAGAGACGCTTGTCCCTCTCTTAATAAGTACTTTTATTTTTATATTTTAAATCATCCCTTTTAATATTAAACCCAAAACTGACATAGTGATTGCGCTAATAATAATTCGCAAAATCCAAGTTGTATTCATGCTAATCTTTTCTAATTGCTTATTAATTGTTGCTATGTCTTTCTCATTAATTGTTGTGCGGGTTTCTAAATTACGAATATCTCGCATAATTTCTTTTTGTTCTGCTTTTAAACTATCAATTTTTACATAAACATCTTCCAATACGTTCACATCCTTTTATCATCTTAATAAAGCAATCTTTACATGATATGAGACAACCTTATTCATGGTGAATTCATCGCAGGAAATCCCATACAAAATCCGTATTTTGTGCAAAATAAAAACAGCTTACGGCTGCTCTGATTTCTCATTTATTAATTTTCGAACTAACTCTTCTAACGTTACTATCTTGTTGTTCATTAATGTAATCTCTTATAAATAAAATAAAAATCACATAAAAACGTTACTATTAATCGGAAACAATAAATTTCTTAACTTGATGGTAATGGATCATTATGTTCCTTTGACGAATTACGCTTCTTTTTATGCCGTTTCTTCACTTACTCATATCTTCTATTTTATGTAACTAAGCCAAATACTTTATCACGGTCTGGACTACGCTGTCTCGCCATCTACATTTCACCTGTCACCTCACGTTCAAGTTTTTATATTTTCATGAGTTCACTACTTATGCTGATTGCTAAATAAATTTTATTTAAAAATATTTCTCGTTTATTTGTTACGAACTTCCTTTTGGTTTGTATATAGCAATGTAAGATAAAAAAGAGCTAAGAGAGTCGGGACATGAACCTTAAAATCAAAACACCAAACGGATTTAAATCAGATTTTTACATTTCACCAGAATTTATTAGCACTATCGGATTATCCATCTTATATCTCCACCTAGCAGGAATCATTGGATTCTTACTTTTCTTTTTCGTTCGTTTGTTTTGTTAAACGCTAAATCCAATTGAGACTGCGCCTTTCAAATTATTAAGTATTAAAAATCTTAATAAAAAAGAGTGCTATAAAGATATGCACTCTTTTAAAAGACTTTACCAATCTCGACGATCATCACGATCACGGTCATGATTACGTCTGCGACGACACTCATCACAATCGCAGTCACGTCTACAATGACAGTCGTTAAAATCGTTTCTTCTGCGTCTACGACCGCATCCGCAAAATACTAAATCATCCCAAAATCTATTACAATCTCGAGAATGTCCAAAATTATTGTTGCATCCCATAGATATGATTCCCTCCTCTAAAAATAGAATTCATCATATTCTATGAATAAAAGTTGAAAACAGCTTGTTTACTAGCCTATGTTTTTTGTTTTACACTAATAATATTCCAATTTGCAAGTCTGCCTCGCCCCTTATCTTTCCTTAACAACAAACAAGACACCAACCAGATCATGGCAGCGTCTACGATAATTGATATTGGTCTTATCATTCGGCATCATTCCTATTTCTTAAATAAAACAGAATCAACGATTGTTAAAACTACCCAAGCTATTCCGAGAAACACTGCAATTATTGGCGTCAACCAGAAGTAGTGATACCATTTTGTGTAACTACTCATCTTCCACCATTCATGGAGTGGATTAAGCCCTATCATTTATAACAACCCTCCCCCATTTTGTTCAATAAAAAGAGAGCACCTGCGCCAGTAGATGCTCTTAATGTGATAAAGAGTTTCTTATGAGTATTGAAATAAGGTAGATACAAGCGAGTGAGCCTGTCCTACACTCTTCAATATATGCTTGTCCCCCTCAAAAGGGGCAAACGAAAAAGAATACTCCCCTATATACAATTAAAGTACCTGCATTTCAAACGTTTATGTCACCAATCAACCTAGTAATATTACCAGGCTCAATAAGAAACACAAAAGCCACGATACTTACGCACCATGGCTGAATATATAAATGTAATTGGTCTTTTCGTCCTGTTTACGGATTCTTACCGCCCTTGCCCGTTCTCCGGTAACGTTTTGATAAAGGGGGTATGATCATTGATTATGAGCACATAGATACGCTATCCCCACACTATTCTTTTTTCAATGAACTGTATAGGTATAGTGTAATATTGATTCTGTTTTGAAAAATCCCCAAGTTTGTCCCCTTTTTTATCTATACTCACTGAAGAGGTTTTATATCACTTAGACAGTCGGGGATGGAAATCTCGCCGCTTCAAAGTGCGCACCATCTTCTGCAGCACTAATAACTCCAACTATACTACTTTGCGCAAATATCTCGACTACATCTCCTGCATTCAATTGAATTATTGATGAAACAGCTACAGCATTAATAAAGTTTATTGGGCCAAAAAAAATCATTATCTATTGCAATTGCTGGATTTCCATTAACACGAATTTCCACTCGTGCTCGATAATTTAAGTTTGTGTTATCAGGAGCAAAAGCAATCTTTCCAATTACAGAATAAACCCCTCTTGTCTTTGGAATAAAAATAGAGGTAGCTGGATTATATTCATTCGCTAAATCAAATTGTTCATTTTGAAACAATACTTTTACAAAAGTATTAGCAGGAACAGTTTGATCCACCGTATTTCTAGCTCTAAAAGCAGACGCTCTTACAAGTTCGTCCTTATTATCATCACAACAACAATTCACTTTTACATTAACCCAATGTTTTTCCTCATGCTTTTTATCACATTTGTCATAACTCTTACTGCTTTTATAACAATCATGATATTTCTTTTTGTAATCCTTACAGTGCTCATCGTAGTAATAAGACATACTAAATACCTCCTTTAAATTTATTACTACATAATATGGAAGATAGATTTAAAAGGTTTGGACGAGCTATTACTATTATTAATAGAATTAAAAAAGCCCCACTATTAGGCAGGGCAAGGAGACAATAAGGCTAAGTAGCTTCATATTAACTTATCTATATCAACACTACAAAATGCTAGAATTTCATTTCTGTTACTTTAAAACCACGTTTAAATAATCCCCAAAACCGTAGCTATCAACTGAATAGCGCTTTTTTTCTTTTGATAAAACGGATCACACTTTATCATTAATTCATTGTACGCAAACGAATCTTTAACCTTCCGATTCCCCAGGTAATTCATTTCAATTATCTTGCGTTCATCTTCATCAAGGGCATGTTTCAACGTCCGTTCAATCTGTTTAAAACGTATCTCATGATTCTTTTCGTCACCTTTCATTTTAGAAAAAAGAACGATCCCCCAGCTTGAGCCTGTTCTTCTTGATTTTTCATCCGGACGCACAATGCTTTGTAGTTTTTCAGCTCCTTCACCACAAGTCTTCGCATCTCCTTTTCATCGATGTCTTCAAAAAATGACAATTGATTCATACGATACGGTTCCCCTCCGTTCGATCTACCTACTCATAAATGGATTATTTTGTTCAGTTTTTTTACTAAATAAACCAATCTCTTAATACATCTAAGAGACTGTAAAAATTCACTCCAGCTGCTCTTTGTTTGTATAAAACGAACTCAATTGACTGCACGCACATATAATATTCTGTGTTCCTTTCTTTATAAATTGAAATAGTCATTACAAAATGAATCTCGTCACGAGAGCACTTTATTAAGTGCTCTTTTTTAGTTTTTGAATACTTATTAAATGAAATTTTTGTTTAATTTATAAAATACAATTGCTTGTCCACTTCAACCTATTCATCATCGTATATCATCCAACCACTATGATTGTACTATTCTTTATACATTTTCCTTTCACTTCCATACGTTCTTAAATTCCCCTCAATAATCCTTGCACTTTTATATAATTGCTTTCCAGCTTCATGATTTTCTTTTTGCAATGTTAACCTCCTATAACGAGCAATCATAGGGGGTGGAGTTGTGAATGAAGAAAATATTATTTTACGTTAAGCTACTGTTGAATCAGGCTTAATTTCTTCAACTATCCACCTATTTTTCGTCATTCACTTTATCAACAGAAGAAACAGGAGAAACTATATAGATTCAGGAAGAGACCCCCTTATATATTAAAAGCTTTTTGGAGTGAAACCATGTTCCGTATATATTATGGAATGGGTTTATATTTGTGACATAAGGGCTTATTTTTTTATTTATTTTAATTTTCAAGGGCCTTTTTCTTATACCTGTTTGTTAACTAATTCATAAGTTGTAGTGTGTAAGTGGGTGAATGATAAGGATGGTGTAAAAATGAGTGAATTTAAAAAGAAATTTCATATTCCATGTGAGTGTTTTCTCCCCCCTGTACCCCCACCTCAAGTTGGACCAACCGGGCCGACTGGACCAACCGGGGCTACAGGACTTACAGGACCTACGGGACCAGCTGCTACGGCATGTTGTCCATGTACGAATGTTCTTGATAACCCTGGATTTGATGAACCTGCAACACCAGGTACTCCAGTTCCAGGATGGATTGTAACGGGAAATGTTTCAGAAGTAGGATTTCCAAATGCGCACAGCGGTCGTTTTCTTCCAAATGGATCCTTGAGTGCTTTAGCTGTTTCTATTGGACCTGGAGGAATTATGACCCAATCTGTTGATGTGGGCGAAGGTTGTTGCTTTACCCTTTCTTTTGCTGGGGATATAAGAGATGGAGCACTCCTTGTTGCTTCTGTATCGTTTCCAGAACTTGGTCAAGGATGTCCTCCTAACCCTACAACACTTGGACCATTAAACATTCCGCACATTGTACCTGTTGCAAATCAACAACAAGCTGGCTTCCAACATTATACCCTTGTTGTGTGTATACCTGCTGATGTAACTACAGCATGTATTAGTTTCCAAAACTTAGCTACGGGTGGAGAAGGCGCAACAGCTTTTGTTGATAATGTTGTATTCCAACCTACTGGTGGACCTTGCACTTCATGTTCACAAAATTTTTAATGCATTTATATATCTGAAGCTTTTCGTTTTTCTAGCGAATCCAATAACTATTAAAGAGAGTCTTCTGGCTCTCTTTTCATATTAGGAACCACCAAACACTCCCATAGGCTGAGCGCATTCCTGTATAATCCCGATACATATGAGCGATTCACCTTTGTAATCAATATACTCCTTTAGGTGCACTATTCCGCCCCGCTATTTAAATAGCGTTTTTATTCAAATTGATGACCTTGCTCATTTGGACACATTTACCAGTATTTTTACCAAAAAAATTCACGATATGGTTAATTAGTGGAGTGCGTCATTGTTACAATGGAAGAAGGTGCAATGTGTGGTAAACCTTCCTCTGAAGAAAAAGGTTTTGATGGCGGTAAACTAGCTTGAGATATCAATTTCATTTATATAATCCCCAAAGCAGTAGCTATCAACCGAATAGCATTTTTTTATTCTCATAAAAATTATCACGTCTCATCATCAATTCGCTATAAACATAGGAATCTTTCACCTTCTCATTCCCTAAATACTTTAACTCAATAATCTTTCTCTAATCTTTATCAAGTGCATTCTGTAACGTCCGTTCAATTTGTTTAAAACGTATCTCATGATTCTTATCGTCACCCCTCATTTTAGGAAAAAAACAACGCATCCAACTTGATCCTGTTCTTCTTGATTCTTCATCCGGACGCACAATGCTTTGTAGTCTTTCAGCGCCCTCACCACAAGTCTTCGCATCTCCTTTTCATCGATGTCTTCAAAAAATGACAATTGATTCATACGATACGGTTCCCCTCCGTTCGATCTACTTACTTATAAATGGATTATTTTGTTCAGTTTTTATTTTTCACTAAATAAACCAGTCTCTTAATACATCTAAGAGACTGGAAAAATTCACTCCAGCGGCCCTTTATATGGAATACGTGGCATATTAATAAAATCATACGTCACAATATTTTCTATGTTTGTCAGATAGGCATGTAAGCTTTCAACTAACATAAGATTAGGTATACTTTCTTTTTCTTTCATCAAAATAATAGGCTTTTGGAATGCATATGCGTAACCAATTTCAAAAGCCGTACCACTATCTACGCATCCATTCACAAAGTCATGAATTACCACTACTACATCAGCTCTTCTTAAATATTTAAATCATTATGAAAAACTGCAGCTCTCCACTCCATAGATCCAAAAGTTAAATGTTCATGTTGATAAAACCTGGCTGAAAAAATATCTGCAACAAAAGGATTGTTACTAAGCGCATTTTCTAGTCTCTTTACCCTGTTAAGTTGTTCATCATTAAAAAATGGACTTGCTATAAATACCCTAACAACCCTGGTATTCTTTTTATCCATACCACCTATACCTCCTTTTGCACTTATACACTTTAAATATTCCGTGTATTGCATAGATATTATCGTTTATTAAAAAATTATGAATATCTCCCCCTTGAATAAAACTCAAAATTCCATAAATAATGTAGACACATGGTTATCTTTCTCCGATTTTCTTACATGAGCAGTTAGCTTTTGCTAGCTGCTCTTTTTTACATGTACTTACCAAATAGTATTTTTGTTGAATTTTCATTGACTTTACGTTGACCTTTTGTTGATTTTTTCTTCACATTTAAAAGAAACCAACATACGATATTGTATGTAGTCACTCCGCTCATAGAGATCTACCTTTCTTATCGAAGAGCATACTTATATGCGTGCTCTTTTACTTACAATGAAATAACAATTTTATTTAATATCCATTTCCTCTTGCATAAGAACTACAGTTTTAAACATTACTTGCTCAAAATCTTTTTCATCCATGTATGGCTTTACAATCTCTAGAATCACAATAATCCATTCAGATTTGTTCACCTCCCTACATATATCAATACATGTAAATATTAAGTTTTACATTCAATTAACCTAGTATGATGCGATAGATTGATAATCATATTTATCAATTAAAGAAGAGTTCTCAAATTTCAGCCCCTTGACACGCACCGTTAGGGGCTGAACTCCTTTGTTACGATAGGAATGATGTAATGTATTTAACCTCTACAATAATTTTACAATATAAATAAAAAAGAACACCTTAAGTCAGTGCCCTTCTTGCAAACATCAAACTTTATGTAATTGAACATATAGATAACATAAACCCTCCAAATGTAATTGCACCTAGTAATCCTAATACAAATCCAGTTATGCAAACACAATCAGCAAGACAAATGGAAGACTGCGATAATGGAACAAATGACCTACTTGTACTCGATCCATATTGTTTTACTTTCTCATAATTCATATCTAACATTACTTGTAGACATGCTATACCTTCCTCAATAGAATGAAGAGATTCTTTTTCTAATCGATCCAATAATTTACTATTAAAAGTAATTGGAAGAGGATACCGTTTATCTAATTTCATATGTTGATAAATTAATTGTAAACGAGATAATATATTATTTTTCTTTTTTTCACATGTTACTGTGTGTTTCATTTTATTAAATTCATTTAATAACAGTGTCAATTCATCTCTGTTTCCGTATAAATCCCTTGCTATTTTTCTCTTTAGTTTGTACGAATGGATAATAGATTTAAGTTCAATCATTTTAATACACTTCCTAATAGAATTTTACTTACCTCAATATTTTAAAAATAAACAGTACTTTTAAATCTTATTTAAAATACACTCAAGTATCTTCATTTACTATCGATTAACATTACATTAATCTTACATAGTTGTAATAATTGCTTTCGCTACCCACTAACTAGAAGCAACAGATTCCTTATTTGATGGTAAAAATATAAAAAAGCAATGATTAGGTTTTAAGTCTAGTCATTGCTTTATATATCTTATCTTGATTTACAACTAAAAATCTAAATATCATTCTTTCACTTGAATGCTACATGTGTTTTTATTAAATTCTTTAATAATAATTATATAATACTTCACTATTGGATTCCTTTTTTCTCTTATCAATATTCATATGTTACAATAGTACCAGTTGTATCAGTAGTACCATTAAAACCACTAAAACAATTAGAACAACTACCACAGCCGCCACAACCTCCACAACCTCCACAACCAAAACAACCGAAGCAACCAATACAACGGAATCCGCCACAACGAAATCCACCACAGCGACCTCCACAACGACCACAACCGCCACAGCGACGAGCAGCATCTTCAATATAGTAATATGGATATTGGTTTTGTTGGTCCCAATACACAATATTTCCAGATTGGTAATCATTAAGGCTTAACGCTTGTAGTTCTTGTTGAAACTTATTCATTTTCATGACCTCCGTTTATTAATTTTAAACCTTTCGACGCTTTCCTATATTTCTGTTTGTTAAATCTAAGTAGAAATAGCGCTATAAAGTGAAACTTTAATCAGTGGGGGTTTTGTTCATCCCCCACTGATTATTAGCCCTCACCAATCGGACGTTTACGGATAGTTAATCTCCCACCTAACTTCTTTGCTCCAACTGAATTTTGAGGTGGGAGTTTTACTGTCCGTTAACGTGGGATAAACTAAGTTCAATACGTACCCCTACAAAATATGACCTATCACTAGATAATGCACCTTGTTCATATACTTATTTTTAGGTTATTTTTCCCATAGGCTCATTTTTATAAATTGAAAAAAGACACACTTAGATTGATGCGTCTTTTTGCGATACTTCTTTTGTGAAATCATATACATAAGTATTATCCATATCTATGTATAACAATACCCCTACTCATTATCCAATGACATCTTCTACTTCTGTATTCACTGGCCACTTTTCTAAAGTATAAGCCATTTCCCAAAATGAATATTCATATTGACTGCTAATAATGAAATGCTGTTTCATTCGCTTACGGTCAGACTCTGTTACGTTTTCAGCGATAGTATCTAATCTTGTAATTTGCTCTTCAACTAGCGTACGGAACCAATCAGATCCATAAGCAGAAATCCATTCTTTATAAATTTGCTCTTCTGGCTGACACTCTTTTAAACGCTCACCAATTTCATAATACAACCAATAGCAAGGTAAAATTGCTGCAATGATATCGCCTAAATGTCCTTCATACGCAGCACGATACATATGTGAAGTATAAGCGTATGCAGTTGGAGCAGGGATAAAATTATCTTTCTCTTCTTGTGTTATCCCTAGTTTCTTCGCAAAGTTCTCATGTAAAGATAATTCCGCCTCGTATGTATTTTGAGCATGATGTGCCATACGAGCTGTCGTTTCTAATTCTAGAGCCTTTGCAGCTCCTAAAGTTTGTACTCTAGCGAAGTGACTCAAATAATATGAATCTTGAAGTACGTAATAGCGAAAACTAGCTAAATCTAACGTTCCTTCACCAAGTTGTTTTACAAAAGGGTGATGAAAACTAGCTTCCCAAATTGAATCTACTTCTTGACGTAATGATTGTGAAAATGTCATTTAAATCCCTCCAATAAAGTATAAAATTTAAGTATTTACCCACAGTTATTAAATCTGTAAAATAAAAAAACTTTCTTTACAAACGTAAAGAAAGTGAAATTGACAGTATTTATTCATAAAATAGTAATGTCTTCCCACTTCCCTACGCTAGTATTAACCAGATCAGGTACTAAGAGTCTCAAATTCTCATTTGATCTCAGCCTATAATAGGCCCCCCTAGTGGATAAATATTTAATTTTCGTATTGTATACATCATAACATACTTCATGTTACTGTCAAAAGCATTCATGATACTGCTACTTAAAACCCTTCTTCTTTTCTTACTTTTAATGAAGTTTCAATAATCATATCTAATAGTTTACTATAATAAATACCAGCTGCACCTGCACTTTTCGGTAGTAAACTTGCTTGTGTCATCCCTGGTAATGTATTAACCTCCATTACATATGGAATTCCGTCCTTTACCATCATATCCACCCTTGCATAAACGCTGCATTTCAATGCTTTATAACAAGCCAGTGACGCTTTGTTCACACGTTCCTTCAATTTTCCTGGAAGTTCGATAACTTCTTCAATTGTACTAACATCATCATATTTTGCATTGTAATCAAAGAACTCAGCTGCATGTCGGATTGAAATAATAGGTAACTGTTTTCCATCAAAAATTGAACATGTAATCTCATCACCTTTTATATACTTCTCTATTACTACTTCAGAATCCCATTCAAACACAGTTTCCAGCATTGAAATTAATTCATCTTTATCATATACAATCTTTACCCCAACACTTGATCCACCAGAGTTTGGTTTTACCACTAACGGAAATCCTAACTTATCTAATTCATCAAGATTTAGATCCGCCATTTTTGTAAGTTCAATCCAATCGGGTGTTTCTATACCTTCATAGCGTAAAATCTTTTTCGAAATATTTTTGTCCATACATATACCGCTAGATAACATATTGCTCCCGCTATAAGGAATACCTAAACTTTCAAGCGTGCCTTGAACCGTCCCATCTTCTCCATATTTTCCGTGTAATGCAAGCAGCGCAAAATCAATGTCTTTCGCTTTTTCGATTAAATCCATTTTTTCATTTAACGTAATTGGTACGATTTCATATTTATTTTTATCTAAATTTGCAATCATTTCATTTCCAGTCATAATTGATACTTGTTTTTCAGAGGATACTCCACCCATAATAACGCCAATTCTCATTTCCTCAACTCCAAATTTCATTTTTTATTGTATCACCGATTATTTTGATTCCACGAACTATTTCTTCTTCTTTCAGACGTGAAAATCCTAATCGAAAAGTAGTCGCTCCTCCTCCATCAGAATAAAAAACATCTCCAGGAGAAAATGTAACCCCTTGCTCATAACACTTTTGTAAAAGTGTGCGGGCATGAATTTTTTCTTCTAACTCTATAAATAAATGAAGTCCACCATCACCGGTCATTCTTTGAAACGGAATGTACTCGTTGCACGCCCCAACAGCTAATTCATATTTCTTCTTATAAACTGATCTTGCCTTTTTTAAATATTTTTCAAAATATCCTTCATGTAAATATTGAAATAGAACAGCTTGATCTAACGTAGATGTGTGAATCGTTCTTGCTCTTTTTACACTTTCTAAATGATGAATCAGTTCTTTATCGGCGATGATCCAGCCTACACGTAAACCAGGGAAAAGTACCTTTGAAAAGCTACTAATATAAATTACATTATTACCAGCGCCAGCAAAAGTTAATAATGGTGCTAAGTGTGAACCTGAATAACGTAGTTCTTCATTAAATCCATCTTCTATAATAGGAACCTTATATTTGGAGAATAATCTCATCAGTTCCGTTCTTTTCTCCGAACTCGTAACAATACCGGTTGGATTATGATAGGAAGGAATTAAATATGCGAAATCAAACTCTTTTTCACGCAAACTTTTTTCTACTTCGTTCGTATCGATGCCATCTTCATTCATATTAATTCCGTGAACTTCAAGTCCATGTAAACGGAAAAGCTTCAATGCAGCATGGTGAGTTGGATTCTCACAAATAACCCGCCCTGATTTCTTCGATAACGAGGATAGCACGATGTCTAATCCTTCTGTAAATCCATTTGTAATTAAAATATCTTTGTTCGAAATATCTACACCTTTCATTTCCATATAATGAAGTAGATAATTCATTAAAGGTCTATAACCTTTTGCGTATCCGTAGTTTAATACGACATCCCCTTCAATGGACATACGAGTAAGAAAAGCTCTTTTGAAATTTTCCACATCAAATAGCTTTTCGTCCGGAGCAATGCTATTAAAAACAATCATTCCTTTTTCCCAGCGAACACCATGTTTCATTAAATCTAATTCATCCGCTAATAAGGTAACTGTATTAAGTTTATGTTTCCAATCTATTTCAACAGACGAAGTGTTCGATATATCAACCTTCGCTACAAAATTCCCTTTCCCTTTAACTGCATAAATGAGTCCTTCTTGCTCTAAATCCGCATAAGCAGCGAGTACAGTATTTCTGCTCACACTTAGTAATTCACTTAGTTCCCTAGTTGAAGGGACTTTTTGATCCCCGAGCAAATGACCTTTCATAATCATCTTTTTCAAATAATCTTTCAATTGAATATAAACGGGACGATCTTTCACAACTTTAAAATCTTTAAACAATTCCTTACCCCCTGCAATCATTTTTGCATATTTATTTCATTCTCAAAAGGTCCACTACATATGTATTTTTTATAAAGGGCGGTACGGTCTTATAAAGTGGAACTTTAATCAATGGGGCTGATTATCACCCACTGATTATTATCCCTTAGTAACAGGCATTTTACTGCCTATTACTAAGGGATAAATCTTTGCGGTATAAGTTAATTACATCTTTTAAAGCTGCTGCTGCGGCTCCACGTGGATTGGAAGCACCACCAATTGTAGTAACTTGCCCCATCGTATCTGTAAAGAACGTAATTCCTTTTTCTGTTCCATTTACTTTTGCTAGTGGATGATCTTTATCTATTTCGTACGGTTCCACATGAAGAGCCACTTTACCATCCTTATCCTTATATGCTGAAGCTATTAATTTAATATATTTATTTTGCTCTTTAGCATTTCGAATTTGTTGTTTTGTAACATGTTCAATACCCTTTATATGTATATCAGTAAGCGTATTTTCTGTTCCCATTAAACTGTTTGCCAAAAGTAACAATTTACACGCACTATCAGAACCACTTACATCTAATATTGGGTTCGTTTCAGCAATTCCTTTACTTTGCGCTTCTTTCAGTGCTTCTTCAAACGTAATATCTTCCTCATTCATTTTCGAAAGGATATAATTTGTAGTCCCGTTTAATATTCCTTCTATTTTTTCAATATGGCAACCAGCTAAACTAAATTGACCAATATCAAGTGTCGGTAATGCCGCCGCAGTTGCACCACTATATCGAATTCGTACATTTGCGATTTTTGCTGCTTCATTTATTTCTCTCCAGTTTGTAACGAGTGCGCCTTTTGAAATTGCTACAATATCCATATGTTTCTCAATCGCTTGTTTTATATATTGTTTTCCTGGATTTCCATCTTTAAGGTTTGTAACTGTTGATTCTACTAATACAGTTCCACTTATGCTAGTTGTTGCTCGTTCCTCTGGATGATGTTCAATGTATTCTTCAATTGCAGCGCTACCGCCACCATACATTAATAAGTGATGAATAGATAATCCATCCTCATTATGTATTGCAACATTTCTACCTAATACAGCGCTTACCACTAAGTCTATTCCATATGATTCATTTATATATAAATATTTTTCATTTAATAATTTTATAAACTCTCTTCCTACTGTCCCATATCCTGATAATACAACTTGAACTTTCATAATATCCCCCCATATTTTTCTACCATATCCCTCTTTCAATATAATATAAAGCGCCCTCGAATTCCATCGAGAGCGCTTTATTATTACCTATTTCGGTAATCCTAATAACTTTTCTGCAATTGTTCTATAAAACTCTTGAATGCTAGAAAAACCTAACGTATCTGAAACACTAAGTCCTACCATATCGAGATGGTCCCAATTTGCTTTTGTTTCGATATGATTCCATTTCCCAATCTGTAAAGGCTCATTACTATTTACAATAGCATTAGATGAGGGCGCGACCATAGAATTTGTATTTACTACACCGTCATTTTGCCACCAAGAAGTATCAATTACTGGTCGATTTTCTTCATATCTTGCATAGAAACCTAAGAAAAACGCATTACCCATTAACACCTTATTCATCGTTATATGAGGTAGATGTAAACCTGTTATAAGTGCCGCTTGTGATGCATGACCACTATATGATAAGTAATACACATCTGATTGCGTCTTTACCCAATTATTAAGCTCCTTTGCACCATCTGTACTTAAATCCCATTGACTAATGTCTTTTGTATTTTTCCAAATTGAACTATTTAAAATACGATCAGTATAATGGAAAGGGGACTCTCCAGCATTCTTTTTTAACCCCCATTGATCCAATTTAAAATCATATAACGATAAATTATTATTCCCTCCAAAACTTGCAGCTGTAATGAGTAAATCTTTAACGAACGGTAGTAGAAGACTACCATCCGCAAGTGTCGTGCCATTGTGAGGAGTTGCTAATGTTGTCACACTATGAACATATGATTTCTTGCCCTCAAATAGTGGTGATATATTCGTGTTCGGATGATTTTTCACATGATTTTTTTCTTCAAAACTACCTTCTTTTAATAGCTGTACTAATGTTCTAATCGTTTGTCCGCCCATGCTATGCCCAACTAAATGAACTTTATTTGTTTCACTCCAATTCGGTGCAAAACCACTATAAGTTCTACCAAAACGATTATGTCCATGTTTCTCAGCATGTGCGCCACCGTAGTCTACTGTACCTCCATTAATTTGCGCATATAATTCACATGCACGATCCCAGTTACTAGAAACAGGTCCAACAGCAGCAGTATGTACTGTATAGCCACTTCTTTTTAAATCTTCTTGTATATCATGAACACCACCCCAATATTTAACCCCTAACATTTCCTCTCTACCCCACCCAGCAAATCCATTCACCAATATGATAGGATAATTATTTTGTTGTTTCTCTTCAGCGTAAGTTATTTTTGCTGCGAATAAAAACACAGTCCCTATTGCGAATAAACATATTTTTAAAAATAATTTCCCCATGCTTCCTCCTTCTAATAAAACGTTTACATTTTTCTATTAAAAATGAGTTCTTAACTTAAACATAATGTAAAGTATTTTATATACATTGTATATAGAGAAAACATACACAAATGTTGATAAATATTAATTCAAGTGAGGAATTACTTTTTACAATATAACTTGTAAATCTTATTATTTGAATTTATAATTAGATTTAGTTTCCTCATGTTAAATAGCTTTAATAATTATAAGAAAACTAATTTTATTACTTAAGGAGGAGGAAAAGGCATGCAAATCGGATTCAATATTCATACGTTATCTCAACCTACTAAAATAACTCCATCTAATCTTGAGCATAATACTATCTCTTCTACTAAACTTGAAGATAAAAAATCAAATGATCCCATCAAATTTGATATTCGTTCATCTGAAAAAGAAATGAAACAACCTGAGCATAAATTTAACGAATTAGATTTATGGAAGATGTTAAAAGATAAAGGTGTTCCTTTATGGATCATACTTGAAATGCTACAAAGGTCTCGTAAGGAAAAAGAATCTCAAAATAATTCAGTTCAAAATTCAAATGCGATCGAAGAACCGAGCGAGACGCGATTAAATGAAGTAATGTAAACTATGTTATCTAAATGGTCTAAAATTAAAAAGAGTTCAGGGCTGATAAAATTCCTATCAACCTTGAACTCTTTTTTATGATTTTTCTCCAATCGTGACAAATTGAACTGATACTTCTTCCTCAAAATCTTTAATTAACTTTCTTACTTTTACATATTCATTAGTCAATGTATTATCTGTCGACATTTTAGGTTTTTCGTCACCTAAATATTTTTTCAGATGAAGAAGTTGTATTTTTGTTTCATTTACTTTTATTTCTTTATACACATTATTTTTCGCCACAATTACATACCATAGTGTTCCATAGTTTCGATTATTACCAAGCCAAGCATCACTTTCATATGTAACTGGTATCGCTTTACCTTCTATTTCAATACTTTTTATATTCTTTTCTTCTTCATTTATAAATAATAGTGAACTTTCTTTTGGAAAACTCGGTAACGTATCTAAAGGTTTAGAATGGGATGAATGATCTCTTTTACGAAAAATTTTTGCTTTAATCATCGCTTTTGCAGTAGATTCATTTAATATCAAAACCCTTTTTTGGTCAAATCTACCTGTTTTCACCGAAAAAACTTCATGTTCTTTCGTATTTTCCTTATAACGATTCATAATTGTTGAAGTATGATTCTCATCTCCAATGATTAATACGCCGTTAGCTGGAAATCTGTTTTCATTTTTAGAGCATGCACTTAAACTTATTAAAATTAATATACTTAATATGAAAATAGAGAGTGGTTTTTTCATCACAGTTCCTTTCATAACTCAAATTGTTTTTTTACATGCTTTTCTGCAATCTTACTTGCTGATATTCTCTACTGTTCCATAGTTTTATAAAGCTTTTGTAAGTAACGCCAACGAGTTATAAAGAAATATAAAACTTGTATACATATAAATGAAATTAAAATTATGATAGAGCTATTCATAATAGAAAAATCGACTAATTGTTGTAATGCCATATAAGCGACCACAGTATGAATCACTGCAACTATAATCGGTAAGAAGAACATTAATACTAATTGTCTTGTTACAACTTTTTTTAACTCTCGTTTACTTAATCCCATTTTCGAAATCATCTTATATTGCTGCTGATCGCGGTCCAAATCAGTATATAACCGGAAATAAATAAAACTAGCAGCGAAAGTAAAGAAGACGATTCCAACTAAAACACTTGCCATAAGTAATAACCCATTCGTTTGTTTTGCACTTAACAACTCTATAGTTAGTGCTCTAAATTCAAAATGTATGTCTCTAGGATCTTGATCGAATATGTCACTTAATTGGTTTGAAATCTCTTTCGTTTTTATCCAATCATCTACAACAAATCCATAAGTTCGATATTGAATAATATTTTCAAAATCTAGATTACTATTAAGCGGAATTTCATCATACACATGATCTTGAATCGCAATATTAATCCCTTCCATATCGTGTGGCAAAACTAAATTATCTACAGTTTTTTTCACATAAAATGTCTTTGTCCAATCGCCTTGAATGACTTCAATATTCTTTTTATAATCACCATTTTTAAACTCTTGTTTTTGTGATACGACTCCAGGGATTAATAACATTTCATCTTCTTTTTCAATCGTTTCTTGTTGGTACCCGAGTGCTCTCGCAAGTTCGTTATATTCACTTAACTTCATTACATTTACATTACTTTCTGTATAAATATCTGAAGTGGAAGCCATTCGATATGGAATATTAGAATCAGCAAGATGTTTTTTTATAATCGAGAGATGTTTATCCGTTATTTTATTTTTATCAGGAGCTGTATACAGAAATGTATACGGGTTTGTCATCCTTACCAAATCTTTGTTTCCAAGAGCTGCTGTCGTGCCAATTGCTGTAAAAGCAACTGCTGAAATAATAGATACTATAAAAAACATTGTTGCATTATCTTTCATACGGTATATTAATTCTGAAAATGTTAATATATTGGTTCTCTTTAAAAAGAAAGATTCACTCCTTTTCACAAGATGCAATATATAAACGCTACACTGTGTATATAAAAAGTACGTTCCTATAATTACTAGGAGAACACCCATTCCGAGCGTAATAAAACTATAACTTGGGATAAAGCGAAATACTAAAATATAGCCATATCCTATACTAAATAAAGAAAAAATTGATAATAAAATTGACGATTTCGGTTCAGGCTTTGGCTTTTCCCCTGCTTGAATAAGTTCCACAAGTTCTGTTACTTTTATCATTTTAAAAGTAACTAGCGAAACAATTAAAAATAAGAATAGAAACGTGATGCCAGTTAATAATACCGCCTTCACTGGCATATAAAAAGGTAAGCCGTTACTAATCATTAATACACTGGCACTTATTAATAAAACTAGTTTAGAAAATACGAGGCCGATAAGAATCCCAATACAAATCGAACCAAGTCCAATTAACATATTTTCAATTAACAATAACTTCTTAAGCTGTCTCATTGACATGCCTTGCATCATTAAAATGCCAAATTCTTTCTTACGCGTTTTTAAAAACGAACTCACTGAATATAAAATGAAGAAGAATGAAAAGACAAAAATCAAACCTTGAGAAACTTCAAATCCTAATGTACCAAATGTACTTATTGTTTTACTTGTCGATTTCAACTCCCCCTGTAAATCAGGATGGAATAATAAAAGAGCATACGTAAAGAAAATCATTATAGAAAATGCACTACTTAAAAAATGGGCAGCATATGTACGCTTATTACGAAAAATATTATTAAATGCGAATTGACGAAAAGTCATGCCTTTTCCCTCCTAACAAAGAAAGGACATCCATAATCTTTTGATAAAATGCTTGCCTGCTTTCACCACGATAAATTTCGTTATATAGTTGACCATCTTTAATAAAAATTACTCGGCTGCAAAAACTCGCTGCATACGGATCATGAGTCACTAACATCATCGTAGCTTTTTCTTCCTTATTTAGAGTATCTAACATCTCCATTACATCATTTGAAGATTTAGAATCTAAATTCCCTGTTGGTTCATCTGCAAGTAATAATTGCGGCTTATGAACAATTGCACGAGCAATTGCTGTTCTTTGAGCTTGGCCTCCTGATATTTCAAACGTTCTTTTATTCAATATATCTGTAATATTTAATTTCTCTGCGATTTCTTGTACGCATTTGTTCATTTCTTGCACAGAAACGCCATCTAATGTCATTGGCAATACGATATTTTCCTTCACTGTAAGCGTGCTAAGTAAATTAAATGATTGGAAAACAAATCCTAATTGTTTCCTACGGAATAAAGCTAAATCTTCTGATGATAACTGGAAAGGGTTTGTACCGTTTATTACTATTTCTCCTGATGTTGGAGAATCGATAGTAGATACCATATTTAATAACGTTGTTTTCCCGCTACCTGATGGCCCCATGATCCCTATAAATTCACCTTCTTGAATTGATAAATCAATATCTACTAATGCTTTAAAAGGTATTTTCCCTTTATATACTTTACTAATATTTTTCGCATGTAAAATTTCCATTTCTCTTCTCCCTTCATTTGCACTTCTCACAATAGAGTGTAAATGAATTGTCTTAATGCTCATATTGATTCATCTTTCATTTATCTTACACGCTTGTAAGATTTCTAAAAAAACTGACAATAAAATTATTTTCAAATTAAAATTAACGCATAACTATCTTATAATAATTGTATAGTGGTAGAAAATACAATTGTATATCAAATCTTTATTATAAAAATGAGAAAAGACCGATTGCTTTATCGGTCTTTTCCTTCCCAAAATTATATTTTTAACTAACGCTTTTAATTGAAATGTTTTTGCGTCACCATTTTAATTCTTTTTCACTTTATAATACCCTCTACAAAAAATTGATTGCTTCGGTTTGATCGCAATTAACAAAGAATTGTATATGTCTGAAGCAGAAATTATTGCGTTTATCCAACATACAAATAATAAGATTGACTTAAAATTGCCTGATACAAAAGATGATATAATGCCAGGAATGACCGATAGTACAATAATAGGTAAACTCATAAAGATCCAAAAACGCGTTTTGGATAGAATTGCATTTGTATTTAACCAAAAAAATATTCCGCTGCAAGTTAAGCTAATATCCCCCATTTTATTTATAACAATAACGTGTAGATATTCATGAATGATGAAGACTAAAATACCTAAAATGATAAGATAAAATATATTAATATGAGTGAAACTTGCTCCAAAATAATACGGTATTAGAAAAATAATGATTTGAAGTACATATACAAACTTCATATAATATTTTCGGTGCCAATCATTTTGTATAAAAGGAGTCCATTCTGACAAATCCATACTTATTTGTGGTAAGTCACGAAACCAAAGTATAATAAGCTTTCTCCTCCCTTGTTTAAACTATTTCATACTTTTTAAAAATGTAATCCACTAACACTTAACCGTTAATTTTAGATACAAACTCCTTGTTCCCTTTATGCTTTTATTAAAGCTTAAGGTAATTCATTTACAGAATTATTAGAGTGAAAATTTAGTGTTTTCACAAATAAACACTTTCGACAAAATATTCCAAATCCCTTTTCAAATATGTTGTTTATAAAATGGTTCTTGCATGTACAACTTAATACATCTGTTTTCGGTGAAAAGCACACAATGCAAAAAAGCTTAGAACTTTAGCTCTAAGCTTTTTAATGATTTCATTACATTTTCGCTCCTTTTAAAGAGCGCTATTTTTTATCCATTCGGATTTACTCAATACATAATGATTATAAATTTGATTTTCTATCATCTGTTGACCCAAATAAGTAAATCTACATTTTTCAATGACCTTATTTGATGGTGCGTTGTTTATTAATGCAATTGCGTTAAGGACATCCACATTTGTATTTTTAAACAAATAATCAATCAGTCCTTTAGTTGCTTTCGTTGCATATCCATTATTATGATATTCACTTGAAACAGCATACATAATTTCTCTGTTCGGTGCAGGGAGTTCATCTTTCATGCCTGTGCAGCACCATCCAATAAATTCATTTGTGGTTTTCTTAAATATTCCTAGTCTTAATATGTGATCATCTATGTTATTCCTAGTTCTAGCAGCATGAAGAAACGCTTTGTTTTCTGGTATTTCATCATTTGTAACCCAATTAACTCTTTGTTCTTTCGTTGATTTCCAGTCTGGTAAAAACTTTTCTATTTCTGGTTGATTTGCTATTTTATAAATACTCTCTGCATCTTTGACCGTAAACTCTTGTAGGTATATATCACCACAATCTATTCTAAATAACTTAGTCAAACTCTCTTCTCCCATCTTAATCCCCCTTCCTTACGTTAAAGCGCCTTAATCTGCTTCGTAAGTTCCATAAACCGTTCATCTAGTTCTTTATATTCTTTGTCTTTAGAAGTTAAAAAGCTTAATTTTCCTAATACTTCTTGTCTTTCTGTTTCTAACGTTAAACGTAGCTCTTCAATTTCATCCCTTGTTTTCGTAGGTTCTTCTAGCTGTTTTTGTATCGTATTGTTTAAAAACACGAGTTTTGTATTAGTTGTTTTCTCCAGAAAATATCGATCGTGAGAAACGATAACGAGTGTTCCATTATACTCAGCTAATGTATTTTCAAGCTGTTCACGCGAAGGTAGATCAAGGTGATTCGTCGGTTCATCTAAAATAAGTACATCTTTTTCATCTAAAATATAAGCCATGAGCTTACATTTTACTCGTTCCCCCATACTCATATATTCAATCGGCTCTTTCCATTGGGAAGATTCAAATCCTAAATGTTTCATTAAATTTTGGACTTTTCCTCTTTCTTCAAATGTCTCTTTATAAAATAAATCTTCTGGTGTTTTATCAAGTGGTAAATCAAATACTTCTTGTGTTAAATAACCGATGTTTGCTGCAGGTGAAATCCATACTTCTCCTTCAACAGTTTCCGTTCCCATAATCATCTTCAGTAATGTTGTTTTCCCGCTACCGTTTGGTCCAATAATCGCAATCTTCTCACCGTGCTGAATTGTAAAATTAACGTTTTCAAATAATGTTCGTCTATTAAATTCTTTCCGCAATTGTTTTACTTCTAAGAAACGTTTTCCTACTTTTTTACTCGCTTGAATAGAAAATTCAACTGAATAATCCTCTTTCACACGTTCTACTTTCGTTTTCTCCAGCTCTTTTTCAAGACGCTTTCGTTTCGATTTAACTTGCGCGTCCATTCGCTTCGCCTTTACACGATAAAATTCTTTAACTCCTTCTTGTTTTGTAGACTGGGCATGTGCCTTTTGTGACCATGAACTTAATTCTTTTATATGAGTTTCTATTTGTTCTATTTTCTTTTGTTGTTTTTCATATTCACGCTGTTGCGTCATTCTTTTATGCTCACGTGCTTTCATATAACTCGTATAATTCCCGCTATGATCAATTAATTTCTTATCCTCAATTGACCATATTCTAGTCGCAACAACATCTAAAAAATATCGATCATGTGATACGACGATAACTGTACCTTTCATATTTTTTATTTGTTTAATAAGAAATTCCGTACTCATCTCATCTAGATGATTTGTCGGTTCGTCTAATATTAAGACATTAGGATTTTGGGCAAACCCTTTTGCTAATCGAACTTTTAGCTTTTCACCACCACTTAAAGTAAGGAAATCATTCGTTGGCACGCCCCATTTCGCAAGTAGTTCTGCTTCTTTTGCAATCATATCCTTGCTAACGAAAGATTCTTTTTCTTGTTCAACATATGCAGTTGTCATATTCATTTGAAGCCATTCAACAGTACCTTTTGACGGTTCAATCTTCCCATTTATTAATTGAAGTAATGTTGATTTACCAGCCCCGTTTTTACCAATTAATCCGATAACATCCCCTTGTTTTACTGTCACATTCATTTTCTCTAACAAAGTATTTTCCTTTATTTCAACATAAACATCATTTAATTTTAATAGTTCTTTCATAATACCGATCCCTTTCATTAAGGGAGAATAAAAAAATCCTCCCAAATAAATTTGGCAGGATTAGTCGTTAAAATATTTATACCCAAATAAGCTATTACACAACATAAATAGCAATACCGTTGTATGGAAATTGGGCAGACTAATCCTATTTTTTAGAAATTGAAATTTATTGAATTTCAACATTTAAAAATAAGATTAGTTAATCATCGTCCACCCATCATTCCTTTCCGTCGTTAGTAACCATATTGTACCATGATAGTACTGTATGAGTAAATGCAATTATATGTGCTATTATAAAGTTTGCTTTCTTCAAGGGCTATTTATCATTTCTTAAATTCATTTTGAACAAACAGCATTTATTGTACTACTTGCTTTATATTTCCCCAAAAAGTAAAACCCTAAGTACCCCCTCTTATATAATTTTTATATAAATTTATGATTAATTATATGTTATTCGTTATCCAATAATATCTTATTGTTTTTCGATAAATTTTTATTGATTACTCTCCTATAATAAGATATTATATGTTTACAGAAAATATTAATATAAGGATTGAATTTATGGACAAAACATTAAAAATTACAAAATCAAATATTATTTTAAGGATCGTTCTCATCCCGATTATAGTAGGAGTAATTGTTGGTATACTAACTAAATTGGGGCAAGGTATACTTCCAGGAAATTGGAATTCATTAGTTAACCTAGGAAGCGTTTGGTTAGTTCCATCCTTTTTCGTGGCTAGCTTGAGTTATTCTAAACGTACAGCTATACTTTCTGGCATCCTTGCGCTACTCGGCATGATATTAGGCTACTATGGTTATGCAATAGTTATTAAAAATGTAGCTCACTCTATTTATTTTATATCTGTATGGATTGTATGTGCATTTATAGGAGGAACTATCTTTGGAATTGCAGGTTTTCTATGGAAAGATACTACAAATCCACTTCATAAATTCGGAAGCGCGCTTATTAGTGGAGTTTTTGTAACGGATGGACTTCATATTCTTTTAAATTTTGAAGAATATAGTCACATGTTACCTGTTGGATATACCGAAGTGATAGTCGGCATTATCTTGATTCTTGTATTAGAACGCTCTAATGCTAATCGAATTTCTTCTTTCTTAATGATGGTTCCTATCATTATTTTAGGATTAATTGGATATAAATTATTAAGTTTGTTTACTTAATTACAATACTGTATCATGAAAAAACAAAAGACTAATTCTATTATAATCCACAAAACATATCAAGAATTCGAACATTATACTTATTAGTGTTGATACACTTATTCATAGGATGGATTCATGAAGCTATCTCTTTCAAAGGGGTGGCTTTTTTCTTACAAAAACTATTTATCAGCTTTTTATTAAATACTTCTAATTTAACAATCGTATTTATTAGCGTGTCATTATACATACTAAGATGACCTTTTACCATTTCATATAATCGCTATAAAGTGAAACCTTAATCAATAGGGGTTTTCTTCATCCCCCACTGATTATTAGTTGAACCAATCGGACTTTTATGGGCAGCCCGACCCCCACCTAACTTCTTTGCTTTCGCTGAATTTTGAGGTAGGGGGTTTTACTGCCCATTAAAGCGGGATAAAATAAGGCTAAAAAACTTATCTCCACAGTTCTTTAGCCTAGATCACTTATTTACACATTAAAAAATATAATTCGTACAACGGTACCTTTACCAACTTCTGAATGGATTTCTACACTATGTCCTAATTGTTTCGTAATTTCATATACAAGATATAGCCCCATTCCAGTTGATTCTTTAAAATCTCTGCCATTTTCCCCTGTAAAGAAAGGTTTAAATACTCTAGGTAAATCTTGCTTCGGCATCCCCACACCACTATCGACAATTTCAAGTATAACGTTATTACCTTCCTTACAAGCATTTACTTTAATCTTCTCTCGACTACCAGATGAATATTTGATCGCGTTCGATAGTATTTGTCCAATTAAAAATTGTAACCATTTTGCATCACTTTCTACAATAATGTCCTTATCAATTTTAAGCTCTGGATATACAAAATTTCGGATAAAGAAGCGTTTATGTTCATGCACGGAATCATTCACTATTTTATGTAGCTGTACTTTTTCCACATGAAAATCTTGTGTAAATGCCTCTAAACGTGCGACATACAGAGCCATCTCTAATCCCTTTTTCAGCCTATCTGTTTCCTCATTAATACTTTCAAACCGTGGATCGACTTCATCTTGTGTAATTAATTCTATTACAGATAAAGGTGTTTTCATTTGATGTATCCACTGGTTCATAAAGGTTAAATGATCATTATTTTTTCTCTCTTGTATTTGCAGCTGATTTTGATAATGTCGATATTGCACCTCAAGTAAGTCCTGAAGCGCAGTAGATAAAACTGCAAAATCTGATTTTTGAACAGAATCATCCAAAGAATGCAACGGATTTGCTAATCGTTCATAGAACGTACGATGAGTAAAGTAACGAAATACTAAATAGCCTACCATAAAAAAGACACCTAAAAACATTGCATATAATGCCGTTGCAATATGGTTATGCCCATCAAACCAATATACAAGAAATATGGCTAGTAGCTGGATTACTGTAAAACAAATAAGTGGTATATGATCACGAATAAATAATTTTATCATTTCTCTATACCGTTATCCCAAGTTATATGCAATCTATAACCGACACTACGAATCGTTTCAATTGCATCTTCAATCTGTAATGTTTTTAACTTTTTACGCACACGAGTTGTATTTACGCTTAAAGTATTATCATCAACATAAGATTCGCTATCCCATAATTTATTTAACAACACTTCTCTACCCACAACACGCGGATAATTTTTCATTAACATTTCTAATAAAATGGCTTCGTTTCTCGTTATATCAATCTCTTGATTACGCAATTTCAATACAAGCCTTTCAGGATATAAACAAAGACCTTGTTGCTCAACCATCCGTTCTTCTACTTTCGGTGCATAATCTCCATAAGCACGTCTTAAATAACTACGAATTTTAGCCATTACCACTTCGTAATGGAATGGCTTTGAAATGAAATCATCACCACCGTTTTCTAGTGCCATAACTTGATCCATCGTGCCTTCACGGGCTGAAATAAATAGTATCGGACATGTAGAAACTCCACGAATTTGACGACACCAATAGTACCCATCAAAACTCGGTAAATTAATATCTAATAAAACTAACTCTGGTTGTTCTTCTAAAAAAATGTCTAATACATTTTGAAAATCCGATACAATAATTCCTTCATACCCGTATTTCGCAACATGTGTTGATAATAGTTCTGCAATTTTCATATCGTCTTCTACAATCATAATTTTAACCATTTGTTAACTCCTTTTTCGATCCACAATCTTATTTACAATAATATAAAATAAATACTACCTTTTTTTATTAAATCCGTAAATTAAAAAAGAATACTTTTATACAACAGCATCCTTCTTCTATTATTCTTATTTAATATGAAATTTACTCAAATTAAAACCCAGCTTCTCCACATAGTCCATACCTAGTTCCATTCGTGCTGTTTTCAGTGGATCTACAACTTGGCAAACTCTTAAATCGCCTGCAGCTGATAATAAAAGTGTTGCATCAGCTTTAGACATTTCTAATTCTTCATGTAAAAATGTCACCATATTACGTACAGCGCGATTCGCTGCATCATCTAACAATTTCTCTGAAGCAATCGTCATAAGTTTTTCTTTTTGGATCGCCATTGGTAGTGGCCATTTCTTTCCTTTTATAATCTGAACAGTTACCGTCACCTCACCAGCAACCTCTACTCCACTAACACCAATTTCACCATCACCCATCGCTGCGTGTAAATCGCCTAATGCTAATAGAGCACCAGGAACATTTACAGGTAATAATAATGTTGTCCCTTCTTTTATTTCTTTACAATCCATATTCCCGCCGTGATCATGCGGTGTGCCACATGAAATGCTCTCTTCTTTCGACGCAGTACCAATTACACCAATCATTCGATTAATCGGGATTTGCAGTTCATTTGAAAATAAAACATGTTCATTATGTATCGGGACAATTTTCACTGTATTTTCATTTAGCTCTTCACCCATTACACCAAGATTTGCACCTGTAGTTAAAACGCCTTGCTCTGCAATTTTAATTTTTTCAATCGTTACGGCTAATATATCACCAGGTTCTGCACCAATGATATATACAGGTCCAGTCGCTGGGTTAATTCGGTCCCAATCTAATTCTTGAAACGCAACATCTTCAGAATCAATTTGATTTTCAAAGCAATCATATGTTTCAAATACAAGACGACTCCCAATTTCTACTTCCATACATTGTTTGTTTTCTGGTGACATTGCGTAAATAATATGGTCTTTATGAATTCGATACATTTTATCTCTCCCCTTTTATATTAGTCTACAATTACTAATTAGCTTTTTTCACAAAAGCTCCTTTGAAAAATTAATAAATTTACATATAGAAAAGCACCTAGCTTATTTTCATACATACACTCTTTACTATAACAGGTAAAGAAAGGTGGTAGCACTATGCCCCTTATTCCATATAACGAAAGCGATGTTGATTTACTAGCTCGTTTAATTCGTGCTGAAGCTGAAGGAGAAGGTCGACAAGGTGAACAACTTGTTGGTTGCGTAGTAGTAAATCGTGTATTTTGTGATTGCTTAGATTTTAAACAACTTCGAACTGTACTGTACGTGATGCAGTATATCAAAGCCCTGGCGGATTTGAAGCAGTGCAATACGGATATTTTTATCAGCGTGCTCGCGAATCAGAAAAGGATATCGCTAGAAAAGTTTTACAAGGTGAATGGCGTTGGCCAGCACGATGGGCTCTTTGGTATTTCCGTCCAGTTGGTGCTTGTCCGCCTGAATGGTATAACCAGCCGTTTGTAGGACAGTTTAAAAGCCATTGTTTTTATGAACCTAGTGGTGATGAATGTCCGAAAATGTATTCACGGTAGCAAAATTTGAAACGCAAGTACTTAGCTGAGTACTTGCGTTCCCTTTATTTTTTAGAAATCTAATAATGTGATAAACTTTTCGATGCCTACTACATGTATTAATAATGGTATTCGAGGGCCACTGGATTGATTCATAATGAGCTTATATATAATAATAAATAATTGTTTTTGATTTTCTTTCATTATTTTTTTATTTTCATGATGACAAATCGAATACAATTGCTCCATTAAGTTAGAGTAATCTTTGTTAGAACGAAGTATGGTGCAAGCTTCTACTAGCCACTCTTTCTGCTTTTCATCTAATGTGTTGTAAAACTCTATATTTCTCTCTTGATTTACAGCAATTAATTTTTCAGTTTGAAAGTTTCTAACCCAATACTCTGCACGTTTGCTTATCGCTATCATATCCTCTAATGCATAATTCCTATCTATTTTTTCTAATATACCTTGTAAAATAGATGAATCAAAATTTAATAGCGGTAACGTTCCTGCTACTTGATTAAATTTCGGATATTCTTTAATTCTGCTATCAACTCTAGAAAGTTTAATTGCATCAAATAAATCTTCATTTTTGAGCGTTTTATTCTCATAACTTTCTTTCAATCGTTCATATTCTGTATAATTGCGAATCACATCTTCATCAAGACCGATATGAAAAGCTGCGTTTGGTCTATATTTAGCAAACATAAAAAGAATCACTTCTGGTAAATACACTTTTAACAAATCATTAGGTGTAATACTATTCCCTGAAGAACTTGACATTTTTTCATGATTCCCTTTAATTCCAATGAAATCATAAGCAACATAATGAGGAGCTTCACGATTGAATATTTTCATTGCAATTTCCTTTGATACATTATAACTACCCGTTTCCGAAGAATGATCTCTTCCGCCCGGTTCAAAAATAACATCCTCTATCATCCATCTCATCGGCCAATCGATTTTCCAATTCAGTTTCATTTTATTTGTATTTAATACCGATAATTCAGTTTGATTTCCGCATTCACATTTATATCGTACTGTTTTTAATACTTCATCAAAATGTGTAATCGTTGTTGCATCTTTCCCGCATTTCTCACAATATAATGTAACTGGATAAAAGCTCTCTCGCTCTTCTTCACTACACTCTCCTGTTTTAAAACTTATTAAAATATCATATATTTCTTTTCTTTTATATAAAGCCTCTAATATGTTTTTGTTATATCTTCCACTTCTATATTCAGCATGTTGATATATGAATTCCACTTCAACCCCAAATACTTGAAGCGATTTCTCAAACTCTTTTTCAAAATGCTCTGCATAGGAGTTATGACAACCAGATGGATCTGGAATATCACAGTATGGCATACCAATATATTTTGCAAAAGATGGATCAATATTTTTAGGGACTTTTCTAAACCTATCATAATCATCCCATGAAAATATAAAACAAGTCTTTTTGCCTAAATCTTGAAGTGCTCTTACAACGAAATAAGTCGTTATTATTTCGCGAAAGTTCCCGATATGAATAGAACCAGATGGACTTATTCCAGATGCGCAAACAAAAGTTTCTTTGTTTGGATGTTTTCTTATTAATTCATGTGCTACTTCATACGCCCAATACATATATTACTCACCTCAATTGATTTTTTACTTTCACACTTTCAGTTTTATGCAATAAAAAAACTCCCACCCCCAAGATTATTCATCTTGAGGACGAGAGTTATTAGCTTCGCGGTACCACCTCAGTTTGTTAATACGTCGCCATATTAACCTCTTCAGGTACGGCAAAATATGCTTATACCCTATCTCTATAACGGAAGAACCCGTCGCACCATCCCTAAACAAATTAGTTCCTTGCGCAGCTCCAAGTCTTTTTTCATTAAGATGTATACCGCTCTTTCTCAGCTACCAGAGCTCTCTGTATGTATCCTTTCTCAACTACTCTTCTTTTCCATGCCATTTTAAATATTAGTTTTTCATATGATAATTTATAACACTTTTATTGTCAAACTTTTCCGAACTGAAATTCTATCTAAATAAATGCTTTATCGCTTCTAATTGAATTTTATGACTACATTCATCACAACAATATGTCCCTTTTGATTTCTCTTTAAATCGTTTATATTTTTCACTTCCCTCGTAAACACGGAATATATTTTTACAAGAAAAACAAACAATTTCATAAAACATCATATGCATTTTCCTCTCCATGTTTATACATTTTTTAATCACTTGATAAAATCAGTTTTCCAAAGTACAAGTCTTAATATCTTCTAACTAAAGGTTTACCTCTATTCTTATCGAATTATATAAATATCTTATAAAGCGAGGTGAACATCTTGATCAGTAATATAGAATTAGTTTTAGATGCTAAAGCAAGTTTAGCTGAAGGGCCATGTTGGAATGAAAATATTGGAGCTGAAACTATATGAACCGTATCGATTACATAAGACACGAAGAAAAAAAATATCATGACCTTTGCTATGAACAATATAAACTATTTGAAACTGGCTCTTGGCTTTACAAACCGGTTAAAACAGTTATGGACTTACTGGAGTACTTTGAAGGACAAAATAACTTACAAGTACTTGATCTCGGCTCTGGCGTTGGAAGAAATAGTATTCCAATTGCACAAAAGATACAAAATACTAGCAGCACTGTTACATGTGTGGACTTACTCGATTCCGCCTTAACAAAATTACAAACTTACAGCAAAGAACATGATGTATTTGAAGTCATAAAAACAGAACAAGCAGCAATTGAAAACTACTACATCCAACCTGATACTTATGATTATATCGTTGCAGTATCAAGTTTAGAGCATGTCAAATCAGAAGAAGATTTAAAAAACGTGCTCCATTCTATGAAAAAAGGTACAAAAGCTGGTGGTATCAATTGTTTCATTATTAACTCGAACATACAAGAAATTGACTTACATACGAATGAAGAATTAGTTGCTTTAATTGAAATTAATCTTCCTACTGATAAAATGATACATCTATTAAAAAATATTTATGAAGACTGGCAAGAAATGAAAGTTGAAATAAAAGAATTAGCTTATAATATAGTCCGAAACGAAAGACACATTCAATTAAAAACAAATGCTATTACTTTTGTCGTTCAGAAATAATCGTATAATTAAGATGTGACCCTTTCCTTCTAATTCATTTTTATTGTATGAGATTTTTACCTTTTAATATTTATTAAACAAAAAATAAAAAAGCACTTGTTTCCGCAAGTGCTCTTTTTGGGGATTTTGAGATACCCTATTAAAGAAAGTTAAGGTTACTTAAAGTTAATAGGTATTTCTATTATATGCTTGTCCTTTTTATTTGTGCATAATCAATATATACATCTTTAGTAATTGTTAATAACTTTTATTTATAGTTCTTTCTTACATTTTATCATTAAGAAATTAATTGAAGGTTTATTTACCATGTTCTTATTTGGTTCGTCAATTTCTGAAACTTGTACTAGTCCATATTTATTAAAATCTTGTTTTACAGATTCAGAATCACAGAAGAACATTTTTACGCCTTCCATTACCTCATAATAGTCTTTATCCAACTGTTTTCCTTTTCCATACATTGGCGCTTTTTTAGAAACTGTTGTAAAAACCAAATACCCGCCTGGTTTTAACTGATTATAACAATCTTTAATAAATTTCTCTCGCTCCTCCCCATTCAACAAATGGAGAAGTGCATAACTAAATATCCCATCATATAGTTTATTATCAAAAGGCATTTCGTTTACCGAACCGTGATACATACTAACATCTTCTAGCCCGTTTTCTCTTGCTAAATCGATGGCTGTTTTTGAAATTTCAATACCTGTTACATTTATACTATTTTCGATAAACACCTTTGCGTTTCTTCCGTATCCAATACCCGGAACTAAGATGTCTTTAACATTGTTTTCCACAAAAAAGTCTTTTGTCAAAATTGCAGATTCAGTAGGTTCAAATCCCCACATCGTTTGCTTCTCAATAAAACTTGATTCTCAGAATTCCATTTTATTTCTATCTCCTTATTCTTATCTCATGTTTAGCATCATATGAAAGACCTATTAATTTTAACGCTGCTTTTTTCACCACAGTCACTATAGGTCCATTGAATATAGCATATTAATAAGCCTATATCTAATTTAAAGATTGGCTGAATATCTATTCTAAATATTAACCATTACGTTTAGAGAAAATATAAAAAAGCTAATACTTCCGTTGTAGTGAAGTGACCCCTAAAAGTTAGACACGGTTATTTCATTAGGCAGCTTGATAAAAGTGAGTCCGGTATTGCACCGGGCTCATCTTTAATTTTGCCTTTATCCGTTTTGTATTATAATAATCTATATATTTTTCTAATTCTATTTTGAATTTCTCTACACTTTCAAACTGTTTTATGTAGAGAAATTCAGACTTCATGATTCCAAAGAAATTCTCCATTACTGCGTTGTCATAACAGTTGCCTTTACGAGACATACTTTGTACGATACCTCTTTCTTGTAATGTGTGACGGTACTGTTTCATTTGATAATG